>PKUY01000434.1:3538-7826 GCA_003131705.1 Acidobacteriota bacterium | reverse complement strand
CCTTGCGGCGATCGCCGAAGCCAGGAGCCTTTACGGCGGCGCATTGCAGCGTCCCGCGGAGCTTATTCACCACGAGAGTCGCGAGCGCTTCGCCCTCGACGTCTTCCGCGATGATCAGCAATGGCTTGCCCATCTTGGCGATCTGTTCGAGAAGGGGAAGCAGGTCCTTCATCGAGCTGATTTTCTTTTCGTGGATCAGGATGCGGACGTCTTCCATCGCGCACTCCATCCTCTCGGGGTCCGTAACGAAATAGGGCGAGAGATAGCCGCGGTCGAATTGCATACCTTCGACCACTTCGAGCGTCGTCTCCATCGTCTTGGATTCCTCAACGGTGATGACGCCGTCCTTGCCCACCTTCTTCATGGCCTCGGCGATGATCGAGCCGATCTGCTTGTCGTTGTTGGCGCTGATCGTGCCGACTTGCGCGATCATGTCGCCTTTGACGTCCTTGTGGATTCTCTTTACTTCTTCGACAGCCACTTCCACGGCTCGTTCGATGCCGCGCTTCAGTGCCGTCGGGCTTGCGCCGGCCGCCACTGTCTTCACGCCTTCGCGGAAGATGGCCTGGGCCAGAACGGTTGCCGTCGTCGTGCCGTCGCCCGCAACATCGGACGTCTTCGACGCGACTTCACGCACCATCTGCGCTCCCATGTTTTCGAGCGGATCCTGCAGCTCGATTTCCTTTGCTACGGTGACGCCGTCCTTGGTGATGATCGGCGCGCCGAACTTCTTTTCGATAACCGCATTGCGCCCCTTCGGGCCGAGCGTAATCTTCACCGCGTCTGCGAGTGCATTGACGCCGCGCAGAATCGCCTGGCGCGAACCTTCACCAGTTACGATTTGCTTTGCCATTTAACTTTTCTCCTCTTTCGGATTCTTGGGATTGGTGAGCCGTGGCCCGCCTTGGCGGGCTCGCACGGAAATTACTTTTTGCCGCCGGCCGCTTTGGCCGCGCCGCTGATTTTGGCGAGGATTTCGTCTTCCTTCAGAATCATGTATTCCTCGTCGTCGATTTTGATGTCGTTGCCGCTGTATTTACCGAACAGGATGCGATCGCCCGCTTTTACATCCAGCGGGATACGCTTGCCGTCGTCGGTTACTTTGCCGGCTCCTACCGCGATCACTTCACCCTCTTGCGGCTTCTCTTTCGCCGTATCGGGAATGATGATTCCGCCTTTGATGCTTTCTTTTTCTTCCGTCCGCCGCACCAACACGCGGTCGTGGAGCGGAGTGATGTTCACAGCCATTTTTGCAGTTCCTCCGATGGTTTGCTGAGTGTCGTTTGTCGAGGAGTCTGGTTAGCACTCCCCTCAAGCGAGTGCTAATATAGCAAACATCCATCGACAGTCAAAGGATTATCTATCAGGCTCATTTGTTTTGCGGGCGGATAAATTTCTCTGTACGATTATAAGTGCAATATAATCATAGTTGTATAAGTGTCCGATTTTTCGGACACTTGGTCATTGAGTTGCTTTCAGTCAAAGTCTAGAATCCGAACGTACTGGGAGCGCTTGAGTGTCGCTACTCTTCTACGTACGGCTCATCGGGCTAACGGCGGGCACTCTCGTCTATCTTTTCCTTCTCGCCTTGATCGTCGGCCATCGTCGCCCGCGCCGTTTTGAACGGGTGCTTTTTCTTCTGCTCCTCTCGCTCTTCCTCATCTATGCCGGTGGTCTCTTAGCCGTGAATTCGCAGCTTCACTACACCTCGCCTCCCGAAGCGACGCGCCTCTTCTTCAACAGCATGATCGCGCTCGGCATCATGTTCCTCGTTCCTTTGGTCGCTCAAACCCACGTGGATTATCTCCGGCAAGTTCGGAGCGCTCTGATCACGGGATCCGCTCTGGTTCTCTCGTATTCACTCTACCTAATCCCGGCCACCTGCCTTGCTGTGGCAGCGACAGCCGCTCACCGGCACCCCGATCTGGGAGTTGTCGCGTTTCTCGATTCTTTGGTCGGCCAAACCGGACTGATCGTTCTCGTTTCGGCGATCGTAGCAGCGCCTTTGCAGTTGGGAATCGCGCAGTCTGCGAAAGATCCCACGGAGCGGAGTCTGTTTTTTGGGCTGTTCGGCGTTTCGCTGCTCTTAGCTTTGTCGCCGATCCTCGGGCGAGCCATCTCTGCGTTGCTCTTCGCCAGCCCGGAGAATCTACTCTCCGCAGTTGTTGTCCTTGGTGTGCTACCCGGAGCCGTATTGATTTACTTCGCGTTGCGACGCAACTTCCTCGATTTCGGAGCTCAGCGAAACCTCGTCTACGCGCTTTCGGCCACGTTCCTGGTGCTCCTCTATCTCGCGCTCGTGCGACGAGTGAGCGGCTGGCTCGAGCCGATCCTTCCGCCCGAAGCGACGGCGAGCGTCCTGCTCTTCGTCCTGATTTTTCTTTTCGAGCCGCTTGAGCGCGTCATCGGTCCTGCATTGCATCGCACGCTCCGGGAACGCATGGATCTCTGGCAGCGCCTCACCGTCGATTTGCAGCAAAACGCTCGTCACGGCGATCTTGCGCGATTGGTCTCGCATGCCGAGGGCCGCATCTTCGCGGAGTTCAGCCTTGCTGCCGTGCGCATCTCCGTTCCGCGCGATCTAGCCCAGAAGCCTCTCGAATCTCCAGGAGGTTTGGGCCACGTAGTCCAAATTCCGCTGCTCAGAGACTGCAAAGAAATCGGTATGCTTGAAGCAGCTTCAACCGGCTCCTATCTCACCGGAGAGACCACCGCCGCTCTCGAATTTCTCGCCGAGCAGTTGCCTGCCATGCTCGACCTATGCCGCTTAATCGAGGAAAAGCTGGCTCTGGAACGTGAGCTGGCCGAACGCGAGCGTCTGGCTCTGCTCGGCCAAATGGCGGCGAGCCTATCGCACAATCTGCGCAATCCGCTGAGTTCGATCAAGACCGTCCTGCAAGTACAGCTCGAGCGGCCGGACTTGCCCGCGGATCTTCGTCACGATTGCTCGCTCGTGCTTGCCGAAATCGACCGCATGAACGTCAAGCTCTCGCAGCTCCTCCACTTTGCCAAGCCCTCGCCGGACGGCCGTCGCGTCGCTGCCCTCGCGCTCGCAAAGCAAACCGCCGAGCTTTTCCGGCATGATGCCGAGCGCCGCAACGTAATCCTGGAATTTGACGCGCCTGATGCTGACGCGTCCGCTCTCATATCCGAAGAGGCTCTTGGCGAAATACTTTCGAATCTCGTCGTGAATGCAATTGAATCGCAGCCCAACGGCGGCCGCGTGTTAATCGCCGTCGCGCGCCACGCCGATCGCCTGGAAATTCGCATCGAAGACAACGGCCCCGGCATCGGCCCCGAGCTTCGCTCCAAGATTTTTCAGCCCTTCTACACGACGAAAGCCTCCGGCACGGGCCTCGGACTTTCCATCGTCGCGCGCCGCGTCACCGAAATCGGTGGCACACTCGCCTGCGAAAGCCCGATCACCGCCGGAAAGGGAACTCGCTTTCGTCTGTCTCTTCCTCTTGCGCCGGGAGAGGAGTTTTAGTCATGCCGAACCCTTGTTAATCGACGTGCCTATTACGTGTGCACGGAAATTCGCGCTACATAAAAAGTCCACAGGGTTGCGCGCTTGCACTCTTGACACGNNTCTACTCGACAATGAAATGAGGTATTGCAGAAGGGGGCGCGGCTATCACTCGTGCCATAACCGTTGCCAAATCAACGCGGCTTGAGCCGCTGAGGAATCCGATACGCATGCGAACGATTCTGATCATTGACGACGAGCCTTCCGCGCGCTACGGAATGCGACGCGCGCTTGAGGGCAGCTACAAAGTCGTCGAGAGCGACTCCGCCAAAGCGGCCCGCGAAGCCCTCGCGAGCCAGCATGTCGAGTTGATCCTGCTGGACCTCATCATGCCCGACGAAAGCGGCTTGGAATTTCTTCGCAAGCTGCGCCAAGCCGGCGACGAAACGCCCGTACTGGTCGTCTCCGCCCTCGATTCCGCAGGCACCGCCGTCGAAGCGCTCCACAGCGGCGCATCTGACTACATCGTGAAAGGTTTCGATATCGAGGAACTTCGCAAGCGCGTCGCGAATCTCGTGCGGCTGGCCGAGCTTGGCGCGGAAAACCAAAAACTCCGCCACGAGCTCGTCGCTGAGGGCCAATTCGGCCGAATGCTCGGCGCGGCGCCGTGCATGCGTCGCGTTTTTGAAATGGCGGAGCGCGTCGCTACCACCGACGCCACCGTTCTGATTCTCGGTGAAAGCGGAACTGGAAAGGACCTGCTCGCGCAGGAAATTCACGCCCGGTCGCCGCGCAGCGAAAAGCCGTTCGTCGCCGTCAATT
>PKUY01000434.1:0-3482 GCA_003131705.1 Acidobacteriota bacterium | reverse complement strand
ACGCCTCGGCGGTTCGCATTCGATTGACGTGGACGTGCGCGTGATCAGCGCAACGCACAAAAACCTCGCTGCGGAAATTGCTGCCGGTCGTTTTCGTGAGGATTTGTACTATCGTCTTCGCGTTGTCACTCTCGAGATTCCACCGCTCCGGGCACACAAAGAAGATCTTCCGCTGCTCGCCGCCACGTTTCTTGCGCAGCTCGGTGCGCGTCACGGACGCCAAGCTCCCTTGAGCGCCGAAGCCCAAGAAGCCCTGCGCCGCTACGATTGGCCCGGCAATGTACGCGAGCTGCGCAACGCGCTCGAGCGGTCGCTCGTGCTCACCAAAGGCCGGGAAATCGGCGCGGCGGATTTGGGTGAAGAAGTTCGCGCCACCACGGGAGCAGCGCCGGGCGGAGGGGAAGGGAATTCCTTCCTCGGTGAAACGGATTTTCGCGAAGCCAAGCGCAAATTTGAGATTNNCACCGCTGGAATGTTTCGCAAACTGCGGCGGAAATAGGCCTCCAGCGCCAGAGCCTGCAGGAAAAGTTGCGCGAGCTGGGAATTCAAAGGCCGGGCAAGTAGGGGTTCGCAGTGCGCTGCCATTCCGAGCGGAGCGAGGGATCTCTCTTGGAGTTGAAGAAAAAAATCGCGGGCTTCATATTGGCGGGCGGCGAAAGCTCGCNNGGGGCGCGACAAAGCGCTCCTCGAACTGGGCGGCATCCCGCTGCTAGTGCGCACGGCTCGCCTGGTGGAATCCGCTGCAGGTCCGGCGAGCGTAATTAGCAATGTGGACGCATATCGCTCGCTCGGTCTGCGCCTGATCGGCGACGACTGGCCCGGTGCAGGCCCGCTCGGCGGCATCGCGACCGCACTGCGCGTCTCGCCAGCTACTTGGAGCCTCGTCGTGGCGTGCGACCTGCCCTACCTGCATAGAGCTTGGCTGGACTATCTTGTCGCGCGCGCCGTCGCCTCGACTGCGGACGCCGTAGTTCCCACGAATGCGCGCGGCCTCGAGCCTCTATCCGCGATTTACCACAAGCGATCCGAGCCTGCGATTCGCACCTTGCTTGAGCAGGGCACGCGGAAGCTCACGGACGGCCTGAAAAAGCTTCGACTTGAGATCATCGAGCCGGCCGAATGGAAAGGCTTTGATTCCGACGCTCTCCTGTTCAAGAATATGAACTCGCCTGAGGACTACGAAGAAGCCCGGGCGAGATTCGGTGATGGACGCAGCGGCAGTTGATCTCGCGGCTCGCGCAACGCCACTAGACGTCACTAGACAATGGCCGACCACTATCTCGAATTCCAAAAGGTCTCGAAATCGTTCGACGACAACGTTGTTCTCAAAGACGTCAGCTTCTTCGTCAACCAAGGCGAGACGGCCGTTATCATGGGCCGCAGCGGCGTAGGGAAATCCGTTTCGTTGAAACTATTGCTCGGTTTTCTCGAACCTGATTCGGGCCGAATCATCGTTGCCGGCGAAGACGTCACCGGCTGGACCGATGACCGGTTTGCCGCCATTCGCCGCCGCGTGACCATGGTTTTTCAATCCGGCGCGCTTTTCGACTCGCTCACCGTTGCCGAAAACGTAGCGTTCCCCTTGCGGGGCCGCAGCCGCCACGAAGATCAGGACGCCATCGATCGCCGCGTGCAGGAATTGCTCGACATGCTCGAAGTTTCCGGGTTGGCGGACCGCCTGCCGGCGGATTTGAGTACCGGCACGAAACGTGCTGTCGCCATCGCTCGGGCCCTTGCCGACAATCCCGAAGCGATTCTGTACGACGAGCCGACCACGATGGTCGATCCACTGATGGCCTCGCACATCAGCGATCTGATCCTGAAGCTCAAGAAGACCCTGCGCAAAACTTCTCTCGTCGTTACGCACGATACGCATCTTGCAAAAAAACTCGCCGATCGCGTGATTTTTCTCAGCGAGGGCGGGGTCACTTTTTTTGGTACCTGGTCCGAGCTCGAGGCATCGACCAATCCCTTCCTTCGCAATTTTCTCCTGCAGGATGAATTGATCCCCTCGCTGGACGCCACCGCGTGAGCGATCCAACTCCAGTAGATCCCAAAAAACAGCTTCGCCGCGCCATGGGTCTGTGGGACGTGCTGCTGTTTAATATTGCAGCTGTCCTCGGCCCGCGCTGGATTGCAGCTGCAGCCCACAATGGAACTTCCTCCATCAGTCTTTGGCTGCTCGCTGCGCTGCTTTTCTTTGTGCCCACGGCCTTCATCGTGGTTGAGCTGTCCACGCGTTTTCCCAAGGAGGGCGGCCTGTACGTTTGGTCCAAGGAAGCCTTCGGCGAATTTCACGGCTTTGTTTCCGGATGGACGTACTGGATATACACTTTTTTCTATTTTCCAGGTTTGCTGATGGCGAGCGCCGCGATGGGCGCCTACGTCGGCGGTAGCGGGGCAGGATATCTCACGCAGAGCAGGACATTCCTGATGGCGGGTTCGTTTGCCTTCCTGTTCGTCGCGGTGTTCATGAACATCGTCGGCCTGAATGTCGGAAAGTGGCTGCAGAACGCGGGCGGCGTCGGGTCCTATATTCCCCTCGTCATGCTCGCGGGCATGGGAGCATATCTGTGGCACGCGCATGGTTCGGCAACGCATTTCACGTTGGCGAACATGCGTCCCACATGGAACTGGGACACCGTGAACTTTTGGCCTCAGATTGCCTTCGCGTTCACGGGAATCGAACTCTGTGCCGCAATGAGCGAAGAGGTGCGCGAACCTCGTAAGACATTTCCACGGGCCATCTTCGGCTCGGGATTTCTGATCGCAGTGGGCTACCTCGCGGGAACCTTCGCCGTTCTTTCGATCATGAAATCGGAAGGCGTGGACCCAAAGAGCGGCATGTTCCAGGCAATTGCAGTCGGCTCCACGATTTTGAGAATTGGTTTCTTCGGAATCGTCGCAGCCTTCCTTAATTTGTTCGGGAACGCGGGCGGAATCGGAACTACGGTCGCGGGTATTTCGCGAATCCCATTTGTCGTCGGGATCGACAGATACCTTCCCTCCGCGTTCGGAAAGATTCACCCGAAGTGGCGAACACCTTGGGTCGCCATTCTGGTGCAAGCGGGCATCTCGGGCGCGATACTCCTGGCGATTCAGGTCAGTGAGTCGGTGAATGGCGCGTATCAGATTCTCGTCGACGCCGGAACGATTTTGAACTTCATTCCGTTCCTCTACATGTACGCAGCGATTATCAAGCTCGCGTACCGCCCCGACCGCATCGGCAACGCGAATGCGGTGCTGATTCCTGGCGGCAAGCTGGGAGTGTGGCTGATGGGGTCGCTCGGATTTGCGGTGGTGCTGGGAGGCATTGCACTGTCGCTGATTCCCCCGGCCGAATCCGCCCACAAGTGGCTTTTCGAAACGAAGCTCATTGGCGGAACACTCGGCGGAATCCTGATCGGCCTTACACTGTATTACCGGGGCGCGCGCGCCAAAGCGCGTGAATCCGCGGCGATGTCGCCATCCGCGAACTAGAA
>PKUY01000308.1 GCA_003131705.1 Acidobacteriota bacterium | reverse complement strand
AGCCGCGCTTCGAGTGGAATCTGTGGTTTGCTTCGCTCGCATCGTGGCAGGAGTCGCGCTTCGTGCTTTGGACGGAGGAGAGACTTCTCGTTGGCGAGCCGGACGTGCTCGCGCTGTTCGCCGAAAATCCTTTTGCAGGTGCGCCGCCGCAGCAGGTGCGCGCCGTGATCTATCAATACTGGTTTACGGACGAGAAAACGAAGCGCGAACAGGGCACCTGGTGGCGGCGCGAGCTGCTCGGCGAATATGCGCCGGCCCTTGAACACAATCCGGACGGAAAAATCGTAATGCTCGACATTCCCACCATCGAGCTTCCTGCACAGTAGTTATGTGCTAGCGTTCCTAGGCGGAGTTGTTTACGTCTGTCGCAGCGAATCAACCGGACGAATTTAAAGCGGCAAATCGGATGAGCTAATCATGAAGCGTCAGCACACAATTGAAGACAAGGAAGCGAACATGCCCGAAGTCAGCAGCGCGGAAGTGGTGGCGTATATCGGCACGCTTTCCCAACCCGCCACAATCCGCCAGATCGCCCACGGCATGGAACTGAGACATCGCGGGCGGCGATACCTTCCAAGAATTCTCAAGCAGCTAGAGAAGAAAGGCGAAATCGAGGAAATTTATGGCGGCCGTTTTCGGCTGAGCGGCGAAAGGAACTCGCCGCGCGTTTCGCAGGAAGGCCCCCCGCGCCTTGATGAGGCGACCGCGGTCCCAACGGTGCCGAAACGCCCCCGCGATCCCAATCTGGTAGCGGGACGCATTGTGGCGAACCGCGATGGCTACGGTTTCCTTGTGCCGGATGAGCCGATTCCCCGCGTCGACGGCGACCTTTTCATAGGTCGCGACAATCTGGGCGATGCGATGCACGGTGACCGCGTTCTTGCACGAGTCGAACGACGACGCGCCGACGGCCGTGCGGAAGGCCGCGTGGTGCAGATTGTCGAGCGTCAGCATTCGACTCTCGTCGGTTTGTTCCGCTACGGTGCAAACGGGAATTACGTCCTGCCATACGACACGCGCATTCTCCACGAAGTTCTGATTCCGCCCGGAGATGAGCTGACGACCGAATTGCGGCAGAATCTGGGTGCAACACCTGGCAGCGAAGCAATGCCGAGCCGTCGCGTCAGGCTTCCTGAACTCGACGGCGCCGTGGTGAACGTCGAGATCACGCGCTATCCCAAGGGTGGTCTTGCGCCGACGGGCCGTGTCGTCGAGATACTCGGCCGGCAGGGAGACATTGGTGTAGACGTCGAAATCATGATCCGGAAGCACCACCTTCCGCATATTTTCCCGGCCGAAGTTCTGGCCGAAGCCCTGGCCATACCGCAGCAAGCCGCGGAAACGGATTTGCGCGGGCGGCGCGATTTCCGCGCTCTGCCGATTGTGACCATCGACGGCGAAACCGCGCGCGATTTTGACGATGCTGTGCACGTTAAGGAGCTCCCGAACGGGAATTACGAGTTGCAGGTGCACATCGCGGATGTCGCGCACTACATCCCCCGTGGCTCGGCACTCGATCGCGAGGCGCGGTTACGCGGCACGTCCGTTTATTTTCCCAATCGCGCGGTACCGATGCTCCCGGAGGAACTTTCAAACGGCATCTGCTCACTCAATCCCCAAGTCGACCGCCTGGTGATGAGCGTCATCATGGAAATGGATGCCAGCGGAAAAATGGCGGGCGCTGATTTCACATCCGGAGTGATCCGCTCGGTTGAGCGAATGACGTACACGAACGTCCACAAGGTTCTCGAAGGTGATTCGGAGATGAACCGGCGCTACGCGCCGCTCGTGGACGAGTTCCGCCTAATGAAGAAGCTGGCGATGCTGCTCAACAAACAGCGCCACGCACGCGGCTCGATCGACTTCGACCTTCCGGAACCGATTATTGAGTTCGATGAATCCGGGCTCATGCAGAGCATCCTTCGGAGTGAGCGCAATATCGCTCACCGGATCATCGAAGAGTTCATGCTTGCGGCAAACGAAGCCGTGGCGCAGTACCTCGAAAAGCGCGGCATAGGATCGCTCCACCGCGTTCACGAAAAACCCGATCCGAAAAAAGTGCTCGAGTTCGAGGAGCTGGCGCAGGCATTTGGCTACTCCCTGGGAGTGGACGATCTTGCCGAGCGCCGCGTGGCCGTGCGGCATGGTCGCGTGCGCGCCTCGTTTCGAGACAGTCAACGAGGACGCGGGCGAATGCGGCCGATGAGCGTGACGCTGCCCGCGGCGCAAGAAATCAACATCCGCCCGCAACACTACCAGCGGCTAACCGAAAAGATTGCGGGAAAGCCCGAGGAGCGAATCCTTTCCTACTTGATGCTGAGATCGCTGAAGCAAGCCCGCTACGCCGCAGATCTTCTGGGCCATTTTGCGCTCGGGGCGGAGGAATACACGCATTTCACTTCGCCGATTCGCCGCTACCCGGATCTGATCGTCCACCGTGCGCTCCAGTGGGCGCTCGAAAATCCCGCGATAGTTCCAGTGCGTGCACCGCTGCCGGATAAGCGTGCAGGCAAGGAAATATCCGTGGGGACGCTCGGACCCTATCACCGCGCCGAGCTCGAAACCGTCGCGTCGGAAAGCTCGGAGGCAGAGCGTCGCGCCGACATGGCGGAACGCGAATTGATGCAATGGAAAACGGCGCAGTTCATGGAGGGCCACCTTGGCGAGGAGTACGAGGCTCTGGTCATCTCCGTGCAGAAGTTCGGTTTCTTCGTCGAACTTGCCGAGATTTTTGTCGAGGGGTTGGTCAGCATCGACCGGCTCGAGGAGTTCACCGGCCAGCGATGCGTTTATCGCGAGCACGATCATACCATCGTGACGGAACCCTATCGCGGCAGGGGTGGCACGCGTGGCGCCGGTACGAAGCGGGTTTTCCGCCTGGGCGATCTTGTGCAAGTGCGCGCCGAACGGATTGATCCGTTTCGGCATCGCGTAGAGTTTTCGCTCGTCTAAGAGTTTTGAAGGCGGCTGTGCTGTGGGTTTTCAGCGCTAGGGAGGCTTGAATGAAGCCGAGCGTCGGATTAATTGGTCTGGGATTGATGGGCCGGCCGATGGGCCACAATCTCTTGCGTGCTGGATTCCCGCTCGCAGTGTGGAATCGCACGAAAAATAGGGCGGATGACCTGGTGCGCGCGGGCGCGACGATCGCGGCCAATCCGCGTGACGTCGCTGCGCAAGCGGACGTACTGATTACAATTGTCAGCGATCCACCCGCGCTGGAAGAGGTGCTCTGGGGCCCGCAGGATGGAAAGCAAAACAGTGGTGCACTCGAAGGATTGCGCCCTGGGAGCACACTCGTCGATTCGAGCACGGTTTCGCCGGACGTAGCGCGGCGCGTAGCAGCAGCCTGCGCCGAAAGGGGAGTGGCGTTTCTCGACGCGCCGGTCACGGGCGGCACTTGGGGTGCGGAGAAGGGCGAACTCGTTTTCATGATCGGAGGAAAGACGGAAGTACTCGAGCGCGTGAAGCCCGTTCTCGAGGCGATGGGCAAGAAGTTTTTCCTCCTCGGCCCCAATGGCGCGGGTCAGACGGTAAAACTCGCCATGAACTTGCTGCTCGCTCTTGAAGTAGAAGCGCTCGTCGAATCGCTGGCGCTCGTTACGGCGGCGGGCGTGCCAGGCGAGAAGCTGATCGAAGTGATGCAATCCAGCATGGGCCGGGCGCCGTTGCTGGATGTGAAAGTGCCGCTCATTCTGAAGAACGATTTTCCCGCCAGTTTCCCTCTGCGGTTAATGCACAAGGACATGCGACTCGCGCTTGAACTGGCGCGCGAACAAGGAATCGAGCTTCCCGCCGCCACGGCCGCCTACGCCACCTACAGCGCCGTTAAAGACGCGTCGAATGACGATCCGGATTTCGCTGCCGTGGCTCGCTTCTGGAAAAAATGAAGTAAGCAGACAAGCAGCCGCGCTTGTGTCGCTACGTCTTTGCGATGCGGCTCAGCCGGCGCCGTGTATGCGGCAGTGCACCTTCATGAACGGGTGCGCGCGCGTCGCTGTTAAGCGCCGTGACGAGCTTCTGAAGCATACGGATGAAAACCCTCCGCTCACGCTGCGTAAATGGCGACAAGAGCCGCGCGCGCGCGCGAGTTGCGCCGGGCAGAACGAATTTCAAGAATTCAAGTCCGCGTGGAGTTAGTCGAAGGCTATAGCGGCGGCGGTCGCTCGTGCTTCGCTCTTGGATGACCAGCTTGCGCTTGATCAAATTGGACAATACCAGCGCTGTAGTAAACCGATCCAGACCTGCAATTCGCGAAACGCCTATCTGATCGGTTCCAGGAGTCTCCTTCACAACAGCTAGCACCACATACTGGGAAGACGTGAAGCTAAACTCGCGGCACTCGTGCGTGAAGATCGAGTCGGCAATGTGGCGCGCGCGCCATAGCAGGTAACCCGGTCTTTCATTCAAAGGACTGTCGAGTCTGATTCTGTTCTCACTGCCGCCATTTCCAGCTAGGCGCGTTCGAGTGGGTCCGGGTGTAAAGTCCACTCGTGGCTTGACGCTCGTTCGGGGGCCCGAGTTTCGCGAAGTCTTCACGGATAATCTCCTCGTGGTAGGTGACCCACCTGTACTGTATACGTACTTAACTAGAATTCACAACGTGCGGCAATTCATCCCTCGCAAATCGGGTGTGCGAGCCTTTCTGGCCTGTCCCGAGCCCGAGCCGCGTCTCCATCTGAGGAGACCTATGTGCGTAATACGATGACGTATGTGTATTTATTCTTGACACGCACCAGATCCGGGTAGTAAAAGCACCGGAGTGAGATTCGCGGTTTTGCAGCGGCAAGGGCAGGTTCAATCGAACCTGTGGCCGTTTGGGTGGGAAAGACATTCATGGACCCGTGGGGGGGAACAACAATGAGGACAGCTTCGTCAGCAACAAGATTTGTGTGTGCGTTGTTGGTTTGTCTTGTAGCTCTCGCCTTTACCGTCTCCGCAGCTTTCGCGCAGACGTCGGGCACCGGCGCGTTAACGGGAACCGTGACTGACCCGTCCGGAGCTGTCGTTTCGGGCGCGACGGTCACCGCAACGAGTAGCAACACAAACCAGTTCCGCACCACAACCACGGATTCATCCGGCGTCTACAACTTCGCGCTGCTGCCGCCTGGCAACTATTCTGTCAAGGTTACTGCCGCGGGATTCAAGTCCGCTGAGGTCACTTCGGTTACCGTGAACGTCGCGGAAACGCCCGTATTAAATGAAAAACTGGAGATCGGGGCGCAAACCGCGGAAGTGACTGTTGAAGCGACGGCTGAGAAGATCCAGACACAGAACGCGACCAACGGCGACACCGTCAGTGCAAAGGAGGTGACCGATCTGCCTCTCGTCTCGCGCAACTACACGCAGATCACGACCCTCTCGCCCGGCGTGGTCACGAACGTCTCCAATGCTGCCGCAGTAGGCAACGGCACCCAAGATATCAACGTAAACGGTTCGAAGGCGAACCAGAATAACTACTCGATGGACGGCGCTTCAATCGTCAACTATGTGAGCGGGACCGCGGGCCAAACCGGCAGTTATCCCGGCATTGCTATTCCTAACCCGGACGCGATTCAGGAGTTCAAAGTGCAGACCTCGCAATACGACGCGAGCTCTGGACGCAACCCTGGCGCGAACGTGGACGTCGTAACCAGGGGAGGCACGAACCAATTCCACGGGGCCGCCTGGGAGTTCAACCGCAACAATTTCTTCAACGCCAATGACTTTTTCTATGCGCGTTACGAGGCCGCCAACAACCTGCCTAACAAACCACAAATATTGAAGCAGAATACATTCGGCGGCACCCTGGGCGGCCCCATCAAGAAAGACAAGATCTTCGTTTTCGGCTCTTATCAGGGATTCCGTCAGATTAACGGGATCGGCACCAGCGGCTTCGCTTCCGGCTACGCGCCCAACACACACCTGCAGCTCTGGAGCGATCCCAGCGACCCCACCGATCCCCGCCACTTGACCGGACCGGCCTTCGGCCCCGGTTCTTACCGGGCATTCCTGGGAAGCGTATTTGGAAATGGCGGCAATTTCGGACTAGGCACGGGACAGGTGGTTGCACTCGACGGGTCAAACATCAGCAACACTGCGATTGCGCTCCTTCAATCTAAGGGAATTCTCAAGGGAGGTTTCAATCAGGGATTCTACTTCCCGAGCGCCCTGGCCACCTGTGGTGGCGCCCCTACGACTGATGCCGGGTGCGTGGTTCCCATTTCTTTGCCCACAATCGCCAAGGAAAATCAGTACATGCTCAATACGGACTTCGTGATATCGAGCAAGCACACTTTGTCGGAACGGTATTTCTTTTCGAGCGATCCACAGAATCAGAGTTTCCTGTGCTTTATCACTCCGGGAGACTGCAACCCCGGCGCCCCCGAAAACGTTACCTATACGAGTCAAAATGCCCTTCTCAAGCTGACTTCCGTGCTCACCAGCAACTTCGTCAACGAAGCGCGAATCGGGTACCAGCGCAACGTGGAGAACGGTCAGGATCCAAACGTTGTTAAATCCTGTTCCGTCTCAAGTACGGCCAATATCATTCCCTTGGTGAACAATGGCGTGGCATGTCCGCTCGTTTCCAGCCCCGCCGCAGCCCGATTTTCGGAATTCAACGTCGTCCCGATCCTCGATATTCTGGGAATCGCGTCGCCTGGCGGACCGTGGACCCAGGGCGGAAACTTTTCCGCTACGTCCACGAATTATATCAACACGTTTCAGGCGTCCGATCAAATCTCGTGGAACCATGGGAAGCACACGATTCGCGCCGGCTTTGAGGGGGAGTACATTTTGTATAACAACACCATCCCGGCCATCGGGCGGGGAGAGCTCCTGTTTTTCAATACGGCCGACTTTCTGACGAGCAGCGCCGGGCCGCCGGGGACGAACCCTCTCGACCCGACCTACAACGATGGTACCCCCGCTACTCCTAACGGCGGCATAGTCGTAGGCTTTGGGACGCAAGGATTGTTGGTTCACAACAACCGAATCAATGCGTTTTCGGGATATCTTCAGGACGACATCAAAGTGAACAGGAAGCTAACCGTAAATGTGGGAGTTCGCTGGGAGTTAGATGGATTTCCGGACGACACCAGCGGGCAGTTCGCTAACGTCTGGGCTAGCCAGCTAGCCAAGGTCAACACTGGCTCTTACTTCCTTAACAATCCAACCGGTACTCTGGTGGGATTCGCAGTGCCAACGAACTTTGACGTGAAACAGTTTGGGCTGACAGCACCCAATGGCGCCTCGGGCGTCCATGTAAACAGCAACAAGACACTTGTTCCGGGAACTCCCTGGCATAATTTTGCCCCTCGCTTCGGCGTAGCCTGGCAGCCGTTCGGCGAAAGGTTAGTCGTGCGTGCAGGCTATGGATGGTTCTACGATCGCGTCTACGGCAACCTGCTCATCGATAACCAACTCAATCTGACGCCGTACTCCGGTGCGGGTTCTGGGCCATTCCCTCAGAGTCTTGGGAACACGCTGCACAATCCGTTTGAAGCTGGCAGTTCGCTTCCGACGTCGCCGACACCTCTTGTCTGGACGCCGCGATACATTAGATGCCCCGGCGCTTGCACAACCGATGGAACGTTCATCTCTTCGGGTCTTGGCTACACTTCGGATTCGCCGCAGATGGCCAACCGTCTCCCTCTCATATACGAATACAATGTGGACCTCCAGTACGAGTTCGCTCGCAACTGGATCGCTGACATCGGGTACGTGGGCAGCCACGGCATCCACATCTACAACTGGTCGCAGGCCATAAACGTTGCACACCTTGTCGCAGGTGCGCCCAACGAGCCTACAGCTCGGCAGAACTCGGAGCTTATCGCAGCGTCATTGCCCTTTAACGATCCGGCCAATACGACGCCTGTAACGGTGAATACGACCGGGAACGTCGACGAGCGTGTAAGCTACCTCGGTTTTGCGCCGGGTGGCGTCGGCACCACGAACACCAATGGGGACACTCTCTATAACAGCTTGCAGGCCCAGCTCAAACATCAGTTCTCCCATGGCTTCCTTCTTCAAGTGGCCTACACGTGGAGCAAAGCGATAACCAACGTCAACTCCTCCGAGGCGGGCAACGGCATAAATCCTCCCGGACAGGTGATCTACGGGGCCTCCAACAGCAATAATCCTCTCGATCTGCGGCAGCAGTATGGACCGGCGGCATTCAACCGCCCGCAGCGCGTTGTTATTAGCTACACCTACGATCTCCCTTGGAAGCGCACGGAGGGCCTCAGCGGTAAGCTGCTGAGCGGATGGAACATCTCGGGAGTGACGACGATCCAGGACGGTTTGCCTTTTACAATCACGGATAGCCAGGGCGGATCGATCTTCTTTGGTACAGGAACGGACTCCAGAGGTGCTCTTGCATCTCCTAGCGCCTGCAGCGCAGTCACTGGCAACTGCAAGTCCGCGGTGCCGCTCATCAATTCCGGCAGCACCAAGCAGCGCGCAACCACCAATTGGTTGAATACGTCTGCGTTCATTCCGCTGAATTCGATCAATTCCACGTCTCCATATTGCATTGGCGGTACACCGAATACCCATGGACCTGGGTTGGCGACTGACCCTTGTGGCGCTGCTTTCCGGGCCCCCAATACCTTCTTTCCCGGTGACCCAGGTGATCCAGGTGCTCCTCTCGTCGGCGCAGGAACGGGGTTTGGTAACTCAGGCGTGGGCATCATCAGTGGTCCGGGCCAGTTCAATTTTGATATGTCGCTGATCAAGAATACAAAGTTGACTGAAGGCATTACACTTCAATTTCGGACGGAGTTTTACAATATCTGGAACCACGCGCAATTCGCTCCGCCGTTCGGAAACGATGTCAGCACGCCCTCCACTTTCGGCAAGATCACGGCGACGTCAACTACGCCGCGCGTGATCCAGTTCGGTGTGAAGTTACTCTTCTAGACGCTGTAACAGATCGAGGCGACAACGTAGCCCCGTTCTTCCCGACACTGGGAAGGACGGGGCTTTTTCTTGCAGCGTTTGTTCGAGCAAGCACTCACACGTACAAACTTTTCCTGTCGTCTCCTAAATCCAAGTTCGTAGTTCCCTCTTTTTTCTGCCTCGCCCGAATCTGCTCTTTCGTACAGTCTGCGAACCTCGTTGCGAGATGCTAGTGTCCAGTTGCGTTGTAAGCCGCGGCGATGAAAGAACGACAAGAAAGGAAAACGTCAATGCCTTCGCGAAAAGTCCTGCTCAATGGCGACCCTGCTCCTCCTGTCTGCCCGTCATCCGTCGCCCAGCTCCAGTTTTCTAACATCCCGTTATTCGAATCCCAGCTAAGTCACTCAAAACAAACGGTCGCGATCATCTTTAATCGCAACATTTTCGGGGTTCGGCTTTCTTGACGAAAGCTGGCATCGCTCTTTGACAAAAAAACAACAGCAACGCATCGGCGCAACACAGTAACTCTCCGGCGCCATGGGAGCACGGTCGGCTGCGCTCAAATTAGGGTTCTACCAATTTTCTTTGGCCAGAACTGAGGATTAGCCGAGGGGCCAGGCGTGCGGACCGGGAGGCAGGTAACGAAGAGGAAGATCCCGTACTGTGCGCAGACCGGCTGGGGCGGCGAGGATCGCCTGAATTGCATTTACAGCGACCGCGGCGGTAGCGATGTCACCGTGCGTGCCGCCGGGAATCGTTAGCGTGAGATTGGGCTCGCCCCGCAATTCGATCGTGTCGGCGGGCTGCTTCGCGCCGACGTACATCTTGAGTTCCATGAATACTTTGTCTTCTCCGGCAAACGTTCCCTGCGCAATTTGATGGACGCCGGCAACCTGGCCGGGCGCAACTTCCAGAAATTCGGTCCTTATCGTTTCTTCGGCGATGATTGGGGCGATCGTTTCCGAAATATCGTCGAGCGTAAAGCCTAGACCGTCGGCGACCATCGCCACCGATTCCGGCAATCCGTGGTGCTTGATGAGACCTGCGGCGACCTGCTCGCGGAATTGTTCGAGCGCCATCCCGGCGCCAATCTTTTTTTGCAGCGGCATCCGGCGGTCGGACGCGTCAACGATTCGCACAGCTTTCGCGACGTCCACTCGCTGCGATGCGGCGGAGAGGTCGAGAACGAGCTTGTCCATCACAAACCCCGGGTTGACTCCTGTGCCGACCAGAGCGATGCCTTCGTCCTTCGCGGCGGCATCGAGTTCCGCGGAAAGTCCCGGATGCTTGCGAAACGGATATGCCAGTTCCTCGCACGTCGAGACGACGCAGCAGCCTGCTGAGATGCACGCGAGCAACTCGTCCATCACGTTCGCAAGATACGACGAGGTCGAGTGTATGACGACGTCGACGTTTTTCGCGAGCACAGGGGACGCCTGAGCTGAGATGACGATGCCCCAGGGCGCGTCCTTCGCGCCCACAACTTCGCCGAGGTCGCGCCCGGCCTTGGCTGGATCCCGGTCGATGGCTCCGGCGATTTCGAGCGAGCCTTTCTGCCGCATCAGCCGGACCATTGAGGCGCCGATTGGACCCACACCGAATTGGACTACACGAACTTTCTTCGTCAAAGGAACTCCCTTGAGTGTCTGGAGAACTCTAAAGGTAAGGCCTCTTCCAGTGGTCTGCAACCAGAAATCGAATTTTAAAATAGAGAGAACGCGCGCGAAGAGATTTCCGGCAAACTAATAGACGGGGGATCCGGACTCAGGCGGNNTGGGTGCGGGTGGCGCGGACGTACTCGCGCAATATGGCGATGTTTGGGCCGTAGGATCCGACCCGCCCTGCGTCCACAGGCAAGCCGAGAAACTCTGCCTGCTCGATGCTCAAGCCGGCGTCATCGAGCTCAGCGAGGCTGTAACCTTCGGCCGGCACGAGGCGATTGCGACGAGACATATCGAGCGGACGCGGAGGACGCTGCATCCGCGAGCGTTTCTTAACGATATGGAAAAAATCGTCCCAATCTCGACGGTTCCACATTTTGCCCTCTTTTCCCAGTACGCCGCCAATCAGTCGATTGGATGCGGCACGGGCGCTTTGGGTAGCATGAATCTCAGCGCCGGACCTCGTCTTGCTCCGGGGGACGGGAACGCAGCAGATTCTAACCCCACAAACCAAGAAAGTCGCGCCCGAATGTCATTTGTATCCATTGAGTTATCGCATCTTACGCGAGAGCCACGATCAACCGCAAAGCCCGGATTGTGGACTGTGCCGTAGGCTGCATCCGCTACACGAGGTCTCGCGCGGCTGCTATAATTCCTGCAGAGCAAGGGGATGAAGTTAAGGCACTGTGTGAACTGCGAGAAACCAGCATGAGCAACCCGGTCATCGTCGTCCATTATCACGAGTTGTTTCTCAAAGGCCGCAACCGGCGGTTTTTTCTTGGGAAGCTTTTCAGCGCCCTGCGCCAGGCGCTTCAGGGAGTTCCAGTCGAACGAATCGAACAGCCGGGCGATCGGTTTCTGATTCGCTTGGGAGCCGGAGCGCCGCTCGACGAGGCGATTCGACGCGTGGAGCGAGTGCTCGGGGTTGCGTACTACGCTGTAGCGCGGCCCGTTGAGCGGAATATGGAAGCTCTTTGCGCGGCGGCGTGGGAGGAAATCGAGTCACTTCGTTTCGGCACGTTTGCCGTTCGCGCCAAGCGCAGCGATAAATCGTTCCCTGCAAACACGATGGAAATCGAGTCAACGGTGGGGCGCCATCTGCTCGAAAAGTTTCGTACGCAGGGTCGCGACGTGAGCGTTCATCTGAATGATCCCGAGATAACCTGCCGCATCGAAATCACTCCGGGGCCTCTGCTTGTCTATGCGCGAAAGATCCCGGGCGCGGGAGGGCTACCGGCGAACACCGCAGGCCGCATCTTGTGCATGCTATCGGGCGGGTACGATTCCGCGGTCGCTGCTTATCACATGATGAAGCGCGGGGCGCATTTGAGTTTCGTGCACTTCTACAGCACGGGCGCCCGACCTGGAGAATCTTCGC
Organism: Acidobacteriota bacterium; assembly: GCA_003131705.1. GTDB lineage: Bacteria > Acidobacteriota > Terriglobia > Acidiferrales > UBA7541 > Palsa-295. The sequence continues at coordinate 393 of PKUY01000308.1, read as the reverse complement.
TACATGTAGCCAACGGCCTGATGCGAGCGCTGGTACCTTATCAATTCCGCGCGAAGCTTCATCGCGTACCGCTGGATGCAATCCAGCGCGAAATTGTGCGCTACGCTCCGGAAGATGTCCGTATTCTGCTTTACCGGCGGATGATGTGGCGTATCTCCGAAGTGATCGCGAAACGCGACCGCGCACTCGCGCTCGTCACCGGCGATAGCCTTGGCCAGGTAGCTTCGCAGACGCTGCGGAATCTGGCCGCCGTGGACGCGGTCACCCGGATGCCTATTTTTCGTCCGCTTATCGGCACGGACAAAATGGAAATTTTGGCGACGGCGCGGAAAATCGGGACGTACGATATTTCGTCGGAGCCATTTCACGATTGCTGCCCCGTTTTTATGCCAC
>PKUY01000113.1 GCA_003131705.1 Acidobacteriota bacterium | reverse complement strand
GCCGCTTTCACCGGAGATGAGCACGGTTGAGCGCGACGCCGCCACCTGGGTCACGAGGTCGAGCAAGGCCAGCATTTTCTCGCTCTTCCCAACGATGTTGGGGAAGTTGTAGCGCTGTTTGAGCGCACGCTTCAGATGAAGATTTTCCTCGCGCAGCCGTCGACCTTCAATGGCGATGGATATCTGGGCGACGAGCTCGTCGTTGGACCACGGCTTGGTGATGTAATCCTGCGCGCCGCTTTTGAAAGCGGCTCNNCAGACGGATCTCGCGCAGCATGTCCAGGCCGTTGCGATCCGGCAGGCTCACATCGAGAAGCATCAAATCGAACGGCCCGTCGTCGAGCTTTTGCAAGCCCGCCTCACCGGTCTCGGCCAGCGTGACCGTAAATTTTTCCGACGTCAGGAGGGCCTCGAGTCCCTCGCGGATCTCGAGTTCGTCATCGATGACGAGAATGGATCCTCTAGGCATGTACGGCTTTCCTCGCCACGGGGAATTCCAGCCGGAATGATGTGCCTTTGCCCGGCGTCGAGCGGACGTCGACCTTGCCCGCGTGTTCTTTGATGATCCCATAGCTCACGGAGAGACCCAGGCCAGTTCCGCGGCCGGAAGGCTTGGTCGTAAAAAATGGATCAAAGATGCGATGCAGATGCTCGGGAGGGATGCCTGCGCCGGTATCGGTGACTTCAATTTCCACCGAGCCGTTGTGGGCGGTCGTGCGAACTTCGAGCATTCCACCGCCGGGCATGGCGTCCCGCGCGTTCATAAAAAGATTGAGAAACACCTGCTGGAGGCGCGTAGTGGATCCGAGAACGGGTGGCAATTGTTCGGTGTAACTCTTCACCACGTTGACGCGAGCGGTCTTGAACGGATGCTGCACCAGGACGAGGGTTTCCTCGAGGACCGAGTTCAAATCCACTTCGATGGATTCGGCGCCGCCGGTACGCGAGAAATTCAGAAGGTTGTTGACGATCTCACTCGCGCGGAAAGTTTGTTTCACGATCCGCTCGATCGTTTTCTGCGTGGGATCATCCGGTGGAATCTGCTTCGCGAGCATTTGAATGTAGTTCGAGATTACGGCAAGCGGCGTATTCACTTCATGCGCCACGCCCGCTGCGAGCAAGCCCAGCGAGGTGAGCTTTTCGGTCTGGACCAATTGATCCTCGAGGCGCACGCGCTGCGTGATGTCATCGAGCAGCACGAGGCGGCCGAGACGCGCGCCATCCTTGGCGAGCAGAGGCGCGATCGAGGCATTGATGACGAGGTGGCGGTTGCTGCGCGTGTCCAAATGAAATCGGTAAATTCCCGAGACGTGATCGCTCGCTGCACGGGAGGCGATCTCCCCGAAAAGATCGCGGGGCAGCACTTCCTCAATGGTGTGGTGCAACGCTTCGCAGCGAGGAATTTCGAGCAAGTCTTCCAGCTGAGGATTCCACGATTCGACACGGTCTTCGAGATCAACGGTGAGCACTCCGATACGAAGCGACTCGACGATGTTCTCGCTGAAATCCTTCAGCCGCTCGATCTGCAGAGCTTTTTGTTCGAGCGACTGATAGAGGCGCGCGTTTTCGATGGCGATGGCGACGTAGCCGGCGATGGTGGAAAGCAGTTCGAGGTCGTCACTCGAGAGATAGTCGCCATCTACCGTTTTGCCGAGGCCCAGGACTGCGGCTGTGCGATCGTGAAAGCGACAGGCGATGAAATAGTTCAAATCGAGTTCTTCGAGCGTGCGGCTTACCGATTCGGTCTCGCCGACAGCGCGCGCCGACTCGAAAAACAGGCAGCCGCGCTCGAGCGCCGGGTTTGCCAGGTCGAGAAAACTCAAATCGAGCGGGCCCTCGGGCCGTAGTCCCATGGAGCGTGAGAGTACGAAGCGACCTGGATGCGCCGTATCTTCAAGAAACACGGCCAGTCGGTCAACGAGCAGGGTCTGGGAAATCCGATCCAACACGGAACCGAGCAGCGGCTCGAGGCGGACTTCGTTCGCAAGCGCGCGACCGAATTCGATCAACGTGCGGCGGTAGTCAAGCCTGTCGCGATAAAAGAAGTGATCGAGGCGCGCCTGCACCCAGTCGCGCAGCGGTTGAAAAAGAAACGCCGCGACCACGATGGCGATGACTCCGCCGGCCGGGCCGGTGGGCCAGGCGGTGTGGAAGAGCTCGCCGATGAGCGCGATCGCCGCGAAATAAACCGCGACGACGCCCGCTGTTGCAAAGGTGTAAGCCAGTCCGCGCTTGAAGATGATGTCCACGTCCATCAGGCGGTAGCGGATGATCGCGTAGCCGAAGCAGAGCGGGATCAGCGCGAGCGAAAATACTGAGAGCTTCATCCACGGTTGCGGCACCGTGCTCGCGAGCCGCGGCAGTACGTACAACAGGAAGAACGGAAGGATGCCGGCGAACGTTCCGCCCGTGACCCACTTCAATTGCTGACGCAGCACGCCGCTTGGCGCGCGGAAATAGCTTGCGAGGAAAATCGCCGCTGCGATCAGGAAATAAATCCCGAGGTAGAGCAGTTCGATCGTGTCGAGCGCTTCGCGGCTGGTGATCGAGGGCAGGAAATCGAGCGTTCCGGTGGCGACGAAAGTATGAAGGCCCAGCAAAACAGCGGGAACGCTGTAAAGCGCCATCAACTTGGGCCACAGAACGCCCCGGCGCTCGGGAAACACTAAAGCAAAATGGACAAGCAAGGCGGGCTGCAAGAGAAGCGCCACCACGTTGCCCCAGTAAATTGTCCAGTCGAATGAATTCAGCTTGCCGCTGTAGTGAAAGGTGTAAAGGATAAAAGAAGCAAGGCAGAAAACATAAAAGTGAATGGCGCGCGGCGCGTTCCAGCGGCGCACAAAAATGAACAGCCCAATGAAAAGATAGAGCAACGCTGTAATTCGCAGATAGTTCTCAAGCGAGGAGGGATTTTCCTGCGGCGCAGTAACCAGGGGCACTTCGAACGACTCGCCGTTGCGGCGTATCCCGTAGCGGACTTCACTCCAAGGGCCCACGCGCCAGAGAACGCGGGTAACGTCCGTGGCGCGGTGAATGGCGTTGCCGCGGATTGACTGCACGTAATCGCCTTGCTTGATTCCAGCTTTGTCAGCAGGCGCACCGGAGACGACATGCCAGGCCGTCACGCCTTCAGCCGTGTCCATCCAAGTTACGCCGTCATCGGGGGCAATGAATCGTGAACGCTGCTGGAAGTTTATAACGGCGAAGATTATCGCCGCCAGCGTCAGAAGGGCAAGGGTAACCGCCCCTAACCGTATTCGAAGACCATCATTCATCCCGATCCACCCTTACAGCGTCCCAAACCACCCGAAGCGCAACTTAATTATTCTATGCTAGCACGTCAAGTTCCAGCGAATCATTGATTGTCAGTAAACTAAGTCACGAATTGCGTGAGACTTACGCGACCAGCTCGATAGATGTTCCAGGTTCATCCTGTTTATGGAAAGAGACTTCCCAATTCCAGTAGTGAGCGAAAAGCTAAAACTGGAGGCTTACGCCGCCACGGAAGTAACGATAAGATGGGACCAACACCACGAATCCGTCTCCCGCTGCGACGGGAACATATCCTTGCGCGAGGAGATTCCCCATGTTGGCCTCGACTTCCATGTGCCCCGGGAAAATACTGGGGAGTGATTGGCGGATCTCCATACTCAGATAAGGGTCGACGTTGTAGAGGGACTCACCGTAGGGATCTTGATGAGAGACAGTTGGTCCACTCAGCCATTTGTAGCTCGCCGTGAATTTCGTGCCAAAGCGCGGCGCAGTGGCCGTAATTCCAGCTGCCAAACTCTGACGGTAGCGCGTTGCTAAATGATCGCGCAATTCCGTCGTACTGGATTCGCCGTTTGGCGCCAGCGCGCCCGCATAGGCGTAAACGATCATCGTTTTCAAGTTGTCGGTGAGCTCTTGACGGTACGCAACGCGAGTGCCGGTGGAACTCGTCGCGCCGCCATCGTACGCAAACGCCTCAGAGAAATAATCCTGAAGGTACTCCGCATCGGCCGAGTTACCACCCCGGCCGATAACGGCGGTGTGCGTCGAAAGGTCGTGAAAAAAAGCCGCACTTATATTCGCGCGTTTGCTCAGGGTGTGCCGGATTGCGATTTCTTCGTGTAATCCGTTCTCGAGTACGGGGTGGCCGTTACGCTTCATCAGGGTCGGAAAAGCGTCAAGCGTGTTCAGCGCAGACTCTTGCGCGCTCGGTGCGGCGCTGTCCTGCCATGGGTCGCTCGCGACGGCAAGAGAAGCCAGCCAGCCGTTTGCGACCTGCACTGCCACTTCACCGCGCGGCCGCAGCGCCGAGGTCGTACCATTGAATCCAGCCATCAGGTATTCGGCGCCGTAGCGGATGCTCACGAGGTCGCCGATCATCAGCTGGTCATCGTGCGATATGCGGAGGCCGCGGAAGGTCGGACCCTGCGGACCGAGCCGTGACTCGCGTACGAGCAGTGTGGTGACGGGTCCAAATCCCGGCTGACCAGAAGGCAGCCACTCAGTAGCGAAACCACCGGCTGTGGAAGCATCCTCGTGGCTGAACTGGCCGGCAACGAGAAGTTTCCCTTTGGAACCGACGCCGAGATCGTAGACGAAGGCTGTGCCCGGCGAATCCGCCAGAGCTGAAATGGAACCCGGATGGTCAGCGCCGGCGGTCAGCTCGAGGCGTCCGCGAAGCGGATGCGCAGAGGCAACTTCGCCCTCGCCCTGTATAGCGGCAACCGTCACCGGATCATCTTGCCAGCGAAGAACCGAGCGCGTAGCGGCGGAAGTCCGCAGGACCCAGGTCCAATCATCCGACGCGATTGGCTGATCGGACTGGCGGCGCAGCTTCTCGAATGAAGAGAAAACTGAGCCAAGCACGATTTCGAGCAGCGTCGCGCGCTGATCGTCGACCTGGATATGCTGTTCCATTGCCGGCAAAAATCCTGCGAGCGTCACGTGTACGGAGTACTGCCCCGGAGGCAGAGCGGCTGTCGAAAAACGCCCTCGATCATTGGTGAGAAGCTGGATCGGTGAAGCGCTGAGAAGCTGCTCGGATGCGACCAGCACAGTCGCGCCCATCTGCGGCGTTCCTGAGGGATCGACGACGACCCCGGAAATCTTGCCCGAATTGGGACCGGCTGCAAGGGGAAGGGCAAAAAGACACACAACGAGTCCGAGGCCGAAAACGCGGATCGCTCGAATACTCAAACGCTTCACCTCCCCTGTGGGGCAGCACCTGCAGGCGACGGCTTTACCGTAAAGTCTGCGGTGGGCGTAATCGTTTGCTTCGTCAGATTGTCAGTAACCGCAATTTCGATGTGGTATTTTCCGGGCGCGAGCGATCCCAGCGTAATCAAATTTTCCAGCGTCATTTCTTCGCCATGCTGGGGCAGCTTATCCACAGGAACATCAAACTTCAAGGCCGGAACAGTCTCCTTGTCCTTCGTTACCCGGTATTGGACCGAAGTGTCCGTTTTATGGGTCGTATCGTCCACCTTCAAGTTGTAGACCTGGAGATAGACTCCCATGCTGTCTTGTGTAAGAAACGATTGATCGAGCTTGGGCCGAACCTTCACATCCCCTAGGACAAACTGGCCAAGGCCGATATCCTTCGTCGAGACGCGCTGAATGTCGTCAGCCAGGATAAGCGTGCTGGAACTGAGTTGGTTGTCCTGAAAGCGCGGAACTGGGAGGCGAGTATTCACGACGCCGACGTTGCCGCTGTTGACGTCCTTGATCACGATATCGAGGCGGTAGAGGCCTGGGCTGAGCGGCACTGCCTTTTGATAGATTCTAGAAGTGCCGAGAGACTGCTGCAGGAGTGAAGTGGGAAAGTCGGCTCGTAGAGTGTCTTCAAATGTCTGCACGATCCGGCCGCTCAAACTTGTGACGCGTGCAAACAAATCCATGGAAGCGGAGTCCACGCCGTCTTTTTCCTGGAAGCTCAACTGCCGCACAGGAATCTGAACGGTGATGGGAACGAGCACCGTATCGGACGTGATCCGAAGGAAATCAAAACGGTAGTCGAATTTTACTTGGTCGCGCACGAGCCTCGACGTGACGATGGCTTCGAGGTCCTTGAACTTGACCGGCGGCGGCTTCATGATGTTCGCAAAATTTTCGAGCCGGGTGAACTCTTCCTGATTCTCCCCGAGCTGGCCCCCCATCTGGTTTTCCGCCATATTCGTGCCGTCGGTATTGCTAAAGCGGCTACTCTTGCTCGCCAGGCCCATAGCCTCCATCTGGGTGAGTCCGGCTCCCGGGACGCGAAGCAACGCATCTTTTTCGCTGGGGTCCATGCTCAAGTGATATTCGCCGGTAGAGGTGGGATCCACGAACTCGAGTTCAACGTTCTCGCCCATGCTTTCCAGATAGCGATAGCGCCAATCCTCATAGGGATAGGTTGTCGTTGAACCGCCGCCCTGAGACATGGGGCGATCCCAGTTGCCACCTGTTGGGTGCGAATCGACCTCATCCGCAGGGCCCCACATGATATAGATCTTGCCACGGTCGGTCTTCCAGCCTGGTATACCGGAAGCATAGTGTTCGTTGGCGTAGGCGATGCGGCGGTAATGCTCCTNNTCAGGAGAATCGGGGTCGGGATTGCGCCTCTGCCAGAAGGCTTCAATAAACTGCTCACGCTCCTCGTTCGTCGCGAGGTGGAGGAAGGAACGGCGCTCTTCGGGCGAGATGATGTAGACAACGTCTTCATCGAGCCACTTCTTGTACTGCGGTTCTAGCTCAGCTCTAAGCTTTTTGTCGCTTTTCTGGCGATTCTTGGCGTTCGTTTTCGACTGATCCGGCTGGTTCTGCGGATCCTGGGATTCTTGCTGCGCGGCTCTGGCATGGCTGGCTGNNGTCCCACTCGCCAAAAAAACCCATAGGAACGTCCTGACAGACCGATCCATAGCTCCACCTTTTTCGATGCGAAATCTTAACCTGTACTAATGTACAGGTCAATTAGTCTTTCCCCCGGCCGACGGTCTCTAGGCGCTTGGAATCCCTTGCAATGCTGTGGGTTGCCTCGCCTTTCCGCTAGTGCGAGCGCGATCGGCTCGCGGAGCGCGTTTCTCGGGCGCCCCGCCTCGATTCAGCCGGTCAGGCGGTTGGAATTCATGCTTTCGTCGCCGACTGACGATGGCTTAATCGGGATCAATCGATGGCCCGGAACTATTTCTCTTCTCCCGTCGGGGGCAATCGAATTAAAATGCTCTCAGGTTCGCGCTGGGGTCATGGACGGGAATCAGGGTGCTGGGAATCTGGGTAAGAAAGCGAACAGGGAATAAGGTGTAAATTCCGTACTCAGCTGCGCCTTAGCTGCACCTTGCCTTCAGGCTGCGAAACATTCTGACCCGACCGGACGTATGTATCAAGTGGCGGGAGCAGTTGTCAATCCGGAATCGTTCAACTCAGGGGTCAGGTGATGAACCCGTGGCAGAAAGTAACGATAGGGGTAGCAGCTGCGGCGGTCATCGGTGGCATGGCCTGGTACAGTATTTATAAATCGAACCAGGGTGTTACCACCGTGCAAACCGGGCGAGTGGGTAGGCAGGACTTGGTTTCCATCGTCACGGCGTCCGGCGAAATCCGCCCCAAGAACTACACGAATGTGCTCGGCGAAGGCATTGGGAAGATTACGGACATCGTGGTCAAGGAAGGTGACCACGTCAAGAAAGGTGACGTGCTGCTCCACCTGGAGAACATCCAGCCCGGAGCTGACGTGCAAGCTCAGGTAGCGAGCATCGATGCTGCAAGCGCCGGGATGAAGGCCACGGTGGCCAGTTACAATTCGG
>PKUY01000221.1 GCA_003131705.1 Acidobacteriota bacterium | reverse complement strand
GAAAATATCTTTACGACTCCGCAACGCACGAGATCGAAGTCCAATGGGTGCAGGGAATCGGCAGCGACCGGGCCGCGGCTCCACAGGCGCGTCTGATGGCCACAGTCATCAGCGGAATTTTGACCCAGCGGCTGCCTTGGCGCCTTGTGTTCGTCGGCGTATTCCTGGTGATCGCGATCGAGCTGCTGGGCGTTCGCTCGCTTCCTTTTGCGGTCGGGTCCTATATCTCCATCGCGACGACCATGGCGATGTTTGCCGGAGGTTTGGTGCGGTGGCTTGCCGAGCGCGGGATGGAAAAGAAAAGCGACGCCGAAAGTGAAGTCAGCCCCGGCTCACTGTATGCGAGCGGTCTAATCGCAGCCGGGGGTGTATTCGGCCTGCTCGCGATTATCATCAACCTGCTTCAGGATCCGGAGCTCAGCCAGCATGTGCCCCACTGGCTTGCGGTCGGACTGCATCTTCCCTGGCCGGCCAAAATGTTTGCGTTCGGTGAGCGCTTCATGCCGCACAGCCGCCAGATGCCGGGCTTGGGCGTCGTCCTTTTCGTGCTGCTGGCGATAACGCTGTTTGCGTTCGCCCGCAAAAGGCTGAAGCAGTCGTAGGTTTTCTTCTCGGCGCGAGGAGCGATCGCTCAGTAGCAATGTTACGTCTGGATAACGAAGTCGCCGCAGCGTAACAGAAATCGCTCGCGATGCTCGCTCGGGATCACGATCCTTTTCGGATCGTCACTTTGCTCCGCGTAAAAACCGCGCCGACTCTTCGGGCGGCGTAGGGTTGATGTAAAAGCCTGTCCCCCACTCGAATCCGGCGACTCTCGTCAGCTTCGGCATCATCTCGATGTGCCAGTGATAGTGATCGTTGATCTCTTCGCCGATGGGCGACGTGTGAATCACGTAGTTGTACGACGGGAAATTGAGCGCCGCATCCAGCCGCCCAAGAAAGTCGCGCAGCACTTTCGCGAGGTTTCGGTAGTTCGGCGTCGGCATATGCTCGAAGGCCGAGCTGTGCTGCCGTGGGAGTATCCAAGTCTCGAACGGGAATCGCGGCGCGTACGGGGCGAGCGCGATGAAGTGATCGTTGTTCAGGATTACGCGCGTCTCGGTTTCGATCTCCTGCCGAATCATGTCGCAGAAAATGCAGCGCTCTTTTTCGTCGTAGTAGTGTTTCGAGCTGTCCACTTCCTCGCGCACGCGCTTGGGCACGATTGGCAGTGCGATCAATTGCGAGTGCGTGTGTTCGACCGTGGCGCCGGCCGCCTCACCGTGGTTTTTGAAGAGCAATATGTAACGGAATCTCCGATCATTCTTGAGGTCCAGCATGCGGTCGCGATAAGCCCAGAGCGTTTCCTCCAAGGACTTTTCGGGCATCGTGGCGAGCGTGAGCTGATGTTCCGGCGTTTCGATAATCACTTCGTGCGCGCCTATTCCGTTCATGCGGTCGAACAGTCCCTCGCCTTCGCGGTCGAGCCCGCCTTCGATTCCCAGTGCCGGGAATTTGTTGGGCACTACGCGCAGAGACCAGCCGGGCGTATCCTTTGCGCCGCTGCGTCCATACGCAAGAATTTCCGACGGCGTTTTCCCTTCATTCCCCGGGCAAAAGGGGCACATCGCGGTGCCCTTAATGTGAACGCTCTCGCGAATAAAATCCGTAGGGCGCTTGGCCCGATCCGAGGAAATAATCACCCAGCGGCCCGTGATGGGATCTTTACGAAGTTCCGGCAAACGCTTTCCTCCCTTCTTTCGAACAAACCAGTTTCGGGCTACGACGAGTTTTCAACCCAGCATTCTACTACGGCAAACAGGTGCACGCAGAATTCGGCCCTTCCGTTTAAGCAACCCAGTTCGAGCCCGGAACAAAGGCTCCCTTGTGAAGACGTATCGCCGTGTGCGTGCCCGTTTCGACAGCGAGCACGTCGAAGCGGCATGAAGCGGAATCCATTCGCCGCGCGCGCAAAAATTGCCGCGCCCCGCGCTTTTCGGCGTTCACGGCTTCCTCGGTCGTTGGCCGGTCGCGATCCGTTGCGACGCGTGTTTTCACCTCGACGAACGCGAGCACCGCGCCGTCAAACCCGATCATATCGATCTCGCCTTTCATCCCCGGCATCGTATAGTTCCGCGCGACCATCACCTATCCGTGCCGGCGCAAATACCAGTAGGCGTACGTCTCGCCGCGAACGCCAGTGCGGCGCGCACTTTGCTTGCGATTTGGTTTTGAGGAAATTTCGGAAGGGTGTCCCGCACCGGATTCTGCAAGACCCTTGCGGGCCGCAAAGTTCACGATTGCAAAGATGGCGCGCGCGAACATGGCAAATCCTGGGTAGGCGCTACTGTACATCAGTGGCTCCCAAACCCATCCACGGAATTAAAGCGCTCGCTCGGCCTCGGCAATGCAGGCGTCGAGAGTGCTCAAGGCGAACGTGGCCTGCTCCTCGTCGATCACCAGCGGAGGAGCCAGTCGCAACGAATTTTCCCCCGCGCCCAGAACGAGCAGCCCTTTACGGAACGCCATATCGATCACGCGATTTCGCAGCTCCGGCGCTTTCTCTTTGGTCTTCTGATCGCGAACCAACTCAATCCCGATCATCAGCCCCTTCCCGCGAATTTCGCCGACGCTCTCGTGACGCTCGCGCCATCCAGCCGTTTGCTGGAGTATAAATTCTCCGACGCGCGCTGCATTGGCGATAGCCTCGGTCTCAAGCACGCCGATGGTCGCGAGCGCAGCAGCGATTGAAACTGGATTGCCGCCGAATGTGGACGCGTGCGCGCCCGGCTTCCAGTCCATCACTTCCGCTTTTGCAATCACGGCGCTCAAGGGCATCCCGGACGCGATTCCTTTTGCCGTGCAGATCATGTCCGGCTCGATTCCCGCGTGGTCCACGGCCCACCATTTTCCCGTGCGGCCCATTCCCGATTGCACCTCATCGGCGACCAGCATAATTCCGTGCTTGCGGCACAGCCGCTCGAGGCCCTGCAAAAACTCCGCCGGAGCTATAAGGTACCCGCCTTCGCCCTGAATAGGCTCGACGAAAATTGCCGCGACCTCTTCGGGATCGACGAGGCGCTTAAAGAGTTCATTCTCGATATGCGCCAGAGCGTCGGCCGATGCGTTTTCCGGACGGCCGCCATACGCGCCGCGATACGTATTCGGATACGGCGTGTGAAAAACGCCTGCCAGGAGCGAGCCGAAATGTTTCCGCTGCACCGCCTTGCTCGCCGTTAGCGAAAGCGATCCGAGCGTACGCCCGTGGAAACAGCCGTTGAACGCGATGAATTTGTCGCGCTTGGTGTGATATCGCGCGAGCTTCATCGCCGCTTCCACCGCTTCGGTCCCCGAGTTTCCGAAATAGACGCGCTTCGCGCCCTTTCCCGGCGCAATCGACGCGAGCTTTTCGGCGAGATCCACCGTGCCCTGATAGTAGAAGTCCGTGCAGGACATGTGGATCAGCTCGGCTGCCTGCTTCTGAATTGCAGCGACCACTTGCGGATGGCAATGTCCCGTTGCGACGACGGCGATGCCCGCCGCGAAATCGAGGAACGTGTTTCCATCCGCGTCCTCGATCATCGCGCCCCGCCCCGTCTTCGCAACCAGCGGATAGTCGCGCGTGTACGACGGCGAGACAACTTGATGGTCTCGTTCGACAATCTTTTTCGCGTTCGGGCCGGGTAGTGCGGTTACGATGTGCGGCAAATTCGTCTTCCTCGCGGCAACTTGCATAATTTTCTCCCGGATTCGTATTTTCTCGCGGGCGCACATGGACTGGTCCCCCAGCGTGCGTGGCGGAAGCCTTAATCGGGAAAAGGAAAATTAATCAACGCCGAAAAGATTCGGGCGTGCGTGGGAAGGCTGGCTTTGCAGGGACTGCGCGTTCGTGGGTTGAATTCTCATTTGTACTTCCAGCGGACACTGCCATCCTTCATATCCTCCAACATGATACCAGAATTGGACAGTTTCTGCCGTATCTCGTCGGAGCGCTTGAAGTCCCGGTTCTTCTTCGCCGTGTTGCGTTCTTCGATGATCGCTTCGATCTCTTCGGAGCTCATGCGCGGCTTGTTCGGTCCGAAGCCGAGTTTGCGAAGCCCTTCCTCATCGTCATCGTTGAGCAGCGCGAGAACGCCGTCGAACTTTTCCATCGCGGCCACCGCGCGCGGGGCGTCCTGCTGCAGGAACACGCCGCGATCCATGGCCGTGTTGGCGTCGCGCACCAGATCGAACACCGCAGCCAGCGCCATTGCGGTATTGATATCGTCCGCGAGCGCGGTGTCAAAATCATTCTCCGCTTTTTCGATCTGCTTCTGAATCTCGGGATTCGAGCCTGCCGGAAATTGCGTCGTCTTCAGCCGCACCAGAAAATTACGCAGCCGCTCGGTCGAATTGCGCGCCTGCGTGAGCCCCTCTTCGGTGAAATTCAGTTGGCGCCGGTAGGGTACTGAGAGCAGAAGGAATCGGACGGTCGAAGGCTTGTGGCCCTTCGCGAAAAGATCGCGCAGCGTGTAGAAGTTGCCGAGCGACTTCGACATCTTCTGCCCCTCAATAATCAAATGCTCGGCATGGAGCCATATCCGTGCGAACGGCTTTCCCGTGGCCGCTTCGCTCTGCGCGATTTCATTTTCGTGGTGCGGGAAAGCCAGGTCCACGCCGCCCGTGTGAATATCGAGTGTCTCGCCGAGATATTTCATGGCCATGGCCGAGCACTCGATGNNGTCTTTTTCGTACTGATCCACGTCCACGCGCGTGCCGGACTGCATTCCCGCCACGTCAATCTTGGAAAGTTTTCCGTACTCCGGAAACTTCGCGATCCGGTAGTAGATCGACCCTTCGCTTTTATAGGTTAGTCCCTTTTCCTGCAGCTTCTCGATCAGCGTGACCATGTCCTCGATGTGGTCCGTCGCGCGCACAAGCTCTTCCGGCATTTCGATGTGGAGTACGCTGATATCTTCTAGGAACGCCCGGATGTATTTCTCGGTGTACTCACGGATGCCGATTCCCGCGGCCGCGGCGGACTGGATGATTCGGTCGTCCACGTCGGTGACGTTCATCACCTGCAGCACGCGATAGCCGCGAGAGTGCAGGAATCGCCTCAAAATATCCTGAAACATGAAGGTGCGAAAATTTCCGATGTGCGCGGAGGCGTACACCGTCGGGCCGCACGTGTAGATGCGTACCTCTCCCGGATGGACCGGATCGAGCGGCACGAGGCCGTTCGTCAATGTGTTGTGCAGGTGTATCGGATTCATTTTAATGGCTTACGCAAAACGGCTATTGTATCCGACCTTCCCGTCGCAGCAAACGCCCGATTCGGTGTGTGTGAATACTTGGCGAGAGGTGGCAGCGCGACTTCGCTTCACGCCGCCTAAACGGCCGTGTCCGTCCATTTCGTGGGATCGACGCCGAATGAATTGAGAACGTCGGACAAGACCACAATCCCCAGCATCTGGTGAATATTTGCCCGGCTGACTACGGGCAGGACATCCAGCCTCGCCGCGCCCATGCGTTCGAGCGCCAAATCCAGCGGATGGTCGGCGTGAACGTGCGGAAATTCGCGCGCGTCGGGAAAATAACGGAATAGCAGATACCCCATGCCCAGCGATCCGACCACTGGAATGAGGACGTGGCGCCAGGTGGCGCTGCCCACCGGATATAGCCGCAATCCGATCCGCTCTGTGAGGTGGATGAAAGCAACGACCGTCAGGCCGGTCATCGCGCCGATCGGGATGCTTAAGATCAGCAGCACCCGTCCTTCGCGTTGCGCGAAGAAAGCAGCCCACCAGTGCCGTGGTGTTTTCCAGCACGAGACGCCCGACGCAACCGCGCTTTCAGTCATAGATGATGGGTTCCTGCGGGAAATATGATATCGAGGTTTTTGAACGGCTGCACACAAGTCTGCCTGTATGTTCTTTTCTGATTCAGTCAACTCCAATCAGATTGTGCGAGTGTTCCCAAAACTTACGGCAGGAGTTGGACCCGCCGGGTAACGATCGTCACATCACCCATTCCCGAAGGCGTCGCGGTTAGCGGACGCGAGTTCAGTAGGAACGTGCCCTCCCGCGGCAGACCGTAACTCTGATCTCCCGCCGAAACTTCAATGGGTTTTCCGACAGGGACGGTAAAGCTGATTTCGACGCCGCCGGCGGGAATCGCCGGGCAGGCGTACGCGGTCCAGCCGTTGAAGTTCTGCCGGACTCGCCCGGTTTCAGGCTCCAGCGGCTGTCCTTCCATACGTACCGATTCGACGCCTGCATCCGGTGGAAATAAAACTGCCACAAACGGCGCGCCGCGTTCCGAGCGCAGCAGTGCGCTGTAGCTCCGCCTGCCATCCGCTGCCGAAGCTTCCAGAATCGTAAATGTCGGAGGAGCCAGGTCGAGATGCGGTGCGTCCGCAACATACGCTGCGCTGGAATCCCATGGAAATGCCCCGCGGTCGGCTCGCCGAAAACTTGCAGCGAGGCGAATTGACTCGGACAGGCGCCCCGAATCCGGTTGAACGATCCATTGCGACGCTCCCGAGTCAGCGTCCTGCCAGTATTTGATGTTCACGCGCTCCGGTGCCTTCGCGGAATACACAGGAGCGACAATCGCCGCGAACACCGCAAGCGCTGTGGCCAAAATTGGAATCCAGGGAAGCGCAACGCCTCGCAAACCCGGCGCGCCGCGCAAATCCATGCAGAGCGGAGTGATTGGACTCAAAAGAAATCCCAACGCCAGCGCAATCACCACCAGCGCCCGGTTCCCAAAACCCTCATACAACAGAANNATTACTGCAAGTCCTGATCCCCGGCCCTTCCCAGTGCGCCGCAGCGTGAACGGCAAGCCTGCGAGCACGGCAGCACCCGCAGGAATTAGGACCACGTAGCTTAGTCCGGGCGCCTGCCACGAAATCACAAGGGCGAGCAACGTCCACCACGCCCATACCCCGCTCCACAGTCCCCAGAAGCCCGCGCGCCCCGCGAAGAAAATGCCGCAGGTAACGACGACTGCAATGGATAGCGACCAAAAAGCAATCTCCAGCGGGAGCGGATGCGCAACCCAGTTGACCGGAGTGGCTCCCGCAAATCGCATTGCGCACGCCAGAAGCAGCGCCAATCCGCCGGTCACCGCCATGGTGATCAGCCATGCGATCAATCCCCACAAAAACTCGCGCAGCGACAATCGCTTGATCCGAATCATCCATCCAATTTGCGCCAGCAGCAGCACCGTGGTGCCGGCTGCAATCGCCAGAGTCCTGTGCGCGGGCCAGCGGATCATCCCGTGCCCAAGAACATCGAAGAAAACGCTCTCTTTTTCCGGCAAATTGGACAGGTCTGCCTGCGCAAGCGCAACTATCGACGGCAACGCGTTGTCGCCGTGATGCTGCAAGCTCGCCAGGCTCACGTTCGCGGAATTGTCCAGCGGCGTATGGTATTGCGTGACGCCGCCCACATAATCGAAGTTCAGCCCCTGGTACCCTGCCGCCTTGAACACCGTGAAATCCGTATCGTTGGGAGTCTGCTTGTAGAGTGTGTAGGCTAATGAACTGGACGCGGGGCGGGCCGCATGTTTCGCATAGAGCCGGACAGCCCATTCATTCGCGCTGCCCGTCTCGAACAAGATGCTTGGTCCCGACGTGCCGCGTGCATCGAGGTTCACCGCCGCGCGCACTTGCTTGGCCCAGGGATGCGAATCAACGAACGCCTGTGCCCCCAGCAGTCCCGCCTCTTCACCTTCATCGAGCAGCAGAATGATGGAATGCCGCGGCGCGGGAAGCGATTTCAACGCTCGCGCGATTTCGAGCACGGCGGCGACTCCTGCGCCGTCGTCCGAGTCTCCCGGTCCCGCCGCAACCGAATCGTAATGCGCCGCGAGCAGGACAGCCCCATCCGGCTGGGTCCCGTCGAGACGCGCGACCACATTGTTTACCGTCGCGCAATCTCCGTATTCGCTGCAGGCGAAAGCAGTTTGTATTTGAGGCTGGTAGCCGAGGGTGGTCAGCTCGTCAACGATCCGGCCGCGGATCCCATTGTTCGCAGGGCTTCCGATAGGGTGTGGCGCGTCAGCGCCCAGAACTCGATGGAGGGTATCACCGGCACGCACGGCCGAAAAATCCGTGGGCGGAGCAGTCGAAGGCTTCGGCGCGGGTGGCTGCGACGCCATGGGCGCAATGGCCAAGATCGCGGCTAAAGTCACCGCGCTCAACACAACGCGGCGCACTCCTGGACCCCTGGGTGAGTCCAAAAAACCTCCCCTTCGCGCAATGCTAGGCTGCACCCCGCTCCAAGTCAATCCTCAAAGCCGGTCGTGTCG
>PKUY01000326.1 GCA_003131705.1 Acidobacteriota bacterium | reverse complement strand
GGTCATAGAAAATAAGCACGTCGAAGTCATGGACTCCGCTCTTTGTGGGTGTGAGAAACATCTTGCCCAGATACGCGTCCAGTGTCATGCGGTTGGAGGGTCTCGCGCTCGTGTGCAATGACTGTGCAAAAAAGCGAAATCGTATAGGGCAAGCCGACAGCGAGGAATGGCTTTGTTTTCAGGTGATAAGGGGATGGCGCGCCCGGAGAGATTCNNTCCAGCTGAGCTACGGGCGCGTCGTGGGTATTCTACCGCGAACTGATTTGGATCGGGGTAACGGAAGATTTTACGCCGCACGAACACACACGCGGTCACTTTGCGTCGATAGCTGGAAGTGGAATCTGGAACTAGATCGCGCTGAAGCGGCCGGTAGATTTTATTTCGTCAGCGCCGGCGTTCCGCAACCGGTCTTCGAGATCGGCGCGTGCGTCATCCGCGGGATCAATTACTGCGATGAGGATTTTGCCTCGGGTTACTTCAGGGTCGTACAGCTCTTGCTTCCACTTCGGAATCTTCGCGGTGATGAGAAGAGTGACTATGGTCGTCAAGACAGCGCCCAGCATGGTGAGTTCATAGGTGACGATCGCGGTAGGAAATGGGGCGACGATCGGCATTCCGCCAGTGACGATGGGGTAAGCCACCTGCGTCAATCGCGCGAGGAGAAAACCGCCCGTGCCGCCGACCAAGCCTCCCAAAACGGCCAGCCAAGGCATGGCCACCGAAGGCTCGGCGTGTCCGAAAGAATATTCCTCAAAAGGCTCGTCCGACATCACGACGATATTGTCGCGATTGACTCCCGCGCTTCGCAGCGCATTCATTCCTCGCTCGGCGGAATTGGGATCAGGAAAAAGCCCGTAAATTGTGGATAAGGTTGACACGTTAGTCTGCCCCTACTTCGTTCGGCTGCGTGTGCGACGGTGCTAACGCGGGAGCCGGATGAGCCTCTTCACGCAATCCCACCTTTAATTCCCATATCGATATGATCGGGACAAGCTTTGAGAAAATCATGTAGAGCATAACCATTGCGGCAAAAGTACCCGCAGTGATGGTGAGCTCAACCCAGGTTGGCCTGTACGTGCCCCAACTGTAAGGCAAATACTTATGGGAGAGCGAAGGGACGATGATCAGATAACGCTCGAGCCACATGCCGATCACAACGGTGACGGAAGCGATCGACGTCCCGAGGATCGTTCGCGTTTTTTTGATCGCGAGCAGCGGAAACGGAATCACGAAGTTGCAAAGGACCATAAGCCAGAAAAGCGGCGAGAACGACCCCGTCTGGGTAACCCAGAATACGGTCATTTCGGAAGGGTCGTTGCCATACCAAGCCGTCAAGCGCTCCGCGAACACAAAATAAAACCAGAGAAGGCTCATCACCAGCAGGAGCTTGCCCAGGTTCTCGAAGTGAATCGGGAGCAAATATTCTTCGAGGTGCAGAAACTTTCGCAAGCACGCCATGGCGAGAATGAGTGCGGCGATTCCGCTGAAGATCGCGCCCGCTACGAAATAGGGAGCGAAGATTGTGGAATGCCACATGGGAACAGGAGCCATGGCGAAATCCCAGGAGACGATGCTGTGCACGGACACAGCTACGGGAATCACGGCGATGGCCATGATATGCATGGCGCGCTCGAGGCGGTTCCACTGCTTGGGCGTCCCGGTCCAACCCAGCGCAAGCACGGAATAGACTTTTTTCTTCCAGCCCGCGGCTCGATCGCGAACGAGCGCCAAGTCCGGCAGCATCGGCAGCAGCAGGAACGTAACGCTGCTAATCAAATAAGTGTTGATTGCGAAAAAATCCCAAAGAAGCGGCGAACGGATGTTGGGCCAGATGCCGCGCTCGCTTGGATAGGGAAAAAGCCAGAAAGCCAGCCAAGGACGGCCCAGGTGAATCACCGGGAACGTCGCGCCGATGGAAAGCGCAAAGACGGTGATCACCTCGGCGCACCGCGTTACCGGACGCCGCCAGGTGGCGTTCGCAAGACGCAGGATGGCGGATATCAGCGTGCCGGCATGGCTCAGTCCGATCCAGAAAACGAAATTCGTGATGTAAAAGCCCCAGAAAACGGGAGAGCGAAGCCCCGACACACCAAGGCCGGCGTACACCTGCCAGAAGAACGAACAGAGCGCGGCGATGACTATGCCCGCCAAAAAGGCGAGCACAATCAGGTAGCGCCCTGAGGTTCCAGAGAGAGGGCGCAGCAGATCTTCGTTTATTTGCTCAGGCGTTTTCTGCGCCATGCCATGATTCCCGTTGAAGGTAGGTTACCTTCGGTTGTGTTCCCAATTCGCCGAGAAGCTTTGTGCCTCGGCTTGAGCGCGCCAGACGCGAAACCTCACTTTGGGGATCGCTGAGATCTCCAAATACCATCGCGTGAGGGGAGCACGACTGCACGCACGCCGGTTGAATCTCGCCGTCCTTCACCGCGCGCTTCTCGGCCTCCGCTTGAATTTCAGAAGCTTTAATGCGCTGCACGCAGAACGTGCACTTCTCCATGATTCCGACTGAACGCACCGAAACATCGGGATTCAGCTGCAGGTTGAGCGGCTTGTCCCATTCAGGATTGTAGAAATTGAAAAAGCGCACGTTATAAGGGCAGGCGTTCGCGCAATAGCGAGTGCCGATGCAGCGATTGTAGACCTGGCCGTTGAGGCCCTCGATCGTGTGATAGCTCGCAAAAGTGGGGCACACCGGCTCACATGGAGCTGCGTCGCATTGCTGGCAAAGCACGGGCATGAACTTTACGCGGACGTCGGGAAACTCACCCTCGTAATATCGCTCGACGCGAATCCAATGTTTTGCGCGTCCGCGTGCAGCCTGATCTTCGCCCACCGTCGAAATGTTATTTTCGGCATGGCACGCCACCACACAGGCAGCGCAGCCCGTGCACCGGTCGAGATCGATTACCATACCCCACTGATGTGCCATTGGCCTTGAGTCCTTCCTTACCGATGCTTTAGCTCGGGCGAAGCGTCGGTCAGACTGGCGCCGAACATAACGATCTTACCTTCACTGATGTGCGAAATTTTGACCCGCGTAGCTGCCCAGGCAAGTGAACCCGTACCGGACTCAACCATCGGCGCCAAAATCGAGATTGGATTTGCTCCGCGACCGCTTGCGTAGCGGGTGAAATTCGTGTGGCCCTGGCCAATCGGCATTGCGATCACGTCCGGCGCAATTCCTGGCGCGATCAACGCCGGCGCCCTCAGCGAACCGTGCTGAGACGCAACTTCGATTGTGTCCCCCTGCTTGATAGCCAATTTCTCGGCAGTTCGGGGGTTCATCTCGACCCATGTCCCCCACATCACGGTCGAAAGCGGGTCTGGCGATTCCTGCATCCAGGGTAAATGAGCGAGCGAACCGTCATAGCATAGCTGCGAAGCGAACGGCAAGAAGTGAAAGGGAAACTGATCGGGGCTGCCATCAAATTGAGGCGCCGTATTTTTCACGGCGGCGGCAGGTATTTTCCCAGCGGCGAGGGAAACCGATTTGTCTTCAGCGCTCCACCAGCCGCCCTGGTCCTTCACTTTCGTCCAGAAATCGTCGGCATCGGTAGCGCTCACGGATCCCTTCTGTTTCTGGAGGCTGCTGAAGGCTATCTTCAGCGCGTCATCGTACGTCTTCCACGGCAAAGCCGCGGCGACCGGACCGCCCAGTTGATGAGCCAAGTCGAGCAGTACATCGGGCATCGAGCGCGTATTGTGAAGCGGTTGCATAGCGGGCGGTGCAAGACTGGCTACCGTTTTTGTCGAGCCGGATTCCGGCGAATCGTCGAGCCAGGACTCCAGCGGCGAGTGATCCGGTAAAATCAAATCTGCGAGGACGGTGGTTTCGTCGATGAAACTTCCGAAACTCGCGATGAAAGGAACTTTCTCGAAAGCTTCGCGCACGCGCCACGCCATCGGCGTCGCAAAAACGGGATTGGCACCGTCAACGAGCAGAACTTTCACGGAGTCCGGAGTGGCATGTATCTGCTCCGCGAGAGTTCGGACGGAGCTTTCCCCGTCCTTCTTCCCTTCCGCGGCGCCGGGTTTGCCGGATTGCGAAGTCCAAACCGGGCTGAACACGATTCCGCCGGGCTTTCCTACGCTGCCGAGCACGGCGTTCAAAGCATTTACCGCTAGCGCGTTGAAGAATCCGTTGGTATGCGCGGCCGGGCCGTCACCGATCAACGCAACTGCCGGAGCGTTGGCCGCAGCTTCGCGAGCAATTCTTGAAATCGTGGCAGCGGGAACACCAATCTGCTTTTCGACAGCTGCAGGTGCGTAATCGGGCAAGCCTTCCGACCATCCGGCGATCAAAGCGCCGGCGTGGCCCGCTGCGCCGGCAGTTCCCAGCTTCTCGCTGAGGATTACGTGGGCGAGACTCAGCGCGAACACTCCGTCCATGCCGGGCTGCGATGGAATCCATTCATCCGCGCTTGCACCCGTCTGCGATATGCGCGATTCAACTTGAACGAACTTGCCGGGCTGGCCCGTGCGCCCATTGCGCATGTGGCCGTACCCGACGGACTGCGCGACGGGTGAATTCCAAGTGCCGAGGAAATCGGCTCCGAAAGAGATCAAGTAATTCGAGTGGCTTAGATCCACGGTCGGCAGCGCGTCCGAACCGAAGCTCCACGCATTCGCTTCCTGGATCGTGCGGCTCGCCAAAAACGCAAACTCGATGGGTGGTGCGGCCTTAAGGGCAGCGGCGAAACCATGAACGATTGTTTTTCGTTGTCCACGAAGTGGCGATGTTAGAAAGCCGATCTTGCCTTGCTCATTGCTTGTTTGCAGCGCAGTGAGATGAGACAGAAGCTGCTTCATCGCTTCATCCCACGTGATTTCCTGAAACTGGCCGGAGCCTCGCGGACCCGACCGCGCGAGCGGTGTCTTGATGCGGTCCGGGTGATAGGTAACCTGCAAGCCCGCCTGACCCCGTGGGCACAATCGACCATGGCTAATGGGGTGTGCGGGATTTCCTTCGAGTTTCTTCGGCAGGCCCATTTTCAGAATGCCCAATTGGCCATTGCGCACAACTTCTGCTTCCCCCTGCATCACGCGCACCAGCATGCCGCAGCCGGCCGGGCAAAGCGTGCAGATGCTCGGCTTCCATGTGGCGAGCCCCGGCAGCATATCCTCTTCCGGCACAAACCGGATGAGCTGGTGATCGGGATTGCCGCAGCCTTCCAGGGCCGCGACGGCACCGGTAGCAGCCGAGATCTTCAGGAAATCGCGACGTTCCATGAATTCCTTTTTAGCGGCGGCCTCTGGCCGCGGCGACAGATCAACAAAAGAGCCCTAGTAATGACACGCCACGCAATCAACCGACACATTCTTTTCACGATGACACTGCACGCAGAATCCCATGGTGTGGTCCACCATGCGCACGGCCACGGTTTGCTTGGTCATATCGCCGTGGCATTGAGCGCAGTCCACTCCTGCCCGAATGTGGGGCGCGTGATTGAACTTCACATGCGCGGACGGAAGAAATCCGTACACTCGTTGCCACGGGATGTCTTCGCCGCGCGCGCGATAGGCCGCGAGCTTCTTGATTTCTGGCTTGTCAGTGGCAATCACTTGATGGCAAGTCATACAAAAATTGACGCTCGGGATTCTGGCGTCCGGGCCTCGATCGACGCCCACGTGGCAGTCCGTACATTGCATACCATTGGCCAGATGCACCTTGTGAGTGTACGCGATCGGCTGGACGGGTTTCTGACGCGAACCAAAGAACTCACGAACGGCGTCCATAACAGTGCGGTGCGCAGGAGTGAAGATCGGAGAACTCTGCGTCATCGTCTGAGGTGGCGGGGCCGTATCCTGGGCGGGCGATGTTCGATCGAGCAGCGACAACACCAAGATAATCATGCCGAGAAATACTGTAACGCGAAGACAACGTTTCAGGCCGAGATTAGACCGCGACAAATCACCCTCTTCAGAACGGGGCTTGAGTGCGAAGGCACATACTACATGCTCGCTCCAACTCTGTAAACGAGGATTTCCACTTTTTGATTCCGCGAACTGCAGGCAAGATCGCTCGCTCAACTGTTCGCGACCTCGCCACAACTGTCAAGCGATCACATACTTGAGCCGCGTGAGCGCGATAAAGGTGATACTCACCGGGTGTTGATCTAAGAGTGACTTATATTGATTCGTGCCGGGACGTTACGAGCGAGCAATTGTGAAACGTTTATGACATTTGGGCCGTCTGGAGGCTATACACTTTCCGGCGCGATGACAGTTGCAGGTCAGGAGAACGCATGATTAGAATTTCGACTCTCGTAATAGCCCTTCTTTTTGCAGCGCTTCCGCTGATGCTCGCACGGGCTCAAGATTATAAGCCGGTGACGCAAGAGATGCTTTTGAACCCTAGTCCGGATGACTGGCTCATGTACAGCCGCACGTATGACGCGCAGCGGGACAGCCCGCTGAAGCAGATCAACAAGAAGAACGTCAATCAGCTTCGGATGACGTGGGTGCGTGGCCTTGCCGACGGCGTCACGGAAACCATTCCCATCGTCCACGATGGCGTGATGTACGTGATCGTGCCGGGCGGAAACGTCGACGCCCTCGACGCCACAAATGGAGATCTGATCTGGGAGTACAAGCGCGAGTACAAAACGCCACAAGTGGGATCCGTGGAAAGGACGAAGTCTCTGGCGATGTTTGAAGACATGGTGTACTTCACCGCGCCTGACGGCTACGTGGTAGCGCTCGATGCACGTACGGGCAAGGTGCGCTGGGAAACATTCAAGACCGAAACGCAAAACACTTCTGGCGCTCTCGTGATCGACGGTAAAGTGATCTCGGGCGGCACATGCGGCAAGGGACGCGAGACCTGCTTCATCGAAGCGGACGATGCGAAGACCGGCGAGAAAGTCTGGAGATTTTTCACCGTGGCGCATCCCGACGATCCGGGGTACGCATCTTGGGGCGGCGCAGATAACTCCGAAGACATGGCGTCCACATGGGGATTGCCGGGGAGCTTCGACCCTGTTCGCAACGTGATTTATTGGGGCGTCGCAAATCCCATGCCGGACCAGCGGTCAGCGCGACACAATGGCGATCCCGACGGCACATCGCGTTCCACGCCGGCCGACCTCTATAGCAACAGCACTCTCGCACTCGATCCCGCAACCGGCAAACTCATCTGGTATTACCAGCATCTGCCGGGCGATGATTGGGACACGGACCACACGCACGAGCGCACGCTTGCGAACGTGGCTTTCAATCCGAATCCCAAATTCATCAAGTGGATCAATCCCGACGTTCCCGCCGGATCGAAGCATGACATCGCAGCGATGGTTGCCGAAGGCGGCACTATATTCGTCCTCGACCGCCACAACGGCAAGTTTCTATGGGCTACGCCATTTCCGTATGACGATCCGAATTATGTACTGTCCAACATAGACGTGAAGACCGGGCAAACCACCCTCAATTGGGATTTGGTATATAAGCACCCCGGGGAACGCCATATCGTTTGTTACTGGAATACTAGAAGCTATTGGCCCACCGCCTACCACGCCGAGAACAATTCTCTGTATATCCCTTACATCGATAATTGCCGCGATATGATTTTGGCTGGGCCCGCTGGGCGCGGAGGATGGAAAGTTATCCCTCGGCCCGGATCGGATCCGAATGCGCTTACAGGACTGGCGAAGGTAAATCTATCGACCGGCGAGACCATGCACTTCGATGTGGGGCGTGCTCCCGGAAACGGCGCTATGCTGACGACAGCCGGAGGCCTGCTTTTTCACGGAGACATGTCTCGAAGGTTCCGCGCTTTCGACCTCGATACCGGAAAGAAGCTTTGGGAATCGATCCTCGGGGGCAATATTTCCGTTAGCACGATCACCTACGCGGTCAACGGAAAGCAGTACGTCTGCGTGATGACGGGTAACAACCTGAAAGTACCGGAACTGAGCGCAGAAGTTCCTGAGCTGAAGACTCCAACGGGACAAAATGCGATCTACGTGTTCTCGTTGCCCTGATATGGGCAGCATCGCGATCTTCGCAGTAACTGGATTTTGCGGCGGAGCTTCCAGAGTAGAGAGCGCCTGAGATAGCATCCGGGAAGTTTCTGGATTACGATTGGCGGGAATTCGCATCAGTCCAATGGCCGCCCCAGGGGGCTTCGCGCGAAATCGATCTCGTCGCGAGTCGTCGCGCGGATGTTAAGATGCGCACCGCAGTGTGGGTTGGGAACTTGGGGACGCAAAGGGAGCAAGTACACCATGAAAATTAACCGGCGAAAGCTATTGTCGATACTGGGCATTTCACCAGCGCTGTTGACTGGTTCTCCTTTGCTCGGCGATCAGACAAAGAAGAAGGTTTCGGCGTCCGCTGTCGGGGTCAAACTCGAGACGCTGAATCCCAAAGGCTCGCCGCCGGCTATACAGCTGATACCCATGGCGCCCCGGCTGGATAGCCTCGATGGCAAGACCGTCTATCTCGTATCCGACGGATTCGCCGGCGCGGATCGCTTTCTGGAACAGATCAGAATTTGGTTCACCAAGAACATGCCCAGCGTGAACACCGTGTATCGATTAAAGGCCGGAGGGCTCGCCGACGACGACCCCAAGTTATGGGCAGAGATTAAAGCCAAGGGCAACGCCATGATCATGGCGATCGGCCATTGAAGCACGTGCACACCAGCGACCGTGGGTCACTGCGTAACAGTTGAAAAGATGGGTTTCCCGACAGCTCCGATGGTCACGATTGCGTTCAAGGAGCTCGCGCTTTCCAACGCCGCCGGACGCGGCATGCCACTCGAGCGTATCTGCTTCACACCGCATCCTCTGACGAACAAAACGGACGAGCAGATGTACGCATGTCTCGACGGGAATGATCCTGTCAGCGGAAAACCACTGATGAAGGAAGTCGTCGAAGCTCTTACCAAACCGCTGGCGGCCGAAGAGAAAAAGACGGGAACGATCACTCCCACCATCGGCCCTCCGACGTACACCGACACGGCGGACAACTTGCAGCGGTATTACGCCGACAATGGAATGACGGACTACATGCCCATCATCCTGCCCATGCAGGAAAAAGTGGATGCGATGCTGAAAGGCACGAGTCATCACCCGGATGAAGTGGTCGGAAAAATGAGTGCGGCGCCTGGAGCTTTTCCGGACTGGTCGTTCACCGTCAAGCAGGTGGCCGTCAACGCTGTGATGGCAGGAGCGCAGCCGGAATTCTTTCCCGTAATCCTGGCCATAGCGGCGACCGGAGTGACTTCCCTTTTCAGTTCCACATCTTCTTTCGCCCGCATGGTCGTTGTAAACGGCCCCATTCGCGATCAAATCAAAATGAATTCGGGAATCGGCGCAATGGGTCCTTTCAACGATGCGAATGCAACGATCGGAAGGGCATGGACGCTACTGTCCAAGAATTTGGCTGCGTCCGGAATGCCCGGACAGACTTACATGGGAACCCAGGGAAACGGATTCAATTACAACAATATCTGCTTTCCGGAAACGGAAGATAAGCTGCCCGCTGGCTGGATTCCTTTGCATGTGCAAAAAGGATTCAAGGCGGACGAGAGCGTCGTGAGCATCTTCACCGGATGGAGCATGAATGACATTGCGTGGTTTTGTCCCCTTCCGCTGCACGAAGTGATTAAGGGATGGCTGACGCACTTCTTCTCGACCAGTGTGGGAGCGGCTACGCTCTTGCTCGATCCAGTCGTCGCCAATGACATCAAGGCGCACGGTTTTGACTCGAAGGAAGCGTACAGCGAGTGGCTCGCCACAAATTCCAAGACGCCGGGCTGGCTGTACTGGCAGACGCGCCAGAACGAACTAAAACAGGCGCAAGCCGGAGTTGAGCCCTACGCGTCTTATTTGAAGATGGGAGACGCGGAAATACCGGTATCGCGTTTCTGGCGGCGACCCCGGCCGGGAGCGCCCGCCGACGCAAAGCCAACTTCGTCGATCGAGATCATCGTGTTAGGCGGCGAAACCAACACCTATTGGTCGGCAGGAGACTTCAGCTACACAGCGAGCGCCTCCGTCGATAAGTGGCGTTAGATCGGACAACGGTTGATCAACGTCGGCGCTAAAGTGCTGCGAGCACAACATTCACCTGCAGCGGAGTGCGCGAAACGGCGATTCAGTATTCGTCGTGTGGCTGCGCGGGGTCTTCAATTCCGGGGATTCGTGGCAAAGACGGACAATTCCGGCGTGAACCCACGGTCGTCCATTTCGAGTATCGCCTTCACCATGTGAGCAATGTCTTCGGCGCGCAGCTTGGTGGGATTCTCTTTTTGCTCGAAGCCGGCAATTACGGAGAAGTTCGTAAGGACTTCGCTCGGATTGACCAAAAACACGCGAACGTTGTGCTTTCGAAGTTCCGCGCGCCAGCATTCCGTCATTCCACGAAGCGCGAACTTGCTCGCATAGTAGGCTGTCCCGTTTGCGGCTCCGGTCAATCCTGCCGTCGATGAGATGTTGACAATATTGCCGCGTTGCCTTGCGATGAACTGCTTTGCCGCAGCGCGGGCCATGAGCATCGCTCCTGTAACGTTTGTAGCGAAAACGGCTTCGAAACTGGCCAGGTCGAAGTCGACAAGGTTCTTGAAAACGCCGAAGCCTGCGTTGTTGACGAGAATATCGAGATCACCGAACTTCGCCAAAACTTCTCTATAGGTGCGTTCCACGTCGGCTTCCTTGGTTACGTCCGCACGAATGGGGTGGACTCCCAAGGTACTTGCCGTCTCCGCGAGACGGCGTTCGTCGCGCCCGGTGATTGCTACGTGTGCTCCGGTTGCCGCGAGAGACTCAGCTATGGCACGTCCGATGCCACTGGTTCCACCCGTGATCAAAGCCACTGCGTTTCGCAGGTTCATCTTGCCTCCAAGGGGATATAGTCGGCACACGATTGTGCTTGACTAGAAATTTCGATCGGCACTGAACCATCAGTATCGCCTTCAAGGGATGAGAGCGCGGGCACCGATCTCCCTACAACGGCTGATCGGGTCGTATGATCGTGCGCCACATGTGGGCGACTGGGCTGCCATCGTTACCCAATCCTTCTTTTGGCTGCTTGCAGTGCCGGCCAATGATATCGAGGAAAGGGTCGATCGTTACCACCACGCTCGGATCGAACGCGTACAGATCGTTCACCGCCACCATGCGCGGCTCCATGTACCAACGATGCTTGCGAACCATCCGGTAGGTTTCTTCGATGTAAGCAGGTGGCACGTAATCGACCCCGAATAATTGCCGGTAAAGATCAGGGTATTCGTATCCCACGGACGGATCGGCGTAATAGCGCAGGGCTTGATGGTAACAAATTGCGAATGTGACTTTCTTCGGGACGTACGGCTCGAATAGTTGCGCTCCCCACCATCCGTGGTCCGTGCGAATGAGTTCCTGCACAACGTCATGAAGCAGACACGCGAGAATGATTTCTTCCGACATTCCGTTTTTCATGGCCAGATTGGCGCTTTGAAGCACGTGGTTTGCGGTGTCCATGAATCGGAGCTTGAAAAAATCAAGCAGCGTCGGATTAGCGGGCATCGGCGCAAGCCGCTTCGCGTTTGCACCCGTGCATAGCACCATCAGGAAACCCGCGTCCGACCGATACGTTCGCGTTTCGATCTGCGCTTCGACTTCCGCAGCCGTCGGATACTTGCCAGACTCGAATTGGCTCGACTCGGCTTTGTTGGACTCTTGAAGCCCGCCGTTTTGCCTACTGGCAATGGCTGTGTTCAATTCCGCAAGCATACGGTGCTCCAGAGCATCAGCGCGGGCCTCGGAATCCATTTTCTTGATGGCGTCTGCGTCTCCCAAACTTTCGAGAAAAGCCTTTCGATCGATTTCCATGGCCACCTTCCTAATCGCACCCGAGTCGCTGCAATCCACCTGCGGAGCACGCTGCGGCAGATTTGGCAGCGTCTCAGTTGGTGATCCGCATTCTCCAGATTTCGTCCTTGGCCGCTTCGTTCACATGAAGATAGTCGCCCCGAATGGCGAGATCGGTCAACCAACAGGAGGATGCTGGCGGGAACGACAAACCAAAAACCAACGGTTGCTTGCCATCGAAGAGTGTTCAGTTACCCGACTTTTGGGACCTAGCCCGCCGCCGGAGCCGATCACATTAATCATTTCCATTGAGGATTCATTCACTTTGGATAGGCGACCTAGCCTCGGGATTCGAAACGTCGATCCCTGCCATCAAATCGTTGCATTGTGATATATCTGTCACTGCGTTTAGTCTAGTCGGCTCCTATCAGTGCTGTCCCATTAAAACTCGAATAGATTCAATTGTATACAGGACTCGGTGTCCGAGAACTCGTCGTTGAAGTTGGAAAACCCTTCTAAAATGGGG
>PKUY01000382.1 GCA_003131705.1 Acidobacteriota bacterium | reverse complement strand
CGACGTCGTCGATGTACATCGGATTGCCATACTTCAGTCTGATCCCTCCGCCGCCCGGCATTCCGGTGCCAATCCCGCTGTGGCCGGTGTGAAACACTACGGGCAGTCGCGCTTCCTCGATGACTTTGTACAGCGGGTAGGCGATGCGGTCATTTGGGAAGAACCCCTGTATCGGGGGATGAAGCTTGAATCCGCGAACCAAGCCGGTCGCAATCAGGCGCTTCGCTTCGCTGATCGCGAGCAACCCGCGCGTGGGATCGACGCTCACAAACGGAATCATGATGTCGGCATTTTGCGAGGCAAACTCGAGAACCGAGTCGTTCGAGACCTGCGGCCTGCCCGATAGCCGCTCATCGACGGTAAAAACCACGCAGGCGATGTTGCGGGAGCGATAGTAATCCGCCATTCCCTGACGGCCTCGCGGCGCTCCTTCGCCGAAATACTTCTTCACGGCCGCGTCCGCGTCGGTTCCCTCCCCTTCGTGCTCGATGTGCGTGTGCATATCGATCGCGGTCAGGCGGTCCACATCCATACGTTTTTCTTCGGCCATTCACGGCCCCCCGTTTCAATTGGAATATTCGGATAGCTGAGAAAGACGCTCGATTTTGCCATGAGATTATCCGTCTTTTGCCGCCATTCCTCAACTGACGATGCGACAAGCATCGTCATCCTGAGGCGAACGCATTTTGCTCGCGGAAGGATCTGTTGTTCGTTTACGGCTGCGCCCGCGCGAATGGCAGAAGAAAAAGCAGAGCACGCTGCAGA
Source organism: Acidobacteriota bacterium (assembly GCA_003131705.1). Lineage (GTDB taxonomy): Bacteria > Acidobacteriota > Terriglobia > Acidiferrales > UBA7541 > Palsa-295. The sequence goes on along the minus strand of PKUY01000382.1, from coordinate 5,379 downwards.
GTTCGGCCTTCAGGTGATTCGCCTTCGCATTCGCGCGTTGAACGACAGGGCCTTCTTCCATGCACAAGAGCAAGTGTTGAGAGCCAGGCAGGATCGATCGAAGCGAAATCCGTATCGGGAAACCAGTGACGAGTGACGCGTCGAGAGTGGGGGCCGTGCAAAGGAGATCGGATGCAACCAAAGTGACTTCATCTGATCGATGGGCGGCCCCGTTAAGAAGTCAGCGAGACCGGCGCGCTGGTTAGCATCCTTGAGCCGCAACAATTCGCGGGCCCGCGGGTTTGCCTTTTGGACTACGCCTGCGGAATCTAGGATCAAGAGAGCCTCTCCGCTCGAGTGAAGGAGCTCATTAAACGCCGCGGCGGCGGGAAGCTGGGGCCTCCGCGTGGGAACTGGAATGCGAGACGATGTTGCTGGATGGCTGGGCCGAATCGGAAATTGCCAAGGGAACAAATCAATTCGAATGATTTTTCTGTAAATTTGTCAGTGGCCCCGTACGATCCAGTAACCGGATAGAATGGCGGTTCCCACCGCGACGGCGTACTCCACACCACGACGGGCTGCTTGCCTGAGACGGATTTTCTTTGCCGGATTCCATCCTTCGCGCACGAGTACATGCACTGCAAAACGTTGACCAAAAGTGTTGCCGCGGCAAGTAGCTCCTTTTCACGGTTTGGACTGCAGCTGTGCAAGCGGAATCACGAACAGCTTCCCGGTTCGATACGAATCGCGGGCGAGGCAAGGAATATCGTATCGCTTCAACCGGAGGGGTTTGACGACGTTAGTTGGGTTGTACTTCCGATTCGGTCTCGTACTGTTTGAGCTTGCGATAGAGTGTCGTCTTCCGATGCCGAGGAGCCGCGCTGCGGCGAGCTTGTCACCACCCGACTCGTGCAAAGCACGCAGAATAGCCCGCCGATCGAGTTCTTCAAGCGGCAGCAGCTCATCGCTCTGCGGCATGCGTTCACCAGTGCCGTGCTGCAGATTCGAGAGGAGATTTCCCACGTGCAAGAGGGGACCGGAGCCAAGAGCGACCGCGCGTTCGATGGCATTTTCCAGTTCTCGCACATTGCCCGGCCAGCCCTAGGTAATCAGGCGGGCCACAGCGTCTTCGGAAATTTAACGCACACCACCCTTCGAATCAGCGAATTTCTCCAGAAACAAATTCACCAAAATGGGAATGTCGCTCTTGCGCTCCCGCAGTGCCGACAGTTTGAGCTGTACGAAATTCAGCCGATAAAACAGATCCTGGCGAAATTGGCCCTGACGCACCGCCGCATCGAGATCGCGGTTGGTTGCAGCGATCACGCGCGTCGAAATGGACATGCGATCGGTGGAACCAACCGGCTTCACTTTCTTCTCCTGCAAAGCGCGCAAGAGTTTTGCCTGCAAATCGATGGGCAGGTCGCCGATTTCGTCGAGGAAGAGCGTGCTACTGGCGGCCGATTCCATCGTCCATCTTTGCGTGTACGGCTCCCGTAAAAGCGCCTTTCACATAACCGAACGGCTCGGATTCGATCAGTGTCGGCACCAAGGAGGAGCAGTCCGCGCGGACGGGACCACGTTCACGCCAGGCGCCGAGATTCGCGGCCACGTGGACAAAATCGAAGCCGCGCATAAGGCCGGGCGCGCTCGTATGTGGCTGACGTTCGACGATATTAAGACGCCGGATGGATGGATCCCGCTCGTGGCCACGGTTACGGATATTCCCGGCGTGCATTCCATACGAGTGGACTACAACCGCGAGGGTGAAATCGAAGCGAGCTCGAGCAAACGGCAGGAAGCGCTGGAGGCGGCTGCTGCCGGTGCGTTTGTCGGAGCCGCTCCGGGAGTCGCTTCCCACAACGACAAGGATGCAGCGCTCCGCGCTGCAACGGCCGCGGCTGCGGCGTACATGGTTACGTCGGGACTGGGCCAGGAGCTGACACTCGAGAAAGACATAAAGCTCGAAGCCATGCTCGATCGATCGCTCTATTTTGGCCGTTCGGCGTCCCGCTACTAAATCATCGCTGCTGGCGGCGCGGCCCAGGTGCGCGGATGAGTCCTGGGCGATTCCTATTGAGCGATCCGCATAGCGAAACTCACGCCGCGCCGCCAGCAACCCCGGTGAACTTCACTTGAAACGCGAGCAGTCTGTCTGGAACATGCTTGGAACGCTCATGCTTCGTGTAAACTCGGTGGAGGAGATGAGCGAGCAATTTGGCCCCAATTATCAGCGCACACGAACTCTCGAAGAGATACGGCGTAGCGCCTCTTTTCAAAAATATCTCGTTTAACATATCCGAAGGTGACCGGATCGGCGTGATTGGCCCGAATGGCTCGGGCAAATCGACGCTGCTCGCGATGCTGGACGGGCGCGTAAAACCGGATAGCGGAAACATCGCCTTACGCAAAGGCGCGCGGTTGAGTTGCGTGACGCAGGTTTCAGAATTCGCGTCCGGCGACACGGTGCGGTCGGTCATCGAGAGCGCTCTGGAACGGGCCGACGTTCGACACGAGGATCGCCTGTCCCGCTTCGCCGAGACACTGGGCCGTGCAGGATTCACCGACTTCGAAACTCCCACTGCGACGCTGTCGGGTGGCTGGCGTAAGCGCCTGGCGATTGCGGCGGCGCTGGTCGAAGAGCCCGATGTACTACTGCTCGACGAACCCACAAACCATCTGGACATCGCTGGAATCAAGTGGCTCGAAACCCTGCTTCGGAATGCCACATTCGCCTCCGTGGTCGTCACGCACGATCGCTATTTTCTAGAAAACGTGTCGAATGAGATGATGGAAATTAATCGCGCGTATGCGGACGGCTTTCTGCGCGTCCGAGGAAACTACGGCGCGTTCCTGGAGGCAAAAGAAGAACACCTCCACGCGCAGAAAAAACGGCAGGATGCGCTGGCGAATCGTGTCCACATCGAGCGTGAATGGCTGCGCCGAGGCCCGAAGGCACGAACTACAAAATCGAAGGCGCGTATCGACAAGGCGCACGAGATGATCGGTGAGCTGGGGGGAATGAACGCCAGGAGCGCCACGTCCACTGCGAATATCGACTTTCCTTCGTCGGGACGGCAAACCAAACAGCTGATCCGCCTGGACGGCGTCGGTTACTCCATCGGCGATCGCAAACTCTTCGACAAACTTCAATTCACGTTCACGCCAGGAATGCGCGTAGGACTGGTGGGACCGAACGGAAGCGGCAAAACGACACTGCTCCGTCTGCTGCGGGGCGATATCGAGCCCACCAGCGGCGAGATCTTCAAGGCCGACGCATTGCGGATCGTGTATTTCGATCAGAATCGCGAACTCGATCCAAACGTGACCCTGCGACGCGCGCTCGCTCCCGACAGCGATTCCGTGATCTATCGGGATAGGGTAATTCACGTAGCGGCGTGGGCGGCAAAATTCCTGTTCACGGGCGAGGATTTGAATCGTCCCGTGGGCAAATTCTCGGGCGGCGAGCGCGCGCGGATATTAATCGCACAGCTCATGGTTCAGCCGGCAGACGTCCTGCTGCTCGACGAGCCGACCAACGATCTGGATATTCCCACGCTGGAAATACTGGAAGAGAGTTTGCTGGAATATCCCGGGGCTTTGGTTCTCGTGACGCATGACAGATACATGCTGGACCGCGTCTCGACGATTGTGATCGGACTCGACGGCATGGGCGCCGCGGAACGTTTTGCCGACTATTCACAATGGGAGACCTGGCAGCGGTCTCAACTCTCCAAGGGCGCGAACAAGACGCCGAACGGAAATGAGCGCGCGCGGGAAGTTTTGGCCAGCGGCCGACCCGCGTCGGCAAAAAGGAAATTTTCATTTTCGGAGACTGAGGAGCTTCAGGGCATTCCGGAGCGTGTGGCCGAAGCAGAGGAAGAACTTCGCGTGCAGTGTGCAGCGCTGGAAGATCCGGCGGTCACGGGCGATGCATCTCGCCTGCAGAAGTCTTGTTTGCGCATTGAAGAAGTTCAGAAAAGTGTGGATGATCTGTATGCGCGGTGGGCGGAACTCGAACAACGAAAAGGCTGAGCCGCGATCCGGCGATTCCATTCCAACTTATTTCTTCGCGGTGGACACCGCGGCAGTTGAAGGACGCCATGCGACTTTTCGAGATTCACGATCAGGCCTGGTTTCCCGCCCACCTTCGCAATCTGACGCTGGATGCGCTTCAATTCATTCTGAACACGGCTAATCTCTACGGACCGATCGCTCCACAACTCAGCAAAGCTTTGGCAGAAACCAGCGCCGCCCACATCGTCGACCTGTGCTCGGGTGCCGGAGGTCCGTGGCTAAAACTTTCGGAAGACCTTCGGCAGCAAGATGGCCTGCCGTTCGATATCTGCTGTACGGATAAATATCCGAACACTGCGGCTTTCAACGATGCGAAATTGGCGGGGCTGAAGAGCGTTCGGTTCCTGTTGATTCCAGTGGATGCCGGTCATATTCCGGATGAGCTGAACGGGTTTCGTACGATTTTCTCGTCCTTTCACCATTTCACGCCGCGGCAGGCTCGCTCGATCCTTCAGGACGCGGTCAACAAGCAGCAAGGCATCGGCATTTTTGAAGCGCCCGGACGCAGCGGCATGACACTGCTTCTAACTGTGTTACTGCCGATCTGGATTCTGTCGCTTACTCCGTTCATGCGGCCATTTCGCTGGTGGCGTCTCGTATTTACTTACATTGTTCCGGTAGTTCCCTTCCTGCTCCTGTTCGACGGGCTGGTGTCCTGCCTGCGCGCGTATTCCCTAAGGGATCTTGCCCGCCTCACCAGAAGGCTTACCGCAAATGGATATGAATGGAAAGTGGGTCGATCCCGTGGCGGGTTTTTCCCGGTGCCGATTACCTATCTAATTGGCTCGCCAGCTCCGCGCAGTAAAATCTCGACCTCTGCAGATTAGATTCCTACAGTTTCCTCTCGTTCAGCCTCGTTCTGCAGCCGGTATATTTCGCGCCGAGCGCACCGAATCGGACTATCGCAACAGCCCCGGGTCCTTGGAATTCGCGAGGAGTGCTGATAGATTCAAACTGTCGATGGCAACGGACAATCCATCCCTGCAACGCATCCTCATCGTCGAAGACGAGGACAATGCGCGCAAAGGCTACGAAGCCTTGCTGCGCAAATGGAACTGCGAGGTATTAGGCGTCGCAAGCGGCGAAGACGCACTCGCGAAATTTCCGGAGTTCCATCCGCAAGTCATCCTGGTCGATGTCGAGCTTTNNAATGGGCTCGACGTGCTGCGCCACCTCGGCGACGAAATCCAGCGCATTCCGGTGATCATCATCACGGGACGAGGCAGCGACGAGCGCGTGGTGCAAGCGATTGAGGCAGGCGCCTTCTGGTACATCGAAAAGCCGCTGAAGCCGCCCGTCTTGCGGGCGCTGCTCGACCGC
>PKUY01000203.1 GCA_003131705.1 Acidobacteriota bacterium | reverse complement strand
CCGGCATGGAAGTGATCTACACCGGCCTCCGGCAGACGCCCGAGATGATTGCTTCAGCGGCGGTACAGGAAGATGTCGATGTAATCGGGCTTTCGATTCTTTCGGGCGCGCACAACACACTCTGCCCGCGGCTCATGGAACTCCTGCGCGCAAAAGGCATGGATGACGTGACGGTGCTGATCGGCGGGATTATTCCCGAAGCCGACATTCCAGCTCTGAAAGAGTCCGGCGTTGCCGAAATTTTTCTTCCGGGAACCACCACGCAAGCCATCGTCGATTTTATCCGCCAGCGTGTCGCCGCCGCTCCGCAGGGTGCCTGACGCAATGAGCAAAGAGAGCCAACAAGTGGCAGCAGCGATCATCGAGACGCATGTCGATACGAAATCTCCGGCGTTCCAAAAGAACAGCCGCGACATGATTGCCCGCCTCACGGCGCTGAAGAATGAAGAAGAGCAGATTCGCCAGGGCGGCGGCGCCAAATCCGTCGAAGGACAGCACAAGAAAGGCCGTTTGACGGCCCGCGAGCGCATCGCAAAACTCNNCATCGACCCAAAAACCGATTTCTTCGAGCTGGGCCTTTACGCCGCATTTGAAATGTACGCCGAATGGGGCGGCGCGCCGGCAGCGGGTACGATCACCGGCCTCGGCCACGTCGCCGGTCGCCGCGTGATGATCATCGCCAACGATGCGACGGTGAAAGCGGGCGCTTTCTTTCCCATGACGGCAAAGAAAGTCATCCGCGCCCAGAATATCGCCATCGAAAACCGCATTCCGACAATCTATCTCGTGGATTCCGGCGGCGTTTTCTTGCCGCTGCAAGAGGACGTCTTCCCCGACACGGATGATTTCGGCCGCGTCTTTCGGAACAATGCCGTGATGAGCGCGATGGGCATTCCCCAAATCACCGCCATTATGGGAATGTGCGTCGCGGGTGGCGCGTACCTGCCGGTGATGTGCGATCACATTTTGATGACCGAGGGCAGCGGCTTATTTTTAGCGGGGCCGGCGCTGGTGCAGACAGCCATCGGCCAAAAAGTTTCAGCCGAAGAATTGGGCGGCGCGCGGATGCACGCGCAAATCAGCGGCACCGTCGATTTCCGCGAGCCGGACGACACTGCGTGCATTGAGCGCATTCGCTCACTCGTGGACAAGCTCGGCCACCGGCCCGGCGCGCCTTTCGACCACAAGCAGTCCGAGTCTCCCGCGCATCCTGGCGAAGAAATCTACGGAATCTTTTCGGCTGAAGCGTCCAAACAATACGACATGCGCGAAATTATCGCGCGCATCGTTGACGGCAGCCGCTTCGACGAATATCGCGCCGAGCGCGGGCAGACCATCGTTTGCGGATACGCACGCATCGGCGGCTGGGCGGTCGGAATCGTGGCAAACCAGAAAAAGAATGTCACGGTCTCGAATCCCGGCACAGGCGAAAAGCGGATCGAATTCGGCGGAGTGATCTACACCGAGTCGGCGGACAAAGCCGCGCGCTTTATTCTCGATTGCAACCAGGGTCTCGTACCGCTGATCTTTCTTCATGACGTGAACGGTTTCATGATCGGCAAAGAAGCCGAGTGGAGCGGCATCATCCGCGCGGGCGCAAAAATGGTGAATGCCGTCGCGAATAGCGTGGTGCCGAAGATCACGGTTGTGTGCGGCGGCACATTCGGTGCGGGACATTACGCGATGTGCGGCAAAGCGTACGATCCCAGGTTTATGTTTGCCTGGCCAACCGCCAAGTACGCCGTGATGAGCGGCGATTCAGCAGCCGGCACGCTGGTCGAATTGAAGGTCAAGCAGCTCGAGCGGTCTGGGAAAAAGCTGAGTGAGAAAGATAAGAAGGAATTGTTCGAGTCGATTCACGCCACCTACGAACATCAGACCGATCCGCGCTACGCCGCGGCTCGTTTGTGGGTCGACGCAATTATCGATCCGGCGCACACGCGGGAAGCGTTGATTGAAGCACTTGAATCGGCCGCGCTGAATTCTCACGTCGCCGAATTCAAAACGGGAGTCCTGCAAACGTGAGACTCGCGCAACAACGAAACACAGCAGGAACAGGTGATTTCATTGGCTGAGATAACCATCGTCGAATGTCCGCGGGACGCGTGGCAGGGACTGCCGCACATTATTCCCACGGACGAAAAAGTTCAGTACCTCGCCCGGCTCGTCTCGCTAGGTTTCCGGCACATCGACGCCGTGAGCTTCGTCTCGCCGCTGCACGTGCCGCAGATGGCGGATAGCGAAGCTGTGATGCAGCAACTGAGTCAGGTCAAACTGCCTCCGGGTGAGTCGCTCGACGTGATCGGCATCGTCGTCAATGCGCAGGGCCTCGATCGAGCTCTCGCAACTCCTGGGGTTACAACAATCGGATATCCGTATTCCATCTCGGCATATTTTCGCCGCGCGAATGCGAATATGTCGCGGGGCGAATCGCGCGCTCTGGTGGAAAAGCTCCAGCACGACACAAAAGCCGCGGGCCATAAGCTCGTGATTTACATCTCGATGGCGTTTGGGAATCCGTACGACGAACCCTGGGGACCCGAAATCGTCGAAGACGCGCTCGTGTGGCTGAAGGATGTTGGCGTGCGCACCGTGTCTCTTGCGGACACGATCGGAACGGCAACGCCGCAGGACGTGGCTCACCTTTACCGCGCCGTGAAGGATTCTGCCGCAGGCGTCGAGATCGGCGTGCATTTGCACAGCCGGCCAGAGCGCGCCGCCGAAAAAATACTCGCGGCGTACGAAGCGGGTTGCAGGCGTTTCGATGGTGCGCTCACCGGCCTTGGCGGCTGCCCGTTTGCAGGCGATGATCTGGTGGGAAACATTCCGACCGAAGCTATCCTTACGACGCTTGCAGCCCGCGGCGTCTCGACAGGGGTCGACACGAAGTCGCTCGCCGTCGCCTGCGCGATGACGCACGAGTTGAGAGAGAAATACGCGCAGCAGACCGAAACCGCAAAACCCAATTAGCTGTCAAACGCTCAGGGGCGAAGAATAACGAGGGCTCAAGAAAATGGGCTACCACACGCTTACGTTTCAGTCCGACGAAGAAATCGCCACAATCGCGCTCACCGTGCCCGAAAAGCGCAACGCCATCTCGTCGCAGATGGTCACGGACCTACTTGGAGCGTTGGAACAGGCCGAACACGGATCCGCGCGCGTTGTCATCATCACGGGTTCGGGAAAGGCTTTTTGCGCGGGCATGGACCTCGACGAGTTGCAACTGCTCGCGAAGCAGGGCCAGCAAAGGCACCTCGAAGACGCGAGGCGCATCACGAAGATGTTCTACCGGCTGCATAGCTTTCCAAAACCCATCATCGCGGCCGTTAACGGCGCGGCCATCGCCGGCGGCTGCGGGATCGCCACGCTGGCGGATTTCACGCTCGCCGTCCCAGAAGCTAAATTGGGATATACAGAGGTCAAGCTTGGGTTCATGCCGGCGGTGGTTTCCGTTTTCCTGCGCCGCCGGATCGGCGATAAGCAGGTGCGCGACCTGCTTCTGACAGGAAGAATCGTCGACGCAGCTGAAGCGCTTCGCATGGGCCTGGTAACGGAAATCGTGCCGCAGGAAACGCTGATGACACGCGCGCGGGAAATTGCCGGCCTCTTGCTTGCTGCAAGCCCCACCGCGGTTGCGCGAACCAAAAAACTCCTGCTCAACTTCGACCGAGCGGCGATCCGCGCGGAACTCGAAGTGGCGATCGAGGCAAACGCCGAGATTCGCTCCACGCCTGATTTTCGCGAAGGCGTTGCCGCGTTCCTCGAAAAACGCCGGCCGAAGTGGGCCGGGCAGTAATTCTCGATGAAAGATTACGCCGAAACCACAATTCGCGTGCGCTACGCCGAGACCGATCAGATGGGCGTGGTCTATTACGGACACTATTTCACCTGGTTTGAAGTGGGCCGCGTCGAGCTTTGCCGCGCGCTCGGCTTCGAATACAAACAGATGGAAATTGAGGACGATACTTTTATCGTCGTCGTCGAAGCCAATTGCCGTTACAAGCGGCCGGCGCGATTTGACGACGTTCTGGTGGTCCGCACTCGAGTCGCCGGATCGAATCGGCGCACCGTGCGTTTCGGTTACGAAATCCTCAATCCATCCGGCGAAACCATCGCCACCGGCGAAACCGCGCACGTGATCTGCGATCGACAGGGCCGCCCTAGATCGCTGCCGGAAAAGTACCGAAAGTATTTCCCAAACAGCACGCCGGCGAATGCAGATTCTAACGCCGATCCTCTGCGAGAGGGCCTCCAATGAGCACAACCGATCCTGCGAAACTCGAACGTTATCGCTACAAACTTCGACAGGACTGGACCGACGAGCAGACCGTGACCGCCTGGAGGAAGTGGCAAGCTGGGCTGGCTGGCTTCACGCGCGGCGCAACCGAGGCCGTTTTGGAAGCCGCGCAGCTTCGTCCTGGAATGGGCGTGCTCGATCTCGCTAGCGGCGTCGGCGACCCGGCGCTTTCTATTGCGGCAGCGGTCGGAGCGTCGGGGCACGTCACAGCTACCGATCTCGGCCCAGGAATGATCGGCATCGCCGAGGAACTGGCGCACAAGCAGGGTCTTCGCAACATCGACTTTCGTGTCGCCGACGTGGAATCGCTTCCCTTTCCGGATCAGACTTTCGACCTGGTCACATGCCGTTTCGGCGTGATGTTTTTCCCTGAGCAAGTGAAGGCGTTCCGCGAGTGCCTGCGCGTCTTGAAGCCCGGCGGGCGCGTCGCTTTCGTTGTCTGGGGGACGAAACAGCAACCGTTTCTCACGTCGACGATCGACGTGTTACTGAAATACGTCGAAATGCCGCCGCTCGATCCGGATGCTCCGCATGCTTTCATGTTCGGCGAACGCGGACTGCTGCAGAGCCGGCTCCAAGCCGCGGGATTTGCAGATGCGCGCGAGGAAGTAAGAACAATCACGGGGCATTGGAAAGATACACCCGAGGAATTTTGGCGACAGGTCAGCGAAATCGGACCGCAGCATCGCGCCGTCCTCGCCAAGATGTCGAGCCCAGCGCGCGCTACCGCAGAAACCGAGATCTTCGACGCCTTGCGGAACCTGTCGGATGGCACCGTAATCTCCATGCCTCTTGAGATCGTCATCGGTACGGGCACTCGCGCGTGACAGCGATTCAGATCGACGGCAACAGTCTCACGCTGGAAACTCTCTACCGAATTGTGTTCGAGAACGCGGAGGCGGAGATACCGCCCGCCGCCCACGAACGGATGAACGCGTCGCGCGCCGTGATCGAGCGGCTCGCTGGAGGCGATGCGGCTGTCTACGGCGTGAATACAGGCTTCGGGAAAATGGCGACAACGCGTATCTCGCGCGATGAAATCCGCCAGCTCCAATTGAATCTCGTGCGCAGCCACGCTTGCGGCGTTGGCGCTCGGCTGAGCGAGCAGGTTGTTCGCGCGATGCTGGCGCTCCGCGCGAACGCGATTGCCAAGGGTTTTTCCNNTCGCAATGCTGAATGGCGGCGTCCATCCAGTGATTCCTTCTCAAGGGAGCGTCGGAGCCTCCGGCGATCTCGCGCCGCTCGCCCATCTCGCACAAGTCGCGATTGGCGAAGGGCACGCGCTCCTTAAGGGCCGAGCGATGCCCGGAGCGGAAGCGATGCGAGCCGCCGGAATTGCTCCGCTCGCGCTCGAAGCGAAGGAAGGCCTCGCCCTGCTCAACGGTACACAGGCGATGCTCGCTCTTCTCGCGATCGCGCTTCGCGAAGCTGAACTTATCGTGGACACTGCGGACGTTGCGACCGCGCTCTCACTGGACGCGCTTCGCGGCAGTCCCGCCGCGTTCGACGCGCGCATCGCCAAGGTGCGCCCGCACGCGGGGCAAGCCATCACCGCGCGCAACATCGAGCGCCTGAATCGCGGCAGTGCGATTCGCGAGTCGCATCGCTCGCCAGAAAAAGATCCTCGCGTGCAAGATCCATACAGTCTGCGGTGCGCTCCGCAGGTTCACGGCGCGGTGCGCGATGCGCTCGCGCAGATTCACGCGACGATTGCAATCGAACTCAACAGCGCGACGGACAATCCACTCGTGTTCACGGATTCCGGCGAAGTTCTCAGCGGCGGCAATTTCCACGGTCAGCCGCTCGCGATGGCAGCCGACCAGATGGCGGTTGCGCTCGCGACGCTCGGCGGAATTTCCGAACGCCGCATCGAGCAGATGACGAATCCGCAGACGAGTCAGCTGCCTGCTTTCCTGGTGCGCGAAGCGGGACTGAATTCCGGATTCATGATTTTACAGGTCACGGCTGCAGCGCTTTCGAGCGAAATGAAAGCGTTGGCCACGCCGCATTCGGTCGGCTCGATTCCCACGTCAGCGAATCAGGAAGATTTCGTTTCTATGGGCATGGGCGCGGCGCGGCGGCTCGAACCGATGCTCGCGAACTTGCGAAATATCCTTGCGATCGAGCTGCTCGCGTCTTGCCAGGGCATCGACTTCCTTGCGCCGCTGCGGCCGGGCCCGGAAACGCGCAAAGCCTACGAAATCGTTCGCGCGACTTCGAAGCGCGTGGACGCGGACCGGTCGCTTTCGCCGGATATCGAAGCGGTTGCGCGCGAGATCGGCGCGGGTGCGTTCGCGAAGCTTCTCCGAAAACTTCCTTTCTAGTCTACGTCGCGTCTAAAGTGGGTACGGCGGCAAAAGTCGACGCTGACTGCCCTGCCCTTTTTCATTTCGTCAGCGCGCGGCGGAGGAATCTCCCGAATCGAAGTCCGGCTGCGTAGCTGAAGGGCGCGGTTCCCATCGAATAGTGTCCGCAGGGCAGAGACATGCGCTCGAACTCGACACGTTCGCGGCGCATCTTTTGCAACAGCGCATCGGTGAATTCAGGCCAGAACGTGGGATCGTAACGCCCGGTGATCAGCAGAATTTTCTTGGAGTCGTTTCCGGCTTCTTCTGCGGACTTGTCGGACGTGCCGCCGATCCTTGCGATGTAGGGAAACGGGCTGATCGGCGACCAGAAGTGGCGGAGTTCGTCATGCGTGATTCCCGCCGCGGCCATGGGCTCCCATACGTTTTTGGTGGTGAGCCCGTTCGAAACCACATCTCCAAAATATGTCGAAGCGTGCACGAACGCGCCAGCGCGCACTGCAGGCTCGTGGCACATGGTGATGAATCCGATGGCCGAACCGATGCTAGTGNNGCCCTGTTGCTCCAGCCACCGGAAAGTGCGGCGGACGTCCAGCACAGCCTGGCGACCGGCCTGCATCGTCAGGCCGACGTTCGGGCCGACAAGATGGTCGGCGCGAGGATGCCCGGGGATCACGCGGCGGTCGTGATACGGCAAGCTCATCTTGATTGCGGTGATGCCCAGCCGATTCAGCCAGCGGCAGACGTTCTGCTGCTCTTCCCATCGCGCATTCCACTGCGCGAGGACCACGACCGCCGGGCCTTTTTTCTCGACCGGGAAAAGTTGCGCGTGGACGCGATTGTTTGATGGCCACGGAGAGGCGATGGCGCTAGTGAAGGTGAGGACGTTATCGGCGAGCGCGTAATCGTCGGCGGCCCCGGTGGCGTACCAGTCATCGCTGCGTTCCACCGTCTCTTGAATGTAGCGGTCCAGGAATGCGCGCGGATTCTGATCGTTCGCATCGCCACCGATGTATTCGAGTCCCCAGCCGAAAGGAAGATTACGGCGATTGGGCTCTTGCCCAAACCGCATCTCTTCATATCGACGGACTTTTTGTTCGATCCAGGACGCCATAGGCCGAGAATATAAATATACAGGAGCGAAGGGCGAATTGGGGGCGTGATCCTGAGGCGTTTGTCGGCGGACGCGATGCAAAGGGCTCAGACAACAGTGCCTGTCTCACGAAGCCGCTAGGCGTTAATGCGGAGGACGAGGCAGGTGATGTCGTCGTGCTGGCGGGCGTAGCCGACAAAAGTGTTCACGTCGGCCATGACACGCTTCAAAGTTTCGCCAGAGCTTTCGGGCGCGGCGTTTTGAATGCACGATATCAGGCGCGCTTCGCCGTATTCTGTGTCTCCGTCATCCACGGCTTCTATCACTCCATCCGTAAAAATAAGAACCAAGTCGCCCGGCTGCAATTGGACACGCCCGGAAGCGTAGGCAACTTCGTTTTCGGTGAAAAGCGGCAGGCCAAAAGGCGGGCCGCCGCTCCCTAGTCGTTCGATCTTTCCCGAAGCGCGCCGCAGGATGGGGTCGTTGTGCCCGGCGTTGACGTAGTGCATTTCGTGCGTGGCGGGATTGACCTCCGCGAGAAATGCGGTGGTGAACCGGCGGCCTTCGAGACTGTGGGCGCGGCAATAGCGGTCGAGTCCGGTGACGATCTCGTCGAGCGTGGCGGGCGTCGCAGTCAGCGCACGCAAACTCGCTTGGAAAGTGGCCATCAGAAGAGCTGCGGGCACACTTTTCCCGGCCACGTCGGCGACCGCAATCAGCAGCGCGTGCGTGGCAGAATCGGGCGACGGCAGCGGACGAAGGAAGGCATCATAATAATCGCCCGCGACCGTGTTTTGCGGCCGCGTGGCAAACGCAATGTCCACGCCGGGCACGGTCGGCGCATGCTCGGGGACCAGCCATTGCTGGATTTCGCGGGCGATTTCGAGGTCGCGCTTCATGGTTACGCGATCGGCAAGCTCTACCGCCAGCAGGATGAACAAAATGCCTACGCCCAGGCCGCTGACGTTCACGCTGAATTCCGATTGGGCGCCCCAGTGGAGGTGGATATCCAGGAGCAGCAGAACGATGGCGATAAGCAAGAGTACCCGCCGCGGCGGGGAAAGCTTCATCAACATCGCCAGGAACACGCCCCAAATGGAGCGCATCACGCGTTTGAAGCGGCTGCGCTCGTGGCCGATTGCTTCCCAGTCAACGTCCTTCGAGTAGAGGCCGTAGCTGGCTTTGGCCTCGGACATGAACTGGCCCCAGAGCTGTTGCAGTTCCAAGCCCTCGGTCACACGTCCCCAGAAAGCGCCGACACGCCGGAATCTTTTGCGGACCCTCTTTTCCAGGAGATTGGGACCAGTGGCCATCAGAGACGAATTATACGGCACGAATGCGCCGCGAAGATGAGATCAGCGGTGATACGACGTTAAGTGCGATGGCCACGCTCTGCAGAGCGGGGATTTTGTGTCGCGCGCGCGAGGCGGCGGAGGTCTGCACCTGCCAGGCGAGTGAGTATCCAGTCCTTTCGCAGTTGCGCACCGAGACGGCGATAGAAGCCGATCGCCGGGAGGTTCCAATCGAGGACAGCCCACTCCATGCGTCCACATCTTTTTCGAATGGCGATGCGAGCGAGGGCGGACAGCAAGGCTTTGCCTGCACCTTTTCCGCGCTCGTCAGGCAGCACGAAGAGGTCTTCCACGTAAAGTGTCGGGCGACTTAGGAATGTGGAATAAGTGAAGAAATAGAGCGCGAAGCCGGCGGGCCGACCGGCGCGCGTGCAGATTTGGGTCTCGAAATAGGGCCGTTTGCCGAAGCCGTCACGTCGGAAGCGTGTTGCGTCGGCGCGGAATTCGCGGGTCAAGCGCTCATACTTGGCGAGGGCGCGGATCAGAGACAGCATCACGGGAACGTCGCGCGAAGTTCCGGGGCGAATTCGTAGCGTGGAATTTTTTGCGGAATTTGTCGCGAGCTTCGCATTCTTGCTGGGCGTCTTCATGAGCACTCCGGTCAGACCGTGTGTCTGAAACTTGCCTGCGTGTCTGCGTCAGTATAACCGCGGGGGGATTTTCGAGAAGCGAGCTGCGCGCTACGCCGACCTCGCTCGCGATCCAGTTAGTTAGAGGGCTTGTCAGTCGGCGGAGACGGCTCGGGACTTGGCCCATTGGCGGATGGACTGAACGTCTTCGGCATGGGTAACGCTGAGTGGCCGGGTCCCGCAAACCTCAGCCAGCAGGATTTCGGTGGACAGTTCCCGTTTCCGGTCGAAAGCGGTGTAAAGACCTGCGGCGACTGCCTGCTCGATTTCGGCGCCGGAGAAACCCTCGCTCGCGGCAGCGAGCTGCGGCAAATCGAATCCCGCCGCATCGCGCGCGCTCTTTTTGAGGCAAAGCGCGAAAAGCGATTCGCGAACATCCGATGTTGGCAAATCGACAAAGAAAATCTCGTCAAAGCGCCCTTTGCGAAGCATTTCCGGCGGCAGCGCGGCGATATTGTTAGACGTGGCCGCGAGAAAAACCCCGCTCTCGCGGTCTTGCATCCACGTGAGAATAGTGGCGAGCAGGCGCTGCGACAATCCCGCGTCAGCGTCACCGCTGGCGCCAGCCGAAGCGAACGCCTTTTCAATTTCGTCGATCCAAAGCACCATCGGCGCGAGCTTTTGCGCGAGTTCGAGCGTCTTGTGCAGTCGCTTCTCGCTTTCGCCGACGTATTTGTCGTAGAGCGCGCCAGCGTCGAGCCGGGCCAGATCGAAGCCCCACTCGCCCGCTATCGCGCGCGCCGCCAGGCTTTTCCCGCATCCCTGGACGCCGGTGATCAGCACGCCCTTCGGCGGCACGAGGCCAAATTTACGGCCCTCCGGCGTGAGGGCGCTGCGCCGCTTGTCAACCCAATCGAGCAAAGTTTTCAACCCAGCGACATCAGTAAACGAAGTGTCGCTGCCCACAATTTCGAGCAAACCGTCGGTGCGAAGCGCGGCATGTTTGGCTTGGAGCACCGCGTCGAGGAGGGCGGTGTCCGCTTTGCCGTGCTCGAGTAAGCATTTGCGGAGCGTTCGGACCGCTTCGTCCTGCGTTAAGCCAACTAGATTTCCGGCGAGCTGCAAAATACCCGCCGCATCCAGCGATATCGGAATGCGTTGCTCGCGGCCCGTTTCGGCCAGAGCCTGATTCACGCGGGGCAGAAGGTCTTCCGCGCTGGGCAAACCCAACTGAAACGCCGCCGAATCGCTTTCGATCTCGGGCGGAAGTTTCAAGGAGGCCGCGACGAGGACGATTGATCGGCGGGCCGTACGAAATGTCTCAGCAAGGTCGCGAAGGCGGCGGCTGACGCGGTCGCTTTCGCAGTAGCGCGCAAAATCCTTGAGGAGGAAAATCGCGTCGCCCTGGATCGAGCCGATGTTAGCCAGCGCTTTTTCGGGGTCATCGCTCCCGTAGAGTGGCTGGCCGGTGAATCTTGAGAGTCCCGTGATGACGCTCCAGGTGTAGAGGGGCACCGACATCTGGATCGCGATCGCCAGTAGAAGTTTTTCGAGACGCTCTTCTTCCGTGGTCTCGACGGCGATAATGGGGGTGCCCGAATTGATCAGAAGCTGCAGCTCGTCTCGTTTGCCCAGTGGCCCGGCAGAGTCGCGCACGAACCATTGCGCCGATGGTGGGGCGGCTGGTCTCTGGGTTTGCGACGGCGGTTGCAGCTTTGAATCGTTTGGCAAAACAGTTCGCCCACCTAGCTTAGTTGCAAGGTTTCCAATACATAAAAACAAATCACAAGGACGCCTCGCACAAGGATAGCAAAGCCGAGGACGGGAAAAGGTTGCATTTCCGGAGGGCGGCGCAAGATCATCAACGTTCCTCACGACGGGCGCTGGCTGCGGGACAAATCTTGCCCCCGCAAAAGCGTACGCCTGTATTTCGGGTGAAGAGACCGACTCCAAATCCGACAGCTCCGAAAGGACCTTGCGCAGGAATCTACGAAATCCGTATTTCGCCGCCGCAAAAACGCTGCGATGGTCCACCCAAACGACGCAGCACGTGCCAATCAGGAACAGTCGCTGTGCGCACGCGAGCGACCTGCACGATAGGCGCGACCGCTCCCTTGCCAGCCTGGACAGCATTGAGGCTTGAAAGTTCAGATGCGTTGCTTCGTCCTGCAGAATTCTCGAGCCGATGGCTTGGAGCAGTTTGGATCGGGTAGCACGGCCGAGCGCGCAGTAGTACGGAACGGCGATTATCTCGGCCGTTACCAATACGCGAAGGGAAAGTTCGAGCCCGGCGAGGCCACGGAGGCGGCGAAAGACTGTGTCCACCCAGTGGCTGGTGACCGCGGGGATTTCCTGGCGGCGCATGAAACGGAGCAGGTGGGAGCTATGCCGCTGCTCTTCTTTGACGAAGAGCGCGAGCGCCTCTCTGAAATATGGGTCGCCCGCCGAGTGAGCATAAACGTCGCCGCGATCTAGCAAGCGCCGCCCTTCGGAGCCTTCTCCCAATTGAAACTGCTGGATCGATTTCTGAATGGCCTGGCGCTCACCGTCCGACAGGTTATAGGCGTCGTCCCAAGGCAGGTTTTCAGCGGCCAGGCGGTTGATTTCGAAATGGGCACACGNNGGGCCTGGGACTCAAAACCCAACCGCAAAGTCGGTTGCACTCTTGATAAGACTTCGCACTGCTTTGCACGGCCCATATCCTTTGCCGACATCGGTCACTCTCCTACATGTACTTTATAATACCAAGTACTCTGCAACAACAAGCATATTGCCAAGTAAGCGCGGCATGGCGTGGCCCTGCTGCGTCATCACCATGGCACTTAGGCTGGGAGGCCGGGCGTCGGTTGCATGTCACTCCGAGACCCAGAGACGGCAGGCTTGGCCTTCGTTAGCAGTCGGGCACGATGGCGCGGGCGCTGCTTGAGAGGACGGCGCGGATGTGGCAGATTCAAATGGTGCTTCCCGCGCCACTCCTCGGCATCTTTGCGTTCGTTCTGGGCCTGATCATTGGCAGCTTTCTGAACGTCTGCATCATCCGAATCCCGGAGCAGAAGTCGATTGTGATGCCGGCGTCGGCGTGCCCGAAGTGCGGCGCAGCGATTCGTCCGTACGACAACATTCCGGTGCTCAGCTGGGTGATGCTGGGGGGGAAATGCCGCGCGTGTAAGACGAAGATTTCGGGAATGTATCCGCTGGTCGAACTCCTGACGAGTTTGCTTTTCCTGGGATGCTATTCCGCCTTTGGCCTGACGGTGGAGGCGCTGAAGTGGGCGACGTTTTCGGCGCTGATGATCGTGTTGGTGTTTACCGACCTGCGCGAGCGGATTCTGCCAGACGTGGTCAACTACACAGGATTCGCGCTGGGGCTGGCGTTGAGCCTTGCGTCGAAGCCGCTGGACGGGACAGCACTTTGGATTGCGAACCGCGCGTTTGAGTTCCCTCCTCCGGCGCCGGTGGTGTCGCTCATCGACGCGCTGCTGGGCGCGGCTCTCGGCAGCAGCCTGTTGTGGCTGGTTTCCGAGGCATACTTCCGGCTGCGCGGGCGTGAAGGAATGGGATTGGGCGACGTAAAAATGATGCTTTTGGTAGGCGCCTTTTTGGGCGTAAAGCGAACACTGCTGACAATTTTCGCAGGATCCTTGCTTGGGAGCGTGCTCGGCATTGCGTTCATGGTCGCGCGGAGGAAAGAATCGAACTACGAATTGCCCTTTGGAACATTCTTGGGAATGGCGGCGCTCCTGGTCGTTTTTTTCGGAACGCCGCTGGTGAACTGGTATCAGTCGCTGTTGCTGGGGCGATAAAGACAAGACGATGATGATTGAATACGGGAACATCGGATGAGCGCGCTTGTCCACGTCGGGTCTATTCCCACCATCGGCGTTGTCTATGCCGTGGTGACGATCGTGCTGCTGATCGCAGCCGTGCTGGCGCTCGTGATGATGGCCAGAAAATTCTTTCAGACGCCGGTGGCGCAGGCGCGCAACGACTGGGAAGGGCCGAGGGCCGACATGAAGGATCCGTCGGTGTTCATCACCGCGTCGATGCAAGGCGTGATCGAAAAACTGCGGGCGCAGGAAAAAGAGCTGGCGCGATTGCATATGCTGGCGCAGGAACGGGCGCAGGAGTCCGAGCGCCTGACGGAAGAGATGACGCGGCACATGCCGACGGGCCTGCTCCTGGTGAACGCGATGGGCGCGATCACCTCGTCGAATCCCGCGGCGGAAAATGCGCTGGGCCTGCGGCCGATGCGATACCGGTCATACAACGAACTACTTGGCGAAGACTCCGGCCTCACGAAAATGCTGACTGCATGCCTGCGCGACGGAAAAACCTTTCAACGAGGCGAAGTCGAACACATGACCAAGGACGGCGACGTCCGGCACCTGGGCGTTACAATTTCGCCGATTTATCACCCCACAAGGACCGCGCTGCGCGTGCACGTTTCCGATCCTCCGGCCGGTTCCACACCGAAGGTGAGCGGCGCGCTCTGTCTAATGAGCGATTTGACCGAGCTGACCGCTCTGCAAAAACAGTNNAGGGGAAATGTCCGCGGGCATTGCGCACGAATTCAAAAACGCGCTGGCGACGATTTCCGGATATGCGCAGATGATCCGCTGCGAGGCAAAGCCCGGGGACACACGCGATTCTGCCGAGCGCATACTTGATCAGACGCGGGCGCTGACGCATGTGGTCACCGAATTTTTGCGTTTTGCCAAACCGCTCGAAATCTGCTACGAGACGGTGCCCATGCAGTCGCTCGTCGAACGCGTAGCCGAAGAGCTTCAGGAGGCCATGCCGCAGTGCAAGGTCACCTGCGAGGGCACGTACGTGGAACTGCCGGGCGACGAAGCGCTGCTTCGGCAAGCGCTGGTAAACCTGACGCGCAACGGAGCGGAAGCGGCCCGCGAGAGCGTGAGCCCGGCGCGGGTCACGATTTCGGGCACGATCGAAGATCTCGGCGGACGTCAATGGCAGTGGATCTGCGTGGCGGACAACGGTCCGGGAATTCCCTCGGAAGATTTGCCGAAAATATTTTTACCCTTCTACACCACGAAGTCGGAGGGCACCGGATTAGGCCTGGCGATAGTCCAGAAGGTCGCGTTGCAGCACGGCGGCAGCATTGAGGCCTGCAACCGTCCTGGCGGCGGGGCTCAGTTTCTGCTCTGGTTACCTTTGCGGCAGGACCTTTCACCGTCTCTATTCCCCTCGCAGGTAGCCCGCATCTAAACTGATGGCAGGCTAGGTAGAGTACTTTCCAGGAGGCGTAGCCATGCGCAGAATCTTGTGGTGTGCCACGGTAGGGGTCTTTTTCGTGCTTCCGGCGAAGGGCTGGAGCCAGCAAACCGACCAGAAGGCGGGGGGACCGTCGGAGCAGGCCCAGACGAGCCGCCAATCCTCTACAGCTACAGCCGCTACGGCGAGTGCGCTGCCGTCCGCGCCTCAACAGGATTCGATCGCAGAAGCAGCGCGTAAACTTCGGGAACAGAAGAAGGACACACCGAAAACCGCTAAAGTCTTCACGAATGACAATCTTCCGACGCAGGGCGGCATCTCCAGCGTGGGCCAGGGATCGGAGGCTCCGGCGCCTTCCGATGGCAGCGCAATCCGGTCGGGCGCGGCTACCGGCAAGGATGAAAAAATGTGGCGCGATAAATTTGCGCAGCTGCACCACAAACTTGAGCAGGATCAGGCGAACCGCGACGTGATGCAGCGCGAGCTCGGCGTGGATAACGTGCAGTTTTACGCCGACCCAGTCAAGCAGATGCAACAGGGATACACGAACAGCGACATCAACAAGAAGCGTTCCGACATCGGCCAAATGGACAAGCAGATCGCAGCGGACCAGCAAGCCATTACCGGCGCCGAAGAGGAATTGCGAAAATCTGGTGGCGATTCCGGATGGTCACGCTAGAGACCTTGCACAATGGAACCCATCCTCCTTGTCGAAGACAAAGCCGAGCTGCGAGCGATGCTTCGCAAGGCGCTCGAGCGCGCAGGGTACACGGTTGACGAGGCACCGGATGGAAATGTAGCGATCGAAAAAGTCCGCAGTCGCCGTTATTTGATGGTCCTCTCCGATCTGAAACTTCCCGGACACTCTGGAATCGAAGTGTTGCGCGAAGCAAAGCGCGCCGAGCCGACGCTTCCCGTGCTTCTCGTTACCGCGTATGGATCGGTGGAAGAAGCAGTGACGGCAATGAAAGAAGGCGCGTTCGATTTCATTCAGAAGCCCGTGGATCTCGATCACCTGAAGCTGCTGATCGAGCGTGCCGCGAAACAGCAGGAATTGCTCCGCGAAAATCTTTTGCTACGCGAAGAATACGCGGTGCGGTACGGCTTTCCGCGAATCGTCGGCGAGCATCCCACGATGAAAGACGCGGGTTCAATGACGCAGCGCGTGGCCGCTACTGATTCGACGGTCCTACTGCTCGGCGAAAGCGGAACCGGCAAGGAACTTTTTGCGCGGGCGGTGCATCACTTGAGCCCGCGGGCGGAGCAGCCGTTTGTGGCGCTCAACTGCGCGGCGATTCCCGAAGGCTTGGTCGAGAACGAGCTTTTTGGGCACGAACGCGGAGCGTACACCGGGGCTGGGGCGCGAAAGATGGGAAAGCTCGAACTCGCGCACCGGGGCACGCTGTTTCTCGACGAAATCGGCGAGCTGCCGCTGGCGATTCAGAGCAAGCTTTTGCGGGTGCTCGAAGAGCGGCGATTCGAACGCGTCGGAGGAACGCAGGAAATCGAAGCGAATGTGCGAATCATTACGGCTACCAACAAAGACCTGCGCGCGGCCGTAGCGGAGAAGACATTTCGCGAAGATCTTTACTTCCGCATATCGGCCGTGCCGATCACCATTCCACCCCTGAGGGACCGCGGAGACGATGTCCTGCTACTTGCCGAGCATTTCCTCGAGCGGTTTAGGCGGGAATTTCGCAAGCCGTCACTTGAATTGACCGCGGATGCTCGCGCGCGGCTGCGCACGTATGCATGGCCGGGGAACGTTCGCGAATTGCAGAATGCCATCGAGCGCGCGGCCATTTTGGCGAACGGACCGAAAATCGATCCCGAAGCGTTGCAACTGCCTGCCGCGAAGCCTGCGCCCGAGGAATTGCCCGATGGAATGCTCGAAGAGAGGTTTTTGTGGGAGGGGCCGCTTGAGGAAGTGTCGCAACGCGCCATCGCGCATGTAGAGCGGTTCAAGATTCAGAATGCGCTGCGCGAATCGAAGTGGAACAAGACGCGCGCGGCGGAAAAGCTCGGCGTATCGTACAAAACGTTGCTCACCAAGATTCGTGCGCTGGGCCTCGTGAATTAGCACTTCTGTGGTTCGGTTCTTTTGCTTCGAATCAATTCGCGGCGTTGGTACCTGCCGCTGTCTTCCCTACACAATCAGCTCAAGAGTTGCACGAAGACTTCGTTTGATACGGTCAGGCGGTCGGGGACGAGGCGGATACGGCCGTCCTCGACTTCGAGGAACCCCAGCGAACGCAAATAGTCGATTCGTTCTCGCAGAATATCCATACGCCTGGGGACTTCAGCCGCCAATTCACGCTCGATACGCGCGAAGTCGATTCCCTCGATCATGCGCAAACCGAGGAACATTTCTTCATCGAGCGCCTGAGGAGGCGTTAGAACTTCGGACTGCTCGCGCGGCGAACTTCCCTGTTCCATGCACGCGACGTAGCGATCCGACTCGTGTGCGTTCGCCCAGCGGGAGACTCCGTCGAACGCGTGCGCACCTGCGCCGAATCCAGCATACGGCTCACGCCGCCAGTATTTCAGATTGTGGCGCGAGCGATGGCCCGGCAGCGCCCAGTTCGATATTTCGTAGTGCTCGTAACCGGCTTCGGCGAGGCGCTGACGCGCGGATTCGTAGAAATCGGCGATGGTGTCGTCGTCAGGAATCGCGCTCGCGCTGTAACGGCTGCCGCCGGCAAGCGATTCTTTCCCCAGGCGGCTGTCGGTGTCGATTTCGAGCATGTAAACGGAAACGTGCTCGGGACGGATGCGCAGCGCCTGGCTCACGGATTCTTCCCATGATTCGGGCGTCTGGTGCGGAAGGCCGGCGATCAGGTCGATGCTGATGTTGCGGAAGCCAGCCGCGCGAAGAAGTTCGACAGCGCTAAAAATGTCGGCGCGGCGGTGCATGCGGCCGGCTGCCTGAAGCTCGCAATCGTCGAAAGACTGCGCGCCCAGGCTGATGCGGTTGAAACCAGCGGCAATCCATGCGGAGGCCTTCGCCGGAGTGATGGTTTCGGGATCGGCTTCGAGCGTGACTTCCGGAGATTCGGTTCGATACGTGGATCGCAACGTATCGAGAATTCTGGCCAGCGCACCGGGATCGAAAAGGCTCGGAGTGCCGCCGCCGACGTACACAGTGTCAACGGTTTCAGGAATGGGCGACGCCGCGCCGGCGATTTCACGACAGACGGCTTCAGCGTAGGGCTGATAACGGTCGCGCGAGACGACGCCCGTATGAAAATTGCAATAGGTGCATTTCGTCTGACAAAAAGGTACCTGGATGTAAACGCCGAGAGTCATTGGGAACTAGAAATCTACCACATAGGGTAGGAGGCAAAGACTACTCGTTGCGGCAGCCGGCCACCTACCGGCACGCGCGGTAGCCAGGGGATATGCCGGATTCTTTACTGCATCGCCGCGTCTACGAGCGACCCCACACTCAACTTCGGTTCGAGACGGTTGCAACTGGGAGATTGAACAGGCGCGTGCTTGCAAGTCGAAAATTGCTTTGATAATCGGATCTTCAAATGTGTGTCTTTCGGGACAGTCCTTCCCGGGGGATGGCGTGCTATACGAAACTCTGGCATGTTTTTGGGAGCGGTAATTAGTCCCGGTTCGACTTCGTTATCTTGGAAATGCGCTGCTTGTGGTCGGCTTTCCCTTCTCACGACCGCTTGCTGCTAGAATGAGATTCCAAGGCGCGGCTTCCCCTGAGAGGCGCCAAAACAAGCAACATGAAATGGAGACGACTCGATGCGAATTCTGCTGTACAACCCGGATAACGGGGTCACGCGCAATTTCATGCCACATCTTTGGATGTTTCTGCTCCAGGCGCTAACTCCGCCGGGTCATGAAGTCCTGCTGATAGATGGCAACGCGCAACCGATCGATGAAATCGGAATGGCGAAATTCGTCCGCGAACAAAACATCGGGCTCGTGGGGATCGGCGCGATGACGCGTATGGTAGCGAAGGCGTACCGCATGGCCGACGCTGTGCGGGCCGCGGGTGTGCCAGTCGTGATGGGCGGCCCTCACGTCACAGAAATGGCCGATGAGGCCCTCGGTCGAAGCGGAGGGCTCCGCCACGCCGATGCGGTTGCTCTCGGTGAAGCCGATGAAACATGGCCAACGATCGTTGAGGACGCGGCCAGCGGCAACCTGAAGGACCTCTATGCTCCTGTAGATGAATCTGGCAAGGAACGCAAACCGACCCTCAAAAAATATCCGGCGATTCCATGGGGCGAGATAGACCTCGATCAATTCAATTTGGTTCCAAAAATGGCGATGCCCATGCTCCAGAAACTTGGCGAGGGCTGGGGCACCTTTCGCATCATTCCGATGGAGTCCGGGCGCGGCTGCCCGTACGGGTGCGAGTTCTGTACGGTAACCGGCTTCTTCGGCGATTCCATAAGGTTTCGCACGAACGAGAGCGTGGTGAATGAGCTGCTGTTGCTGAAAGCTCGGGCGCGAAGCGAGCGCGGTCAGATTGCGGTATTCTTCATCGATGACAACTTCGCAATCAATATCAAACGTACGAAATCGCTACTGCGCGATATTATCGCGGCCAACGCCCAGGTGCACTGGGTGGCCCAAATCAGCGCCAATCTGTTGCGCGATGAGGAGCTCGTGGACCTGATTGCCGCCTCCGGAGGCAAGTGGGTCTTCATCGGCATGGAGTCTATCGACCCCACCAACCTCGCCAGCGTAAACAAAGGATTCAACAAGCCGGGTGAATATGCAGCCGTTCTTGAGCGGCTCGCGCAACGCAACGTATACGCGATCACCTCGTTTATCTTCGGGATGGACAACGATACGCCAGGGTGCGCCGAGCGAACGCTCAAGGAAATCCGCACATGGCCGCCAGGGCTGCCTATCTTCGGGTTGCTAACGCCGCTGCCCGCTACTCCGCTTTACAAGCGATTGCTCGACGCGGGTCGATTGACGCGGCCAAAACACTGGGAGGAGTTCATACCCTTCGAGATGGCGCACACGCCGCTCAAAATGACCATCGCAGAAGCCCATGCGGAGGTGAAGTACGGCTGGGCGAATTCGTACAGTCCGGAGGCAATGGGCAAGGCCGTGGAGGCCTTGAGCCATAAGCCGCTGGGCTATCGCATTAACATCTTCATCGCGCGAATGTGCTTTCGCGGAATCTACTTCCCGCAAATGGGACCCTCAGCATGGCTGAAGTTGATTTTTCAAAATCGGCGCACGATCTTCGCTCTCGCCAGGGATGGATTCGATGCTTGGCGCCAGTCGAAAGGGCCAGAAATTCCCGAAGCAAATCTCCTGCAAACGCCCGAGCAAATTCCATAGCCTCCTGCATGACGGGTCGCGCGCAAATCGCCAACAATCATCCCGACGGCGTACATCGCCGATGCTTCCTCGTGCCTCCGCGAGCATCTGATAACATAAACGCGGAGACGAATCGTTTACCATGGAAACGCTACTGATCGAAGAGCATCGAGCGGCCGGAACGCAGCTTGCGGAATTTGACGGCTGCATGCTGCCGGAAGTCTTCTCGGATTTCGAAAAGGAGTATCGCGCGGGAGGTGAGAGCGTCGCGCTGTTCGACACAAGCTGGCACGTACTGCTCACTCTCGGCGGGCGCGACCGCGTGAAATACCTGCACGCGATTTCATCAAATAATATTCAAACTCTCGAGAACGGCCGCGGGACACTTGCGTTGTTGCTGAACCCGCAGGGGCGCATCCTGGCCGAACTCGAAGTGTACGCGCAGCCGGAAAAGCTGCTGGTGTTGTCGCATGCTTCGCTGCGGGAACGGACCGTCGCGACGCTCAAGAAATATGTGATCGGTTCCCAGGTGCAGATCGACGACCTAACCGATCGGATGGGGAGCATGGCGGTCGAGGGGCCTCGAGCGGCGGCTGTTGTGCAGGAGGCGTGCGGCTTTGCGCTCGTCGATCTCGCGGAACTGTCCATGCTTCAAGCCGCCGTCGACGGAATCCCCTGCAGCTTAGTTCGTCGCTCCCATTTTGGTGAGATTGGCGCCGAATTTATCGCAGGCCGGGACACTCTGCCCGCTTTGTGGCGGGCGCTACTGGCGAGGGTTCGCGCGCACAGCGGAGAGCCGANNCCATGGTTCCCTGCCGATTTCAATGACGGGATGATTCCGCACGAAGCGGTGCTCGAAAACACGCATATTAGCTTTAACAAGGGCTGCTATACGGGACAGGAAATCGTCGAACGCGTGAGGACACGGGGGCACGTGAATCGCAAACGCGTCTCTTTGAAATTTTCGACTGCCACGCCGCCTGCGCCCGAAACGAAACTCCGGGCCGGAGAAACCGAGATTGGATACGTGACAAGCGCGGCGTTTTCGCCGAAGGCTGGGACGTCGATTGGGATGGGTTACGTGCGCAAGGAGCAGTTTGCACCTGGAAGCGTCGTGGAGTTTGATGGCGGGACGGCGGAAGTGACGGCTAGCTGAGAGCAATCCTCGCCGAACGGCACTCACCGCAGAGAAGGCTGAGAAAACCAGGAATGGCGGTGAGCCAAAGTGACGAAAACCTGGAGAGAGATCCCTCGCTCGCGTTGCTCGCTCGGGATGACGATCCTGGTCGGATC
>PKUY01000009.1 GCA_003131705.1 Acidobacteriota bacterium | reverse complement strand
AAGGATTCGGGCGCGCGAATCGTTTTTGCCGCCGGCGAAGAGCAGGCGCGCAGGATCGGGGAATGTCGCAAGGATTTGCCGAGCGTCGAAAATGTGATTTCCGCCGTGCCGAGTGGGAATTTGACCGCTGATGAGCCACATCCCAGCGGTGTCCTGTCCGGCAGCTCGGCGCCCGCGGACCTATCCTCCGGCAATTTGCCCTCGGGCATCCCTTCGTCTGACAGCCTGGCGTCCGAACAGTTTGCGGAAAAACTAAGAACAGACGCCTCAGGGGTTAAAACCCCTGANNCTCCTTCGAAAATCTGTCCTATGAGAACCTGATCGCGAAAGCGGGCGACGCGGAGATTGCCGAATACCGGCGACGGGCCGCGGAAGTCACGCCGGAACAGCTTGCGACGATCATTTACACATCGGGGACGACGGGCGAGCCGAAGGGCGTGATGCTCAGCCAGGCGAATCTTAGTTCCAACGCGCATGACTTCAGCGAGGATTTCGGCATGTTGCCGTCCGACGTAGCGCTGTCGCTGTTGCCGCTTGCGCACGTTTACGAGCGGACCATCGACTACGGATATATTTTCCGGGGAGTTTCCGTCGCGTACGTGCAGCAGATGGAGACGGTGGCGCAGGCTCTGCTGGAAGTACGGCCAACGACGATGGCCGCGGTGCCGCGATTCTACGAAAAAACATACGCGAACATCATCGGCAAAGGACACCGCGAAACGGGGCTGAAGCGAAAGATTTTCGACGCGGCGATTCGCGTGGCCGTCGAAGCGGTGCCGTGGCGAGCGTACGGCAAAGCAGCGTCCGCGAGCGTGAGGCTGCGGTGGCAGTTCGCCGATTGGATCGTTTACTCCAAAATCCGCGCGGGAGTCGGCGGGAAAATTCGCACGCTGAGTTCCGGTGGCGGTCCGCTGGCGCCGGAGCTCGCGGAATTTTTCTGGTCGGTGGGTTTGCCGGTTTACCAGGGATACGGGCTTACGGAAACTTCGCCGGTGGTCACGTTCAATTCACCGAAAGCAAATAAGGTTGGCACGGTGGGGCGTCCGATTCCGAACGTGCAGGTGCGGATTGCGGAGGACGGCGAAATTCTTGTGAAAGGGTCGTGCGTGATGCAGGGGTACTACAAAAAGCCGGAACAGACGCGCCAAGTGTTGAAGCCCGACGGCTGGTTCATGACGGGAGATATCGGGCGAGTGGATGATGACGGCTACCTTGTGATCACCGACCGGAAGAAAGAGTTGCTGAAGACGTCCGGGGGTAAGTTTGTGGCGCCGGCGCCGATTGAGAATGCTTTGAAGACGTCGCCGCTGATCACGAACGCGATGGTTGTGGGCGACGGGCGTAAATTTGTTTCCGTGCTGGTGGTGGTTAATTTTGCAGGGATCGAAGCAGAGGCGCGGAAGGCCGGTAAGGAATTCTCGATGCACGCGCAGATGCTGGGAGATTCGTGGGTGAGGGAACTGGTGGCGCATGAGATCGATCGGCTGACGGCGTCATTGGCGCAATACGAGAAGCCGAAGCGGTTTGCGTTGCTGGAGCAGGATTTTACGTATGCGGGCGGCGAGATGACGTACACGTTCAAGCTAAAGCGGCGGGTAATCGAGGAGCTCTATCGGGACACGATCGCGCGGCTTTATGCGGATGTGGAAGAGCCGCGGCCGCAGCGGATGACGTAACGGGGCGGAGTCAGCCCTAAGCGAAGACAGGAACGGCGAATACTTGCTGCAATAGAGGCAGCGCAGAGGAGCGCGCTTCGCGCGGATGATTTCATGTCGGAGCTGGAAGCTCCGACCCCCTAAAAGGCAGATGAGGGCCGCGTCACAGGAGGGGGGGCGAAGAGAGAGCCTTCGCTGCGCTCAGGATGAAGGCGCTTCGGGAGTACAATCAGGGCGGAGATATCGAACATGGCTGACAAATTGGTGATTGCGGGGCGCGCGTTTGGCTCGCGGCTGATCGTCGGAACGGGAAAATACCGGAGTTTTCAGGAGATGGCGCGGGCGCATGCGGCGTCCGGCGCGGAGATGGTGACGGTGGCAGTGCGGCGCGTGAACTTGACCGACCGCACGAAGGAATCGCTGCTCGATTACATTGACCGCGAGAAATTGTTCATCCTGCCAAATACAGCGGGATGCTATTCGGCGGACGAGGCGTGCCGCGCGGCGCGGCTGGGCAGGGAAGTTGGGCTGTCTGAGTGGGTGAAGCTCGAGGTGATCGGCGACGAGCAGACACTTTTTCCGGAGACCGAGGAGCTGATTCGCGCGACCAAGATTTTAGTGAAGGAGGGCTTCATCGTGCTGCCCTACACGAGCGACGACTTGATTGTGGCGCGAAAGCTGGTCGATGCGGGAGCGTCGGCGGTGATGCCGCTGGGGGCGCCGATTGGGTCGGGGCTGGGAATTCAGAATCTGGCGAACCTGCGCATTTTGCGCGAGCGGATCACGGAAGTGCCGCTGATTGTGGACGCGGGGGTAGGCACGGCGTCGGATGCGACGATTGCGATGGAGCTGGGCGCGGACGGCGTTTTGATGAATACCGCCATCGCGGGAGCGCAGGATGCTGTGCTGATGGCGGAGGCGATGCGCGATGCGGTTGCGGCGGGGCGGAAGGCCTTCCTCGCGGGACGAATCGAGAAGAAGCTTTATGCCACGGCGTCGAGTCCGATTGCGGGCGTGGTGCGATAGGGCGATTTCAGCGCGACGCAAGTACAAACCCGAAGGATCGCCGCAGGGACGCAGAGGGCGCAGAGAAAGTCAGAACCCGCCCTCCTGAACTAGCGGAACAAAATGTGCCAGGAGATGTCTACGAGGGCGTGGATGAGCTTGCCGGGCACGAGGGATTTTGTCTCCATCCACGCGCGACCGTAAAAAAATCCTGCGATTGTGGCGAGCGCCACGTATTTCCAGTTCGGATACGGCGCATGGGCGATGTGCGACAGTCCGAAAATCGCCGAGGCCACGACCAGAGCGGCGTATTCGTTCTTCAGCGTGCGTGAAAGCAGATTCTGCAGGACTCCGCGGAACAGGAATTCCTCCGGCCAAGCCGTGAAAAACAAAATTCCCAGCGCAGACAAGGGAAAGAATCGTTCGCGCGCGAGCGATGGGGCGAACGAGAGGAAGCCGAGCCTTGTTCCCAGAAAAATCGCGATGGCGGCGAATAGGACGAAGTGGAATCCGAAATTCCACGCGAAATTGTTTCGCCATTCGATGGCGTAGCCGATCCCGTCAAGGCGGCGGAGCAACACGAAGGCCGCGACGCCGGCGCTGAGCGCCAACAGAACGGAAAGGACGTGCGAGAGAGGCGCTGGGTAGGGGAAGAAGTTATACATCCAGTGGAATTGGAGCGGCAACCAGAGCACGGCCGCCGCGACGTAGTCTTCCCACGTGCCGGGCTGCTTTCCTGCGCTGCTGGCAAGAAGAAGCGCAGGGACTACGGTGTACACGGCGCCGGCGAGCATCCATTTCCAATCGCCGGTCACCGCGCACGAATAGATCAGCACAGCACAGAGAGGCACGAGGGGAGCGAGAAGCGGGCCGCGGCCGCCAAGCGACCGTCGCGCGAATTCCTGCACGCGTGGCACGGCGAGAAAGAGTTCAAACGCGAAGAGAACCGCGGCGACAACCAATGCAAAGGCGAAACGGCGGCCACCGAATCCGAGGTAGGTACCAAGAATCGCGGCGACAGAGACGATGGCGGCCCAGGTAGCGAAGGCTGCGAGGAGCGTCGTCTGGCGAGATTTGGCGTTGGCGGCCATGGCGAACAATTCTAACGGACAAGATTGTGCCCGCCGATAAGAACTTGATTTGAGTATCCGCGTCGGCGATTCTGTGATGGGCCATAACTTAGCGGGGGCTATGTCCGCATCGGGAACACAACGATTCGCTTACATCGATTGGCTGCGCGGGTTCGCGTGCGTGGGGATGTTCGAAGTGCACTGCTACAGCTCGTGGCTAAGCGGCGCCGCGCGGCAGGGATCGTTTTATGGGTTATCGCAATTCAGCGGAACGCTTCCCGCGCCGCTGTTTGTATTTCTGGCGGGCCTTTCGTCGGCGCTGGTGATGGACCGGATGCGGCGCAAAGGGGTCCCGGCAGACCAAACCGCTACGCCGATTATTCGCCGGGGCGGGGAAATTCTCGGACTGGCTCTTCTGTTTCGCTTGCAGGAATATTTGCTGGGCCTTCCGAAGGCACCATGGACAGATTTGTTGCGCGTGGACGTACTGAACATGATCGGGCTCTCGATCGTGCTGATCGGCGTTCTGTGCTGGTTCACGCAGAGCCGGGCGGCGAGTGCATTGGCGGCTGCGGGTGTCGCGCTGGGAATTTCACTCATCACGCCGCTGGTCTGGACGACGTGGCGCCCGCACTGGCTGCCCTGGTTTCTCGAGTCCTACGTCGACGGCGTGCACACTCACGGAACACCGCAGGCATGGCTGTTTCCTCTTTTTCCGTGGTCGGCATTTGCGTTCGTGGGGCTCGCGGCGGGATTTATTTTGACCAGCGACTGGGCAGTGAAAAACACGGTGCGAACGATCGGCCTTTTCGTCGGCACGGGAATAGGGCTATTTTTACTTTCGTGGGGGTTCGACTCATCACCGCTGAAACTTTACGCGGCGGATGATTACTGGCACACGAGTCCGAATTTTTTCCTCGCGCGAGTGGGAACGGTGCTGGTCCTTTACGGGATCGGGTATG
>PKUY01000098.1 GCA_003131705.1 Acidobacteriota bacterium | reverse complement strand
AACATTGTTATGCAATCAAGTCCGGGCTAGTATGCTGTCCCACAAATAAATAGCAAATGTCTTGGAAGCTCTTCAGTTGAATTTATGTGCCTTACAGCTCCGGGCCTGGTAAGCGTTTTTTCGGGACACAACACTAGCACCAAGATGCTCGGTTTTCGCGATTTTTACTGAGCCCTTGTTGGCGATAATTTCCTCGTTGCCAGCCAATCCGGATATTATCGCTTGACCGCTGAGTAGGGTCACTACATGAGGCCGGAATGAAACTGCAGAAGCAGGTCACGGTTCCGAAAATTGAGATCGATCTGTCAAGAATCCAACAGCTTTCACAAGAGCACGACGACGAAAACTGGGAATTCCGATCGTGGCTAAAGCAGTACGCTCCAGATGACATCGATGGCTTTGTCAAGACCTTGAGCCAGAAATACTTTGCCCTCATCGACTGCACCCAGTGCGCAAATTGCTGTCGATCCTTGCACGTCGAATTCAAGAAAAGTGAGCTTCACGCTATTGCAAAAACGCTTGGCCAGTCGATAGAAGCATTCCAGAAACAACCTATGTCAGAAGGCAAGGTGAATCCGCCCTGCCCGATGCTTAACGGAAAGCTGTGTTCCATTTACGAGAATAGACCAGACGTTTGCAGGTCGTTTCCTCACCTAGAACAACCAGAATTCACATCCCGACTGATAGGCGTGATTGAAAATGTTGCCATTTGTCCGATCGCGTTCAACGCTTTTGAGGAACTAAAAACGAAACTTGCATGGCGAGCCCCTAAGCTCGAGAGGAGATCGTAGGCTGCATGGGCATGAAGGAACGCTGGAAACCGAAACACCCCAAATCGATGGTGGTACCATAGGCCGCTGCCGGAACAGTTCGGAATGCCATGAGAGCCTTTGCCCAGAATGAGCCGCTGACGGAAACCGAATTGGGTCGTCTCGATGAATTCCTGAAGAGCTACAAAGGCGGCAAGGCTATGAAAATCGAGGAGGTCGATGGGTTTTTCTCTGCCTTGATTGCAGGTCCTGAAATCGTGGCGCCCAGCGAATACATGCCGGAGTTATTTGGCAGCGAGACTCCGGAGACCCGTGCGTTCAGCACCTTGCAGAAGCTAACGAAATCTTGGGGCTCCTGATGCGCCACTGGAACGATATCGCCGGAACGCTCTCAAAGAGCAAAGTGCCTTTGCCGCTTCTGTTGGAGGATGAGAATGGCATGGAGCACGGCAATGACTGGGCTCGCGGCTTCATCCGGGGAACTCGTCTGCGCCACGATGGCTGGGCCGAATTGCTGGCTGATGACGACCATGGCGGATGCATGATTCCGAGGCTGATGCTCTCTACCACGAACACGACGAAGATCTCGCCATGCGTCCCAAGCCCATTGATCCGGAGCAATGTGAAAAGGTAATCGAATCCATGTCGGCTGGGCTATTAGGAGCGTACCGATATTTCAGGCAGCACGGGGAACCCAATGCAAACACTCGCGGACCCGAGCCTTCGTACACAACCGATAAGATCGGGCGGAATGATCCATGTCCGTGCGGGTCTGGGAAGAAATATAAGCGTTGCTGCGGCGGCGCGACCATACATTAGATTCCTTCTGTCGGAGCCCCGAAAAAGAACTAGAACAGTACATTCTTCTTGCCATGCTATCGAGAAGCCCCTGTTGGATGCTGATTGATCACCGTGACTGGCGGCGATTCCACTTCTCCGGTAAGTGCCCGCACTTTGATCTAACGTGGCGACAAAGTTAGAGCGATCTCCAAGGCTGAGAAAAATCCTGCGGGTTTCGCAGCCCGTTATGCAGTTTAACGAACCGAGGGTCTAGCAGGCTGCTGAAAAGGCCTGGCGCAATTTCCGAGTTTTCATCGGAGAGGATCTGATAGGTGGATTTTTCCGGCTGTGGGCAGTTCGGAGTGTGCTTTCAGTGCGCCGAAAACTGGTTTTCCGGCCTTCGCGGACACCTTCTCCTGATGCATGCGCTTGCTATCTGAAGGGCAGCATTCCGTTGCCTTAATTTTCTCGTGGCCTGGTGCTGTTTTCCTTTTCGCCTTGGTCGGGTGTTTTGCACTCTGCCAAAAGCACTGGTGGTCAATCATCAGGGTTAATTTGTGGCGTTCAGTTGTTGCGGCCATTCTCATAGCGTGGAGCACTTTTGTCTCAACGTATGTTGGCGTGTTTGGGGGCGTAACAACTGCCGTTCTGATCGCTTCCCCCGGGCGTTCGCATTCATCCCTTTTCTACATATCACCAGTTTTGATGGCATCAATCGTGGGAGGGTTCGTAGCGGCTGGTCTAGTGGCTCTAGCTCTCTATATTTTCACTCAGAGATGGGACGATCACGCATGGTTCGCTCTGATGCTGTCTAGTATCGTCGCGATTGTGGCGGCAGTAGCAATCAATCCTCAATTTCTCCTCATATTGCGGCGGTCGAGTGAGGGAGTTGGAGAAGACACGACGACTTTCGGTCGTGTTTTCTCGACCCTGCTCGTTTTTGGCTACATGCTGTACGGCGCATGCGCTGGATACTGGGTTACACGCGGTGCAAAACAGCCCACGGCATAACTGAATCAACCAGGCTGGTTGCTCGGCAAACGCCTGATTACCGGTAACTTGGGTATCAGAATCCCACTTTTCCGGTAACCGCTGGCAGCGTTTATCAGGAGTTAGTGTGTTCCGAGGCAAAAAAGAGGGCGGCCTTAGCGTGATAGGCTGCCCTTGATCCTACTCCAGCTGAAGGAGCGCCACCCCAACGGTCG
>PKUY01000417.1 GCA_003131705.1 Acidobacteriota bacterium | reverse complement strand
AAAAGTTGAAGAGGCGAGGCGGATGCTCGGAAGACCGTTCGCGCTCGAAGGCACCATCCGGACGGGCACAGGTCAGGGGCGGAAACTCGTGGTGCCAACGCTAAATCTCGCGACCGAACAAGAGCTGCTGCCGAAGAACGGCGTGTACGCGACGGAAGCGGTCGTCGGCGGAAAGACTTATCGGGCAGCGACGAATGTGGGGGTGCGGCCAACGTTTGACGGCACGCGGACAACGATCGAATCGCACCTGTTCGATTTCNNCGAGCGGGAGCCTAGAGGTGCGGTTCTGGGCGCGGATGCGAGACGAGCGAAAGTTTTCAGGGCCGGCGGAATTGCGGGAGCAAGTGCTGCGTGACATCGAGCAGGCGAAGGAGTATTTTCGAGAAGCAAAAGGCAGTTTGGGAGCCTAGGCTAGAGCTCACCGACAAAAGCAAGAAATTCACCGCAGAGACAGCCGGCGAGAATTACCGCGAGCTGGACGGCACATCCACCGAAGAGAAATCTCTACCGAAGAAGTATTCCCCCCGGAAAGCCATTAGTTAGTGACTCGGAGCGGTCGTAACGCCTGCCTTGCGGCAATCGGCACAGATGCCGCCAATTTCAGTGCGGGAGACGCTGATTTCGATTTCGCAATCGCGCGAAATCTGCTTTTTTAGCTCTTCGTACAGCGGGCTTTCCACTTCGCGAACCTTGCCGCAATTCATGCAAGCGACATGGATATGGTCCCGCGGGCCGTGGCTTTCGTAATAGTGGCGATGGCCGCGCAGGTGGAGTAGATCGAGTTCGTCGATCAGGCCGTGACGCTTCAACAGGTCGAGCGT
This sequence comes from Acidobacteriota bacterium, assembly GCA_003131705.1. GTDB lineage: Bacteria > Acidobacteriota > Terriglobia > Acidiferrales > UBA7541 > Palsa-295. Next base: position 8,740 of record PKUY01000417.1, on the reverse strand, counting down.
GCGATAAACCGTGACGCGCGTAATGTCCGAGTCGATTTTCTGAGCTCCGTCCAGGATTTCGTTGGCGTCCATGTGGCGCGCGGCCGACTCCATCACTTGCAGGACGACGCGGCGCTGGCGGGTGAGGCGGATGCCGCGAGAGCGGAGCTCGCGCTGGAGATGGCCTGCCGGCTCGTGTTCGTTGATGCGTTCGCCGGTGGATACGCGATGTGCAGGGGTGGAAGACATATCGTTCGGCCATTATAGCAAAAGGGCATTTCTACCGCGAGAAAGCGGCGGGCGAGCGGACTCGTGTCGGAGCTATAGAACGAGCAGATCCCTCAGCGCCCATTCGCAAACGACGCGACTGGTTAATGATGGGCCTGGATCACCCTCAAGATGTCGCTATACATTACGAGGGCAAATAGTCCCAGGAGAAAGACGAGCCCTACCTGAACGAAACGCTCCTTGAATGCAACGCTAAGGTCGCGGCGAAGCAGGCCTTCGATCCCGAGCATGAGGACGTGACCGCCGTCGCNNACGGAAACCTTGCCGCTAAAAAGACCTCCGAGTACCTGTCCGATCTGTTTTGCGCTCGACACGGTAGCGAAGCCGGCATCCTTCACGGATTGGCCAAAGCTTTGGGGCACGTACGTCTCCGGAGTCTTCTCTTCGACGCCGACCTGCCAGGCCATCTCACCGTCAGGGCCCATCATGTGCACCGGGGTGATGTCCAAAGGAATCTCGTTGCCGTCGCGACGCACGACGAAATGAATCGAGTGGCCATCTGAATTGCGCACCTGATCGAGAAGCTGACCCCAGCTCACGACCTTCTGGCCATTGATAGAAACGATTGTGTCGTCGGCCTTCATTCCGGCTTTTTCCGCGGGAAATCCGATCGCAATTTCTTCGGCGACGGCAGGTAGTGCCGGATAGCCGAGAACGCCATCGGCAGATTTCGATTTCTCAGGCATTGTGGCGCTTAGGGTCTGCTGTGCGCCGGAGCGCTGCACGGTAATGAACAGCAGATCGCCGGGCTTGGCCTTGGCAACTTCGGTGTAAACCTGCTCCCAGGATGAGGTCGGAACGCTATTCACTGCGACGATTCGATCGCCGGGCTGCACGCTTGTGCCGGCCGGAAGATTCTGCGGGACAGCCGCAACGTCGGCAGGAAGGCGCAGGAACGTCTCAACCGGCGCGCCCACGAATAGGTAGATGCCCCAGAAAATGGCGAACGTAAGAAAGACGTTCATCACGGGTCCGGCGATGGCAATGAGACAGCGCTGCCAGCGGGGGCGCGACAGGAATTCGTAGTCAGCGCCAGTGCGCTCCTCGATCGGATTGTCGCCGGCCATGCGCACGTAGCCGCCGAGAGGAAGAATGCTGACACGGTAATCCGTGTCACCGCGCTTAACTCCCCAAATGCGCGGCCCGAAGCCGATGGAAAAAACATCCACGCGAACGCCGCACAGCTTGGCGACGATGAAATGGCCCCATTCGTGGAGCAAAACCATGATGCCGAGGACAACGCCACCGGCAAGTATCATTCTCAGCGTATCGGTCATAATCCCTCGAAGTATCTTACAGAAAAAATGCGACGAAAGTTACTTGCTCCTGCATCTAGCGCGCACAAACAAACACTCCGCTGATAAATATAACTCCTAGCGGCGCCCGGCTGAAGCAAGACGCTTCGACCGGCGCGTAACTTCGAGACGAGCCAGGCGGCGCGCTTCGGCGTCGGCAGAAAGCACGTCATCAATACTGCTGAACGCCGTCCTCGGCATACTTTCCAGCACGCTTTCAATCACCGCAGGGATGCCCGGGAACGGCAATTTATGGTCAAGAAATGCCGCGACGGCTATCTCGTCGGCCGCGTTGAGCGCGCACGGCAACGGCCCACCTTCCCGAAGGGCCTCTTTTGCCAGCTCGAAGCAGCGAAACTTCTTGGCCGGGACTTCTTCGAAGTCGAGCTTGCGCAGGGTCGACCAATCCAGGGCATAACCATTAGATGCAACCCGCTGAGGATAGGTTAGCGCATATTGGATGGGCATGCGCATGTCTGTGGGGCCAAGCTGTGCCAGGATTGAACCATCCACAAACTCGACCATCGAATGAACCGTGGACTGCGGATGAATCACGACGTGTATTTTTTCCAGGCCCATGCCAAAGAGCCAGCGCGCCTCGATCACTTCGAAGCCTTTGTTCATAAGCGTGGCGGAATCGATGGTGATCCGCTGGCCCATCTTCCAATTGGGATGCGCGAGGGCTTGCTTTGGCGTCACTTTCGCGAAGCGCGAGACGGGAGTTTTGCGAAACGGTCCGCCGGAAGCGGTGAGCACGAGGCGCTTGACCTCACAATTNNGCGTTGTGTTCGCTATCGACCGGCAGAAGGGAGATGCCGCGGCGGGCCACCGCGGCCATGACCACTTCTCCGGCGGCGACCATGACTTCTTTGTTGGCGAGGGCAATATTTTTCCCGCACTCGATCGCTTGAAACGTGGCGCGCAGACCGACAACTCCAACAGTGGCGGAAACGACGGTATCGGTTTCGGGATGGGTGGCGACGCGTTCGATGCCCTCAGGCCCAGAAACGATTTCGGGCAGCGGGACACTTTTCGCGCGATTCGACTCACGGCCGGCCGACGCAATCAGTGCCGCGCGCAGTTGGGCAGCGGCTTCTTCGGTGGCGATCGAGACAATCTTGGGCCGATAGCGCGCGATCTGATCCGCAACGAGCGAAACATTCGAGCCGGCGGCTATGGCCACGACTTCAAAGCTCCCAGGCAAAGAGTCAACGACGCTCAGACACTGGCGGCCGATCGAGCCAGTGGAGCCGAGAACGGCGATGCGTTTCATGCGCGTCATTTGTTCTTCGCTTCCTGTGGTGCCCGGAGCTTTGCACAGAACGAGTGCGTTTCCGGAGTGGAGACAATTTTATAGATGTTTGAGGAATTTTGCGAATTTGACACAGGGACGATTGCTGTTCTTGCTCCAGCGCACTAACAACTATTGCTGGAATGCTCTGGAATGCTAGATTAGGGGCCGAAATATCCCGCGCTCCGGACCGCGACAATCGGCGGGCGGACCCGCCGTCATTCCGCGGCGCAAACATTCTAACTGCAAGGAGAGAATCAAAAAATGAGATCCGTGCACAGAATCACAATGGTTGTAGTCGTGCTTACGCTTGCCTTTGCGTTTGGTGCAAGCGCGAAGCCGACTCCGGCGCCCGCTCACCACCCCGAGTATTTGCATGCTCTGGCGGACCTGCGCACCGCGCGCGCATATATTGCGACTCCGGACAGCGGCGAATTGCACCAGCAGGAAAAAGATGCAATCGAGCAGATCGACAAAGCCATCGGGGAAATCAAGGCCGCAGCCATCGACGACGGGAAAGACATTAACGATCATCCCGGGATCGACACGCATTTGCGTTGGATTGCCCGGCTGAACAAAGCGGCCGCGCTGCTCAACAAGGCTCACGATGACTGCGCGAAAGAAGAGGACGATCCGGCATCCCAGGGCTTGCAGGGCCGGGCTCTGGAGCATATCGGCAAAGCGCGCAAGTTCGTCGAACAAGCGATTGCGCTCGAGCAGTAAGTTCGAAACCGGACCTTGCGTTTCCGGGACACCGTGGTAGCGGCCATCGACGCGCCGTCACGATGTCCCGCGCCTCTCTTTGCCACGCCGCAACATCGCACGCCGGGTATGATACGATGACGTCTTGGGCTGAAAAAACACACTACATCGGCCATTCTTCATTATTAGCGCTGCGAACTACCTGGTGGGCAGTGTAGGCGACAAAGCCGGAAAGCAAAATTGAGCACACCTTCGTTGTTGGCAATTCCGCTGGGCGGGCTGGGCGAGTTCGGGATGAATATGATGGCTNNTCGAATTCGGGATGCACATGATGGCGCTGCGGTATGGCGACGACATCATCGTGATCGACGCAGGCCTGATGTTTCCCGAGCAAGAATTGCTCGGTGTCGACATCGTAATTCCAGACATCACCTACCTGAAGCAGAACAAGCGTATGGTCCGCGCCATCATTCTCACGCACGCGCATGAGGATCACATCGGCGCGATTCCCTACATCCTCGGCGATCTGAACGTGCCGGTGTACGGCACTCAATTCACGATGGCTCTGGTCCGAAAAAAACTCGAAGAGCACGCGCTGCTCGATTCGGCGAAGTTGCATGAGGTCGCGCCGGGCGAGGTCACGACGATTGGGCCGTTTCAGATCGAATACCTGCACGTGACGCACAGCACCATCGATTGCGTCGCGCTCGCGATTCGTACTCCCGTCGGAATCATCATCCACACGGGCGACTACAAAATGGACCCGACGCCCGTGGACGGAAAGCCGTTCGACCTGCACGCGTTCGCACGATACGGACAGGAAGGCGTGCTCGCGCTCTTCAGCGACAGCACCAATGTGGAGCGGCCGGGGTTCACACCGTCGGAGCGCGCCGTGGTGGTGCGTATGGAGGAGTTGTTTCGCGCCGCGCCCGAGAAGGTCGTGGTGTCGTGCTTCTCGAGTTCGGTTCACCGCATACAGCAGGTTATCGATGTCGCGCGAGGAGTGGGGCGCAAGGTCGGGTTTGTCGGCCGAAGCATGGTGGACAACGTTGAAATCGCGCACGGTTTGGGCAAGCTGCGAATCCCCGACGGCAGCATCGTGCGTCCGCAGGACATTCGCGGATTCGACCCGAAGAAATTGGTCGTGCTTGCCAGCGGGACGCAGGCTGAGCCGATGTCGGCCCTTTCGCGAATCTCCGTGGACAATCATCGCCTCATGAGCATCGCGCAGAACGATACCGTAATTCTTTCCGCGCGCATTATTCCAGGAAACGAAAAAGCGATTTTCCGGATGATCGACCACCTGTTCCGGCGGCGCGTGCTGGTGTATTACGAAGGCGGGCGAAGCGCCCCCATTCACGTCTCGGGACATGCCAGCCAGGAAGAAATGAAAATTTTGCTGCAGCTCGTGAAGCCGAAATATTTCATTCCGCTGCACGGGGAGTATCGGCAACTATTCCAGCATGCGGCGCTGGCAGAGCAGGTCGGCGCGGTCTCGGGGCAAATCTTTCTTCTTGAGAGCGGTCATCCAGTCGAGTTCATGCCCGATGGCCGAGCGTATCAGCGGGAGCCGGTCCCGGCTGGGCGCGTGATGGTCGATTCGGGTTCGCTCGAGGAAATCGAAGACGTGGTGATTCGCGACCGGCGGCACCTGTCTGAGGATGGCGTGGTGGTCGCGATCATCGCCATCGACAAGCACACCGGGCTTTTGGAAGGTTCTCCGGAGGTCGTCACGCGCGGGTTTCTCCCGAGTGACGACGGGCAGGAGATTTTGACGAAGGCGCGCGAAGTGATATTGAAGACAGTGGAGCAATCCAGTCCCGAGGAAAAAATGGATTGGAGCATCGTGAAGGAAAAGATTCGCGTCGATTTGAAGCGCTATCTGAATAAACAGACGGCCAAACGGCCGTTAATCCTGCCGGTAATCCTCGAAGTGTAGCTTGTTGTCACGCTGCCAATGCGTGCCGAGATGTTAAAGCTGCGGCCATACCAACCTGGGCATTTCGAGACCTTGTACGAGATCGATCACGCGTGTTACGAGCCGGCCATCGCGTATTCCCGCCACGACCTGAATAGCTACATTCACGCTCCTGGAGCGGATTGCTTGGTCGCAGAAGCCGATGGAGAGATTGCGGGATTCATCGTGAGCGAACAAGCGGGGACGTTCGGATACATCGTGACAATCGACGTCCTCGAAGCACACCGCCGATTGGGGGTTGGGACGATGCTCCTGAACGAGAGCGAACGAAAGCTTGCCGCGAACGGAGTGCGCGAGGTGACGCTTGAAACAGCAACAGACAACGCTTCCACCGTTGCGTTCTGGGAGAAGCATGGATATCGTACTCGCAGTCTGAAGAAGGGCTATTATCCCGGCGGACGCGACGCGTTTGACATGATCAAGTCACTCGTAGTTAACAGTTGAGTGCCATGCTTTCGTGAGTGCGCAGAACCAGGAACGCGGGACCACTTGAGTTTGTTACACCGGAGAGAGAATAATTCATGCATCTGTGGCAACTAGTTCTTCTGGCAGTCGTGCAGGGCCTTACCGAGTTTCTCCCCATCAGCAGCAGCGCGCACCTGATTCTGATTCCGCAGTTTTTTCACTGGAGCGATCCTGGCTTAGCATTCGACGTCGCGCTGCATGCGGGCACCCTCGTGGCTGTTCTGCTCTTCTTTTTCCGCGAATGGATACAGCTCGTGTTGTGCGGGCTGGGATTTCACTATCCGCGACGGGCGAGCGAGCAGATGGTGATGCAGAACCAGCGATTGTTCTGGTATCTGGTGGCCGGTTCAATTCCTGCCGGTATTGTCGGATTTCTGTTTGAGAAGAAGGCGGAAGAGGCTTGGCGCAGCCCGGTACCGATTGCCATCGCGACGATCGCCCTGGGTCTGATGATGTGGTACGCGGAGTACATCGGACGGCGCGAGCGAACCATGGAGCAAACCNNCTGGGAGATTCGATCGTCGTCGGCTGCGCGCAGGCGCTGGCGCTTTTCCCGGGGGTGTCGCGGTCGGGTGTCACCATTACCGCCGGGTTGCTGCGCGGGATGAACCGCGAAACAGCCGCGCGGTTTTCATTCTTGCTTTCGACTCCGGTGATCGCCGGAGCGGCTGGGCTCGAATTGCCCAAGCTGATCCGTGCGCAAAGGGCCGGGCAGTTGGGCATGCCGCTCTCGCACGTCGAGATTTGTATCGCGGTCTCGGCTGTGGTGGGATACATCGTGATCGCATTTCTGCTGCAGTACTTACAGACACACAGCCTCAAGATCTTTGTTTACTACCGAATCTTGTTTGGTATAGTCGTCCTCGCACTCGCGTTCCTCCACATGGGCTTCGCGCGATAGCGTCGGCGCAACCCATGCAGTAGCGGGAGCCTTCCCCCTTTTTTTACCCTAAAAATATGCTTAGAATCCCGTAAGATGGGATTCTCGGGCCTCATGGAGAATTTCGTGCGCGTTCTTACACCGACGGACAACAAAAGGTTAAATGAACTGATCGGCTTCGTGGGACTTAGCATAGCCGTCCTGCTCGCGCTAAGCCTGCTCTCGTACTCACCGCTCGACGCGTCGTTCAACGTTTCTGCGCCACCGCCAAGCTCTGGACCCGCGCGGAATTGGATCGGACCGGTCGGCGCGCACCTGGCTGACGGGTTCTTTCAGGTCGGCGGCTACGCGGCGTTCCTCTTTCCGCTCGGAATGTTTCTGCTGGCGATGCAGTGGTTCCGCAGCCGAGGCATGGAAGCTCCGACCGCGAAAATCATGGGATGGTTCATGTTGCTGGCCGCGCTGTCGTCGGAGCTTACGCTGATCCATATGCCTGACGTTCGCAGCGCTCTGCCCCCTGGAGGACTTCTCGGAAGAGTGCTCGCGGACGGATTACGGGCGGCGTTCAACCCGCTGGGCGCACATCTGGTGTCGATCGCGACATTGCTGACAGCGCTCTTTCTAACGACGAGCTTTTCTTTCCAGGCCGCAGCCGATTGGATGAAAAAGCCAATGTCGAGCGATGGCGTGGTCGGGCAATGGCTCGCGCGGATAAGCGAGTGGCGCGAACAGCGCGAAGCCGTGCGCCTGCGAAAGAAAGTTGAGGAGATAAAAATCGCGGGCCGCCCCGCTGTGGCTCAGCAGCGAGTTTCGACCAAGGAGATTGCCGAAGACGAGGAAGAAGATATCGACGCTATCGACGAGAACAAGCTTGTACAGGGTGAACGCGGACCGGCTGTGATCCAGTTCCACGAAAACAAACCAGCGCCTCTACCCAAGAAAAGCCAAGACGTAAAGATTTCTCACGGGAAAACCAATTTCAAGCTCCCGTCGCCGACGCTGCTGCACACCGCGGAGCGCAGCGAAAAAATGGATGAGAGTGAGCTGAAAGAATGCGCGCGGGCAATCGAAGAGAAATGCTCCGAGTTCGAGGTGGGAGGCCACATCACGCAGATCAACCCCGGGCCGGTGGTGACGACGTTCGAATTCAAACCGGAAGCGGGGATTAAGTACAACCGGATTACCGGACTGGGAGATGATCTCTGCCTGGCGCTGCGAGCCGAGTCGATTTTAATCGAGCGCATTCCCGGGAAATCAACGGTTGGCATCGAAGTGCCGAACGCGCGCCGCGAAACGATTGCACTGCGCGACATCATCGAGTCGCCCGAGTTTTCGCATTCGCCGTCGAAGCTGACCCTGCCGCTCGGTAAAGATTTGATCGGGCGCATCCGTGCAGCGGACCTGTCGCAGATGCCTCACCTCCTTATTGCGGGCTCAACTGGCACCGGCAAGAGCGTCTTCATCAATTCCCTGCTCATGGGAATGCTCTACAAAGCCACGCCAGACGAGCTGAAGCTGGTCCTGATCGACCCGAAGCGGCTGGAGCTGGGGCTGTACTCTGAAATTCCGCACCTTTACACGCCGGTTGTGACGGACGCAAAAGTGGCGGCAAACGTCCTGCGGAATGCGACGCGTGAAATGGAGCGNNAGCGGCGACTGAAACTGCTGGCGGCGCGCGGCGTGCGGAATATCGAGCAATACAACCGGACGTTTGAAAAGCCACAATCGCTTTCGCTGTTTGAAAACACCGAGGAAGAAGAGCTCCGGCCGCTGCCGTACATCGTCATCGTGATCGACGAGCTTGCCGACCTGATGATGGTGGACACAAACGGCGTCGAAGAATCGATTACGCGGCTCGCGCA
>PKUY01000071.1 GCA_003131705.1 Acidobacteriota bacterium | reverse complement strand
GCGTGCCGCTCTCCATGTAATCCTGCGCATCGAAGTGCGAGCGCGTCGTGCTCGGGCTTCCCACCGCGTGAATCGGCGCGAGCATTTTCCGATCGTATAGAGGCTTGAGCGGCGCGAGCGCAGGGTGCAGTCCGAAGAATCCGTCGAGATCGATCGCTCCGCCGGGGCTACTCCGAGATGGCTGGGGAATGTTTATGGAGGGCCGCATCGCGTAGTACGCCCGCTCGCCATGCGGGACGACGATGTTGAGCGCATCAGCGGCTCCCCGCTGGAAGAGACAGATCAGCACCTTTCCCTTGGGCGCGTTGACCAGCTCCATCCCGAACGCTGTGCGCCGGAGAAAGCTCGGGCTCAATCCCATCGTCACNNAGCGCCAGTGCGCCCGACTTCATGAATGCTCTGCGTTCCATGTTCCTCTCCTAGTGCCGCTGAAACTCCGGCGAGCCCAGCGCGAGTCCCACGATCTGCGAGAGTCCGGTGAGCTGCGGAATGTTTGCAAAGCCGCGTCCCTGCAGCGCTCCGCCTTTCCCGCCCTGATTCTGATTGCGCCGAGCGCGCACCGCATTCTGTCCGTTGGCGCCGTCGGCCATTGCTTCTCCCGACATCTCTGAATCAGGATTCGCCTCGGCGGGTGCCATGTTCTGTATTCCCTTCGCCCCCGCGCCATTGGCGAGCATCGGATGCTCGCCCGAGAGCAGCACCGCGCGCGTATCGGGAGACACCATGCCGTTCAGTATCGTCGCGACGACTNNATCTACCTGCTTGTCGCGCGGCGCCGAGCCGATCGTGTCGAGCGCGGGCAACGCGCGGATGTTGGCGCCGGGCAGACGTCCTGCCGCGGCCGCCATTCCGAAGTTGATTCGATTCAGAATCGCGCCCGTATTCATCCACGACTCGCCGGTCTCGGGCCACCCGTTGGGCGCCTGGTGTCCGAAGATCGGCTCCCCGAGATACGCAATCACCTGTGCGGTGCGCGGCGTGCTGTCGGGAGCGGCGTTGAGAGCGCGCATCGCGCTCACGACTACCTCGAATGGCGATTTCACCTTGCTGCGAAATGCCTGCTGCGAGAAAAACTCGGGCGACGTAATGATCGAGCGCAGAACCTCGCGGATGTCGCCGTCGGTCGCGAGATAGACTTGAGCCGCGTGATCTACCAGCGCCTTCGACGGAGAATCACTCACGAAGCGACGCGCCAGCTTGAATGAGATGAAGTGCGCCGTGGCCCGGCTTTTCGCGAGAATGTCAAGTACGTCTTCGCCGTCGTCCATCCCGCGGCCCGCAGCGAGCTTGTGGCCGAGCACCAGCTTCTCGCCCGCGTCGTGCACCTGCGGACGGAAAATGAAGCCGCCGCCCTGTGNNGCGCGCGCGACGTTGATCACGTCCTGCTGTGTGTATCCACCGTCGACGCCCAACGTGTGCAGCTCGAGCAGCTCGCGCCCGTAATTCTCGTTCAGTCCCTGGCGCTTCCGCTGCTGCTGCTGTTGTTGCTGCCGCTGTCTCTGCTGCCCGGCTCGCATGACTCCCATGATCCCGCCAAATCCGCCTCTGCCGAGCGGTCGAGCCCGGGGGAGCTCGTTCTGTGCATTGAGCGTCGGCCGACTGCTGTCAGCCATGCTGCGCGCGTTGTCCAGATAGAAGAGCATCGCCGGGCTCTTCGCCGTAGCCACGAGCAGGTCCCGAAACTTCCCCATCGTGTGCGGGCGAATCGTGTCGCGGACATAACTAGTCAGAAGCCACCTGTCCGCGCCCTTGCCTGCAAACACATTGAAGTGATTGAACCAGAAATCTTCCATCACAGTTTCGAGCTGGCGCTGGCTGTACACGGCGCGGTCAATCTTGGCCATGGAAAGCTCGGCAATGATTCGGCGGGGACCCTGGATTTTCGCGAGCTGTTCCTGTGCCTTATCGAGATTTCCGTTGCCACTTTCCGCCATCTGCGCCATCGCCGCGCGGCGCTTTTGCTGCATCTGTTGCGCGTATTCCTCCTTCGTCTCGCCCGCTTTTTGGGCCGCTTGCGCGGGAGGCGGATACTCGTCGAGGAGACTGCTGGCGGATTTATCCAGGGTCGGATACTTTTCCTCCAACCGCCGGTCAAGAGCAGAGTCATTGATGGACTCGGGACGGAGTTGTTCGTCAATCCACTTCTCGAGACCGATCTGACGGATGCGCTCGGCGTCGCCAGGGCGCGGGCCGTATGCCAGGCGATTCATCGTATGCAGGATGGCTTGATCTTCGGTAAGCTCCGTGATTGGGAGACGGCCCTTGAATTTGCTGTCGAGGGTTGTCGAGTCGGGATCGCCGTTCTTTTTGTGCTTCTCAGCGCTGGCATTGGGGGCCGTAATCGCGAGAAACGCGGCCAGAAAGAGTGCAATGGTAACCGCAAAAAATGCGGCGCCCGCGAGGTCAAGACGGCGAGGATTACGGCGGGCATTCATCTGCGCCATTTTCGTGTTTGTGTTTTTGCTCTTCGACCTGAGGACAGACTGCGATTTCCCAGTTAGTTTCATGGTTTTCACTTCATTCTAACCCCACGGGCCGACAAAAGTTGCGCCGCAGTACTAGAAGTAAACAGGCCGGGATCAAGCATTTACGGGAACCTACGGAAAAAGGAGAAAGTCATCGCGACCGGTTTCTTCATGCGCGAACCAGATGAGGCGCGCTCACGGAATGAACATTGTGAACTTGTTCGGCTTGGCTGCGCCGTCGCGGGCCTCGCGAGCCTCGGCATTGTAGGCAGCTCCCAGGAGAACGATCATTGCGGTCAGGAACATCCAAAGTAGCAGACCGATGGCAGAAGCCAGACCGCGATACATAACGTCATAGGGCATCTTGCGAACGTACCAGCCGAAGGAAATGTCTGCAGCCCACCATAGGACGGTTGCGAAGGCGGCTCCAGGCAGCAACCCCCCGTACCCTGGATGACCCGGGCGGCCAATGCGATACAGCGCCACCAGAACGCCCATCGCCAGCAAAAACACGAGCCCCGCATAGCAAACCCACACGAGTTGACGGGCCAAATGCGGCGATCCCATTTGAAATATCTGCCACGAACGCACCTGTCTGCCGAAGACCGTTAGGATTACAACAGCGAGCATCGGAATGATCGTCAGGCACAACAGTGCCAGGGCGCGGACTTGCCGTCGCCAGTAGCTTTTCTGCAGCAGGTCGCCTTCGATGACGCGAAAACCCTCTATATAGCCAACCATTACCTGCGTCCCGGCCAGCAAAGTTCCCCCGAGACCCAGCAATATCCACCTGGCCGGATGCACCGCCCGGCGCACAAAGTAGGCAGCCACGACCCGCGAGCTGCCAGGAGGAAGAATTAGAACGAGACGGGTCGGTATTTCCTTCAAGGCGTCGTGAAACATGGATGTGCCGCTCAAGATGCCCAGCGCCAAGAGCAGCAACGGGAAAAATGCGAGGAACATATTAAAGGCGATGGCCTGGCTGAGGGTAACGCAGTCCGGAAAAATTCTACCGCACGCGCGCGCCAGATTCCTCAATATGGATTCGATCATCTTTGGGCGAATTATACGGGAAGTCGGAAGAATCGCAGCCCTTCTTTCGAGACGGGTCTCGACACCCTTGTGGCAGCGAGAATCGCGCGGTAAACTTCACGCAGAATGACAATCGAGCCCAAAGCTACTGCGAGCCGCAGCGAAGAAGTCATCCGTAAGCATAAGGAATATTTGTGGCCTGCGGTCACAAATTACTATCGCCAACCGCTGGTGGCAGATCACGCCTCGATGCAATATTTATGGGACGTCGAGGGCAATAGATATCTCGATTTTTTCGGCGGCATCGTTACGGTAGGCGTCGGACACTGCAATCCCAAGGTAACTTCGAAGATCAAGGCTCAGGTCGATAAGCTCCAGCACACCTCGACGCTTTTCCCCAACGAAGCCATCGTCGGTCTGGCGGAAAAACTCGCGCAGATTACTCCAGGGAAATTGCAGAAGAGCTTTTTCACTTCTTCTGGCACTGAAGCGAATGAAGCGGCCATCATGCTCGCGCGGATGGTCGGACCAAGTTACGACGTCGTCGCACTGCGACACGGGTATGCAGGATCGTCGGCGATGGCGAAGGGCGTGACCGGCCAGGCGGCGTGGCGAAAGAGCGGCGTGATTGGCGTGGGCGTCGCGCACGCGGTGATACCGTATTGCTATCGGTGTCCGCTGCACCTGAAATATCCGGAGTGCGGAGTCGCGTGCGCGAACGACGTCGAAAACCTCATTCAGACGGGCACAAGCGGCTCGATCGCTGCGTTCATTGCCGAGCCGATTCAGGGCGTGGGAGGATTTATTACTCCGCCGCCCGAATACTTCAAGATCGTTTATCGCATCGTGAAGAATTACGGCGGGCTCTTCATTTCCGACGAGGTGCAGACCGGGTTCGGGCGCACCGGAAAGAAATGGTTTGGGATCGAGCAGTGGGAAGTTACGCCCGACATCATCACGTGCGCGAAGAGCATGGCGAATGGTGTTCCGGTCGGCGCCACGATCACGACGGCGGAGCTGGCCGGCAAATTTCAAGGGCTGACGATTTCGACGTTCGGCGGCAATCCGGTCACGTCCGTCGCTGCGCGCGCGGTGATTGAAGTGATCGAGGAAGAAAACCTTCTAGAGAACACGCATGTCGTCGGCGGTTACCTGGGGAAGAAACTCGAAGAACTGAAGGACAAGTACACCCTGATCGGCGACGTTCGCGGCATGGGAATGATGCAGGCGATTGAATTGGTCCGCGACCGCGCGACCAAGGAACCCGCGCCAGTTGAAACGACGGAGCTGATGGAACGCGCGCGGGCGAACGGCCTGCTGATCGGCAAAGGCGGACTTTATGGCAACGTGATCCGCATGGCGCCGCCGATGAATATTTCCAAGGCCGACGTGGACGAAGGCATACGGCTGCTTCATAAATCGCTCGGCGAGGTTTCCTTGAACTAGTCCGCGCAGCTTTTGTAACCAAGCGCGTTTGCACTGGAATTATTGCTCAGCTCGACCTCCGGAATACCCCGCTCTGATGTATTCTTCTTATTGATGAAAAATCCTGTCAGCAACGGGCGGCGAGTTGAACCGGCTAGCCGATTCGTTTGGGCGTTTGCACTCATACTGTTTGGATCGGTGCTGATTGACGCGAACTCCGTTGATGCGCGTCAGGCTGGAAGCGGCGACGATTCGGTGCATGTGCACTGGAAGCAGGTAGCCCAAGCGCAGGTCAAGCTCGACGACAAAACGCCGCTGGCGTGGAATGTCTTTCAACCCGATAAGAAGGACAAGAAAGACAAAAAGAAAAGCTCAGAGCTGATTCTGGTACTCCTTGGTCATCGATACCTCATGCTCGATACCCGAGCGAGAACCGTCTACGCCGTGCCCCTTTCCGAGATTCACGCGCCGGGCACGGATTTCGATAGCAACAATCTGGCCAAGCACTCGCAGTTGATACCGAGCACCGATTGGAGCGTGCGAGACGTGGGACCGGCGGAATCGATTCTCGTAACGCTCGGGGACTACGGCCGGACTCTCGAAGTGGTTCTACCGCATCCGCCTGATTTGCGCGCGTTTTATTGATGCCGCGCGATTGAAGACGAGCGCTGGCCCGCTGCTATTTTTGAGATATCTGCCGGCTGGCAATGCTGCGCCAGATCATCCACGCAACAGTTATGAGCATGCCAATCCATCCGATGATTCGAACAGCATGAGCAATTTCGGTGTCGTAATGGAGGAGACCAAAACGCCCGAATAGATAGTTCCAGTCGTGGATCACGTCTTCCCCGTCGCCGACGGTGAGCAGAGGTAACTCCAGCGCCCGGGCGTCGGCCATGTACGTTGAGATGGGGAGGAACTGCTCGAAGAAGAAAAAGATGCAGAACGCCGTGCCGGGCACCTGCCGTTGAAAAATAAATACCGCGGCAAGCATCAGCGGAGTGGCCAATTGTAGCAGCGTGCCACCAGCCACCATTATGAGCTCGCCGAACATGCGAAACAGCAGATGGCCACCTTCATGGATGGGAATGAAAACGAGGTCGATCATCAAAAACGGGCCCGAACCCCGAGCCGCTTGAATCAAAAAGAGGCCGCAGAAGACACAGGCGAGTATCAGGACTACGTGAGGAACGGGCTGCCAATCGTCTTCGAGAGGTTCGAGGACCGGGAGCCGCTCCGTCCATGTGTCGGGCAGGTGCACGGATTACTTTTTCCTTCGCAAAATGGCGCAGCGAATTGCGGTTACTGCGCTGCTGTTCCGCAAGGCTGCGGCTCACCGACAATCTTAGCACCGGCGAATGAACCCTTCTCCCGCGCGATTGGCGGGATGCACCGTGAAGTGCACGAGGCTGGCGCCTGACGATTGTTGCGAGGCGAATTAGCGGGGAGAAACGCCAGAAACCCAGCGAATGCCGACCAGGCCTCCTACNNAAGGGAATGCCGACCAGGCCTCCTTGGACTTTTACTTCGACGTAGTCGCCGGGGCTGAATAGATCGAAATCGCTGCGAGCCACAGGGATGCGCTCGAAGCGATGCCCGTCGCGCCAGGAGGCCACGATGAGGCGGCGACTCGGGAGCGCGCCCGTCATTGCGAATTTGCTGACCAATCGCGCTTCCACGATTTGCGGAGGCGAACGGTCTAAGGATCCGTTGGCGAACAGAAGTGCCGAGAGTAGCCACGGAAGAGGTATCAGCCCGTAATAAATGCGTTTCAGCGCCTCTACTTCCGCGTGGCGGACGGCACGGCGCTCTACCAATATAGCCAAACCGAGGGTTGGAAAAAAAAGCGCGCCGATAAAAATCAGAACTGCGTCGAGTTCAAGCGGCGGATAACGGCCACTCGCGGCCACAAATGCAAGCGCGCCGAGCACAAAGATGGCCGTGCGATTCAGAAGCCGATGGCGCAGGGACAGCTCGGCGGCGTTTGAGTTGAGGCCGCAGGATTCGCAGACGTCCGAGGTGCGTTCCGCGCCGCAATTAAGGCAGTGCGTCATTTCACCGGATGCACGCTCGCGATCGGATTTCCCAAGCAAACCATATTTTCATCGCGGCCGCTTGAAAGGAGCTCGCAATCGATTTCCTGCGCGCTGCGTACGGCCTGGTTGTAGTTCGACCCCTCCGCCGTGGCGCAGTGCGTCACGCCCTTAAACGACATGCACACTTCGTATCGCTCGCGGGTCTGCTGAAACGACGAGTATGCAAGCACGCCGATCAGCGCAACCGCGCCGAGCACCGCAATCCATCGAATCTGAGTCGATTTTTTGGCCATAACCCCCACTTATCTTTCTAATCTAGCAGAGACGGCGCTTGCGTGCTGGTTTCCCCGTCGCGTCGGCGCGCCGTTCCAATTCCTGCAGGATATAGTTTTTCAGATGTGGCGCCAGCCCTTCGAGTCTGGGAATATCTTGCAAATCACGCAGGGTGATATTGGGAAGGAATGCCAGCACGTACGCGACCGGCGTATGCGGGTTGCGCACAAGCGCCATCCTCACCCTCATTCGACGTCCACTTTCCGGGACCTGCGACTGCAGCGAGGACGCTCGCCGGCAGATCGAGGCGATCGAGCAACGTAAGGACGTGTGGCTCTTCCAGGTGGGGATTTTCGAGAAGCGCGAGCAGAGTTTCCTCGCTGGCATCGTGCACCAGGGATTTCAGTTCGTCACCCGAAGTTGACCGCGCCTGATGGACTCGCGCGGCAGATTCAGGCGGCATTGCCTTTCGCGCTGGCCAGACGAATCGCCATTCGGACCGCAGCCTCCGCGGGAGAAATCTCCACCGGAACGTTGCGCACACTCGGAATTTGCTTCTTCAGCTCGGCTTCGATTGCCGCGTCGAAATATTTTGAGCGGCCATACACGCCGCCCACTTTCGCGACGGGAATTTCGCGGTCCCGCCAGCCAAGTTCGCTTGCCACGCTTGCCGCGAGGTCGACAAGCAAGACGGCGGCACCGGCGAGGATTTCTTGCGCCACGGCGTCGTCCTTATCAGCCAATTCGGCTACCAGAGGAAACGTCTTCGGGAACACGTCGTCCGGATTTTTCGTGATCTGTTCGCCGAGCGAATCCCAATCGCGGCTTTGGTGCAAAGCGAATATCCGCTTCGATAGCGCGGTTGCAGGTCCGCGATGCTCTTCTGCGAGCGACACAGCCCTAATCGCCCGCCGCCCGATGTCGAAGGCGCTACCTTCGTCGCTGAACCACGGACCGCGGCCGCCCTTGCGGGCTGTTCGGCCATTGGCACCGCGGCCGAATGCGGCTGACCCCGTGCCGACGAGGAGGATGATCCCTTCGCCTGTGCCGAAGCCAGCTTCGAACGCGGTCTCCAGGTCAGTGGTAACGCGCACGCGCGCATTCGGATAGCCGCGCTCAAAGAAAGTTGTGATCCGACGGCCGACTCCCGAGCGGCTGGCACCGCCCAGCCCCGCACAGATGGCTCGAATGTGGCCGGCATGAAGTTTCTGGCGGCTCAATACGTTGTCAGCCGCTTCGCTGAGCGCGAACCACGCTCGGGTGTAGCCCGTGCGCAGCGGATTCGACGGCCCCTCGTACGCACGTTCCACGACGCGACCATCGGCGTCGGCCAGAACGCATTCCGTCTTCGTACCTCCTCCGTCGAATCCGAGGAAGTGTGAAGCTTCAGAAGCAAGAATTCCTGGTGGCATCGAGCTCCTTCACGTTTCTTGACAGTATTGGAAGCGGGCGGTTAGCATCGCGCGACCTGCCACTCACTGCGCCATGCGAATTAGTCCATTCGACGTCACGATTATCGTGGTCTACCTCGCGGGCGTCACGCTGTTCGGCGCACGATTCCGCCGAGGCCAGCGCACTCTGCGCGACTATTTTCTCGGCGGCCGCACGGCGCCATGGTGGGCGATTGCGTGCTCGATCGTGGCAACCGAGACGTCCACGCTCACGATCATCGGCACGCCCGGAATCGCATTCGCCGGGAACCTCGGCTTTCTACAGCTCGTATTGGGCTATGTGGTTGCGCGCGTGATTCTATGCATGGTTCTGATCCCTCAGTATTTCCAAGGCGAATTCTACACGGCTTACCAGCTTCTCGAAAAGCGTTTTGGCGCACGGATGAAATCGGCCGCGGCCGTCGTTTTCTTGGGCATGCGAGCGCTGGCGGAGGGCGTGCGAATCTCGGCGATCGGCAAGGTGGTGAGCGTGGCGTTCGGCACTGGAAACCGGGTGTCGATCGCAATTGTCGCTGCGCTTACGATCTTCTACACGTTTGAGGGCGGGATGAGCGCGGTGATCTGGACCGACGTTCTCCAGTTGGCGCTGTATCTAACCGGTTCGGTAGCGGCATTCTTTCTGCTGCTGCACAAAATTCCCGGCGGCTGGCCGGCGGTGACTCAATCAGCCGCGGCTGCAGGCGGAAAGCTGCGCGTGTTCGATTTCACTTTCAGCCTGACGCAGAGTTACACGTTTTGGTCGGGGCTGCTGGGCGGGACATTTCTGACCATGGCGAGCCACGGCACCGATCAGACGATGGTGCAGCGTCTGCTGGCGGCGCGCAACGAGCGCGACAGCAAGAAAGCGCTGCTCGCGAGCGGCGTCATTGTGTTCGTACAATTTGCGCTGTTTTTGGTTCTCGGCGTAATGCTGTTTGTCTTTGCGCAGCATGCTGTGCTGCCGGTCGTCGGCGGAGACACGGACCGCATCTTTCCGGAGTTCATCGTGCGCGACATGCCTGTGGGTCTTGCAGGCATCGTCCTCGCTTCCATTTTTGCGGTGGCCATGTCGAACGCCAGCGGTTCGCTGAACTCGCTCGCGTCGTCCAGCATCATTGATCTCGGTGCCAGCCGCGAAGGTGAGGCGCCAGCGCATCAACTTCGCCGGTCGCGGCGGACGACTCTCGTCTGGGGCGCGGTCCTCGGCCTCCTGGGGCTGGTGAGTTGGGGACATGTGCTCGAGGCGGGGCTGACGATCGCATCAATCACGTACGGTGGCCTGCTCGGCGTCTTTCTG
>PKUY01000019.1 GCA_003131705.1 Acidobacteriota bacterium | reverse complement strand
TGGTAGAGCATCGGTCTGTGGCACCGAGGGTCGCGGGTTCAATCCCCGTCGCTCACCCCAATTCTCTCAATCAGTTAGCTCGGCTTGGTTTCCTCTTGAGTTGCACGATGGTTGCACAACGTTTCAAGCCGTTTCATAGCTTCCAGCGTTCTTTCGGGCACATCTTTGATGTAATGACGTTCAGTCGTACTCACGCTCGAATGACGTAGAAGCCCTTTGGCCGCTAGCGAGCTTGATAGATCGGCGACGACCGTTGCCACTCCCCGTCGTAGCAAATACCACCCGTGCCATTTGGGCATAGACGCATCTAGCTCGAAGTCATGTCCGTCGTCGGCGCAGTGGTTCTTGGCAACGCCACAGACCGCCCGGTAGCCCACGACGGGCTTCCCCGGCCCCCTACAGCAGCCCGGTGGTCGCCAGCACCACCGTACAAAGCGGTCCCAGCAGGCACCCCGAACTGCCCAGCCTTGTGTCGCCAGCAGGTCGGCCCGGATCGCCCTACAGCGCCTCTAGAACGCCGGGAAATCCGATTGGAGGGCGGTTCCACCCCGCGCGCAAGTTCTCGGTACAGTTATGCGAAAAGACCACCAAAATTTGGGGGTTGAGGGCCGAAAACGGAGTATCTCGTTTGTTTCTGGATAGTTAGATTAATGTTACGGTATGCCAATGATTTTAAAGACGTTACGGCATTCCCAAATACCCAAAAGGATGTACCTGCAGTCCTTTTGTTTCTAATGATTTAGCCCGAAAAAACGGGTAAGAAAACTCACCACCGAAAGACCCATGTGGTGGTGTCCCCACTTTAGAATGAGCGTGATACGGACTTGTCTAAAATTGTGAATTATTCGACCAAGAATAGGCTGTGAGGGCCGAAAATTCGGTCGGAGTTCTGACCGGGAGTGGCGCAACCCTAGGACCGTTTAGAGGGTGGGAACAGGTTCCTACGTTGCTCGGGAGCGAGATTTGAGATGTCGTAAGCGGCGGTCCTCCTCCGGATACATCCCGGAAAGCACACCATCAGTCGATGCCGCTTTCCTTTTTCCAGATGACTTCCTGCTGATTCTTAAATTGAATGATTCCACCATTGTTGCTGTCGTAGTAAAAGGACACTTGATTCGCAACGCTGTCGACCGAATAGGAGATGATGTAGAGAGTCTTCCCGCCTTCAATGCTGGACTGAATGTCGCTGATAAAGCCTGTATACTCCGTGCCCCCGCCGGTTACAAAGCTCATGCTCTCGCCGCCGATCTCGAGGGAGCGGTCTGCATAGAGAGCATTCGTTGTCTTCCACGTGCCGACCAATTCATGCGGAACGTTGACGTGGTGTAACTTCACATAGAAAAACAACAGAGCAAGTAAAGCAGCAATCGCCGTGATCGACAGCCATTTCTTTTTCTTGTCTTTCTTCTCGTTCTTCATTGTGGTGACTACTCCCAAATCAGATAATCATTTACCGGCGGTGTTCAACTGTATCAGCTTCATGTTCGGTGACTCGCAATAAGGCGTCCATCACATTGGGATCGAATTGCGTTCCCACACCTTTGTGCAAAATGTCGAAAACGCGGTCGAGTGGCAGTCCTTTGCGGTAGGGACGATCAGAGATCAAGGCATCGTAACAGTCGGCTACCGCGAAGATGCGGGCATGAATAGTGATCTCTTCGCCTGCAAGCCCATTAGGATACCCAGCCCCATTGACCCATTCGTGATGCTGGAGGACGACGGGCATGCACTCCGCGAAACCGGGGATAGGTTCGAGGATACGCCGTCCAATTTCGACGTGTTCTTGAATCTGCGCCAACTCCACATCAGTCAGTTTTCCCGGTTTGTCGAGAATGTTGCCGGGAATTCCGATCTTCCCAATGTCATGGAGCAATCCGCCACGGTGCAGGATATCCAAATCTCTCTCCCCGAGGTTCATTTCACGCGCTAGTCTTAAAGCCATTTTCGTAACGCGCTCGGAGTGTCCCAATGTCCATGGTGATTTGGCATCGATGGTGCGGGCAAGCGCAGTGAGTGCGCCCCAGTTCAACTCTTTTAGCTCGACCAATAGACGGGCATTGGAGAGCGCCACTCCTACTTGATCGACGATCTGCTTCATTTCCAGATTATCCTCTTCCGCCCAGACCAGTCCTTCGTCATGGCCAATAGATACGATGCCCGACAATTTGGCGCTCACGAAGATAGGCGCAATCAGAAAATATCGCATCCCACGAGAAAACAAAGGGAGCAGGAAGTGCGGACACGGATCGCTGATGCTGACGGAAGTGACTTCGGGAAACTTGCTAATTTCCTTCAATTCATCCGCGCTAAGGACCGTCGTCTCCACATCCTTTTCAACTGTTCCCCGCGACAAACTTAGATGATTCCTCATTTCAGCTGGGGCGTTCGGTTGGAACAGGCTTACATTGGCGATTTTATAATGCAAAAGCAGATGCATGCCGGAGAGAAGCGTATTCACGATTTGATCGATGTCCCACGAAGACAAGATGGCCCGATCAATGGCGCTCTTTGTCGTGAGGCTGTTGAATTGTTTCTCGATTCGGCCAGCCATTGAGTTAAAAGAACGTCCCAAATCGTCAAACTCATCATTGCTTCCCACAACCACCCGGCTTTGAAAATCTCCGGCGGCAATACGCCGAGTGCCCTCTTGCAAATTACCTAGCGGGACCAAATTGCGACGCAGCTGAATCAAAGTAAGCAGCAGAACTATCAGCAGAGCCAATAGAGTTACCAACACGAAAATTCTCTTAAACTGGGCAAGGGGTAGCAATACGTCGTCCCGTGCCTCGCTCGCGACAATCGTCACGTTAGCAAAGAAAGCGGGTTTCAAAAACACGTTCCAGTAATCTGCTTCGTATTCTCTGCTATTTCCTGCCCATTTAAACTGGCCGGATGCTGAATCGGAAATGTTCGATGGGAATGACGATGGGATGTCTCCCGAACACACCACCGTTCGCCCGTATTGGTCTAGAATGCAGAAATTCTTATCCTCAGGAATAGTTTCGGCATCCAATAGATACGACGGCAGGATTTCTCCTACGAGAAAAGTGGCATGAGATGGGTTCGTATCCAATGACTCGATAAGAAAAACGCATGTTTTGTCACCCATGCAACTTCGAGTTGATAAAAGGCCTTTCCCTGAGCGAAGATGGGCAAGCTCTTCGGAGGTTAAATCGAATTCAGCTTCGATCTTGCCGAAAACAAGTTTGTGCGTGCCGTTTTCTAATCTGATTTCCAAACCTTTAAAACGTCGATCGAAGTGGGAGGGTAGATTAATGGCCGAAGACGGAATCTCGATGCTCGACGTCAAACTCGATCGGATCAGTTTTAAGTCTGCTTCAAGAAATGTAAGTGGCTCATAGACGCCCATACCCTCTTCGTGGCTGGCTTGGCGAAGTTCCCGGCGGTTCTGCACACGCAGCTGATTACTTACATCCCAAAGCGAAACGGCGGCCAAAAGCGTTATCGGGACTAGGGCACATAGTACAAAAAGTGCAAAAAGTCGCCTGCCTATTTTGCTGCGCATCGGTGTTTTGTCGATATGCATTTGCTCTGAGTTAGAACTGTGATGCTATGCCTAGATAACTTCCGTCAGCGGCCCGAATAATGTCATCTTGACTCGCCTTCGCGGTTAGAGGGGAAACACTCTGGCCGTCCGGACCATCGCTGTATAGGTCATAATCGGAGTTGAGTGGCACTAAGAAACGGTCCTTCCGTGCTTGGCCATTTCCCTTCATGGTTGCGTGGTTTAGGTATTCGTACGGATTTCCCCACGGGTCCAAAAAATTGGGACGCCCGATTGCAGTGAGATCGTTCGGAAGCTGACCGTTTATGACTTCATACTCGACTATCTCGGTTTCCATTGCATGAATATCGCCAATTGCGGCGGCAATTTTGGCGGCTTGAATCGCGGCCATAAGGGAAGGTATTGCCATGGCGGAGATAATCAGCAAGATCGTTATAACGATGAGAAGTTCTACGAGAGTAAAACCGAGTTGATCAACATGCTGATGCCTCTGTATTGTGGGGAGAGGTATTAGGGTTGTGAGCCGACGTCTTTTACTTATCTGCAAACAGCAGTCTGGCATTCCCGGTGACAGTGCTCCGCTAATGAGGTGACCGTTGATTACATTGGTTGGCAGTGACATGACCGATTCACAGAGCTACAATTCCGGCAACTGGCCGTTTCTAATTGGGCTGGAACTGAATATCGCGGACTCCGTTGAGAAAGGCTATAGGACCATTGGTTGGCTGTGTGGTACCAATCACCCAGTGTTCCAATGCCTTTCGTGCATGGCAGATTCCGCCTCGCTGCAAGAATAAGTCCACAGAACTGCGGGCTTCCATTCCCGAACTCCGGGCAAAAAACTGATTTCGAAATCCTAAAACAGGCGAATCCACTCCGTGATTTCGCTCCAGTTACGTTAGACGAACCGAGAGGGTTTTTGGAACACGGTCGCGAACCGTGGAAAAAGCACATGTCCGATTAGACGCGGTCGGCAAATCCTTATTCCCAGTGAACGGGCTGCTCGGCCACGCGTC
>PKUY01000039.1 GCA_003131705.1 Acidobacteriota bacterium | reverse complement strand
GCGCTTAGGCGCTAGGTCCGACGACGAGGTCGGGAGAACGGTTGCCGACAAATCCGGTTTGGCGTCCGGTGTTTTCTGGCCGTTCATTATGTTGGCAGTCTCACGTGTTACCGAAGGCGGCGTGAGCGTACCCTGCGGCGTATGTATACCTGGCGATAGCAAGGCCCGAATCTTACCCTGCGCCGAGTTTGTCCGTGCGGGCGATGGTATTGAAATCTGAGAGCCCGATTGCGCTTTCACTTTCTTCACTATTGAGAGGGATGTGGCCTGAGACGGCGGAAGCTCTTCCGGGGATGCTGTCCCGGATAACGATTCATTCCCAGATGCAACGTCGGAACCTCGACTAAGGTCAACCTCCTTCGCCGTACCATCGTGGCCGGCATCGGCTGGAGAGATTGTGTCGAACAGTGAGACCGGACCTTGAACAGAGAGTCTGTTTGCGTCGGTTAAGGATGCGCTTTTCGGAACAGGCGACTGGGAACTCTGAAGGGACAGCGCAACTGAAGGTTCGGCCGCCGCCTCTCTAGTATGGCTCTTTCCCCTAGTTAGGCCGAAGGCAACCACGGTGCCCAGGAGCACGAGACCCAGTGTTGCTGCTACCGGGCCCATTCGAGTTATTTTTGCTGCTCGCAAATCCTGGGAGCGCAGGAACGCGGTGGCTTTCTCCACGCTATGGCTTACAAGCCGACTCGCTTCGCGGCTTGCGTGTCGAACCTCCACAGCGAAAGTGACCAATCGGGGAACAGCCGCCCGGGCTTTCTCCATGCCATAGCGTACGATGCGATGCCCGTTGAGATCCGGCAGCCGAAGATCGAGCGAAACCCACCCCGGAACATCGATCCTGGTTCTTGCCTCCCTCTCCAAAGCCGCATAGAGCTCATCGACTGACTGAAAACGTTTGGCGGGGTCCTTTCGCAGACACCTCAAGATAACGGCTTCGGTATGGGCCGGCAGAGTCGGGACAATTTCGCATGGTCGTCTTGGGAACTCCCGAATCTGCTTCAAGGCTATGGCAATTGGGGTGTCGCCGTCGAACGCCTGCGAACCTGTAACCATTTCATAAAGCAGAAGGCCCACGGAGTAGATATCAGTGCGTGGACCCATGGGCTTGAGCTCAACTTGTTCAGGGGCCATGTACGCAGGCGTGCCGGCAATCGTACCCGTCATTTGACTATTTCCTTGAGACAAGCGAGCGATGCCAAAATCCATGATCTTCACGACGCCGCTTCGATCTAGCATGATGTTCGCCGGCTTCAGGTCCCGGTGCACGATCCCCTGCACATGAGCCTCGCGGAGACCAGCGCATATCTGCCGCGCAATTTCGAGCGACTCATCAATAGGAAGAGATCCAACGCGACGTAACTTCGATAACAGGTTCTCGCCCTCGACGAATTCCATCGAGAGACAAGCCAACCCATTCGAACGGTTGAAATCATAAATCCGGCAGACGTTCTTGTGCGTGACCTTCCGGGCCAGACACACCTCTTTCCGTAAGTTTTGCTGCATCTCTTGATCGGAGGCAATCCCCGGCTTCAGTACTTTCAGGGCAATGATTTCGCCGGTTTCGAGATCCCGAACCTTGTAGACGATGCCCGTGCCGCCAGTTCCGACCTGAGTCAAGATCTCGTAACGTGCCGGGATGCTCGAGGCGACATCGGCCAAGGTGACTTCAAACGCATCTTTCTGCTTTATCCGGCCGTCGATGGCAACCTCGCTAAGCCATTGGCTGGTCCCGGCTCGTCTTGTCGCAGGATCATCAATACTAGTCATTATCATCAGATCGACTTTCTTTTTGGCGCACACCAAGAATAGGAGGTTGCGACGAAGCAGGCGAATAGCTCTTCGGTAACGCTTTACCAGTACGATTGCTCTAGGCGATCTCGCGCGGTTTGTGCGCCTTCTGGAGTGCTACACAGAACAGTGACCGGCCCAAGTTTGCGCCAGTTGGAATCTGGGTTGCTTGAGCAGACGAAGGGAGTCCGCAGTGGTATCGTTGGGCAGAAGAGCAGAGAGCGAGTGGGAGGAATGCTATGTCAACCCCCAACTGGTCCGACCGCGACTTTGAGGAGTTGCTTCGTCGTGCCTCGGAACTCGGGCGGAATCAAAAAGACTCCCGGTCGTCCGTCTCCAGACTACGCGCAGCCTTTTCCCAGACGAGGCGCGAAACTGCGCAACCTGGGAAGGTTTGGGGCCTTGTCCGCCTTGCCCTTTGGTCGGTAGTTGTACTGGGAGGCATTGCAAGTGTTGGGTTCATTTTGGCTCGCATGCTGCTTAAAATATGATGATCGCCGACAGTGCCACAAGGTGTGGCTGAAGCAGCAAACCGAGTGTCATAAAGGTGTCATAGTTCTTTGCTCAAAACAGGGCTAAACGAATCAGAACGAATCAAGACGCGGATTTCGTAAGAGGTTGACAGGACAGATATAATCTAAAATTTTAAAAACGGATCATAACAGGGCACTGTTTTCCTAAACCTTAGGTCGGGAGTTGACTCTCCCCAGGCCCACCACCCTTCATCCTTTGCTTTCAAGGAGTTCGTTATCATCGGCTGGTCATTGATTCATGCCTGAAAACGGTGCAGTGCCATAAAAGTGTCATACTTTTTGGCACGCATCTGCTGAAATTCATGCGCATTCGTAATCCCCCCCTGGGTTGGCGGGCGCTGCATCACTGCTGCCAGGGTTGAACTGCGGGATCGAGTGTTGATGTTTCGCTTTGTACAGGTATTACCTGATAGTTGTTTAGTGCTCGAAAGCTTTCAATAGAGGTGCTTCGGTATCCTGATCGGCGTCTGGCGGCAATTCCTTCAGGGCGACGCTCGATTGGAAAT
>PKUY01000147.1 GCA_003131705.1 Acidobacteriota bacterium | reverse complement strand
AATGCTATTCGGTCTAGATTTCAGTGAATTCGGTGTCTGGACGCAGTCTGCGGTGTCTTTGTCTCGGCCCAAGGCCTTTCTGCAGGACACTTTGTATGATACCTGTACTACCTTCTAATTACCGACGACGCAGGGCGTACGCAGAGGTCTGAATCGCGTTTGTGCGGATATCGGTTCGAAACCCGCGGATTCCTGCCAACCATGGTTCTGCCAGATTTCCGCTAGTCCAGAGGCTTCGCAATCCGAACAAACACGCAGGAAACTGCGAGAACACCGCAAATCGGTCCTGCTCGCCTTTGCTAGAATCACATCGCCGAGGCTAGCCGCACTTTCGCAGTTGCGGATATTTTTCGGCTTTTTTGCCCCTATTTTTATTATTAAGGCGTGTGTTTTCATTGGCGCTCTCCCGGAAAACGGTATAGTGGAGACCAAGTGTCTTCCCTTCGACGACGGACTTCTGGCAGTCTGTCGTCAACATGTTTCTACGTAGCAATAATCGTAAAAAAGACGGCAAAGACCATCGCTACTTCAGCATCGTAGAAAACCAGCGCATCAGTTCCGGCAAGACGGTGCAACGAACCGTTCTCTATCTGGGCGAAATCAACGATCAACAGCAAGCAGCCTGGCGCAAGTCGCTGTCGGTGTTTGACGAACAGCAGCAAGAGTATGCGAACTTGAGTTTGTTTCCCGACGACCGTGAGATTCCCGCCGATGCCATCGACAGTCTGCAAGTAAAGCTGAGCGGCCTTGAACTGCGGCGCCCTCGCCTGTTCGGCAGTTGTTGGTTGGCGTGCGCGTTGTGGCGTCAACTGGGCCTGGATGAGTTTTGGGGCGCTCGCCTAGCCGGATCGCGCGAAGACGTTCCCTGGGGAAACGTGTTGCAGCTACTGGTGGTGAACCGGCTACTGGATCCGGGCAGCGAGTTTCGCGTGCATCGTCAGTGGTACCTGACTACCGCCATGGATGCATTGCTCGGAACCGATTTCGCCGTGGCCGAAAAGGATCGCCTGTATCGTTGCCTGGACCGGGTGCTGGAACACAAGCAGGAACTGTTTCTGTGGCTGCGCCAGAAGTGGGCCGATCTGTTTCAAGCGGAATTCGAAATTCTACTCTACGACCTAACCAGTACGTACTTCGAAGGTGCAATGGAAGAGAACCCCAAGGCTAAGTACGGTCACAGTCGCGATAAACGGACAGACTGTTTGCAGCTGGTGATTGCACTGGTGATCACCACCGATGGTTTCCCGTTGGCCTACGAAGTCCTGGACGGCAATACCAGTGATCGCACTACGCTCGGTGGGTTTCTGGACCAGATTGAAAAGACTTACGGGAAAGCAAAACGCATGTGGGTGATGGACCGCGGCATTCCGACCGAAGAGATCTTGCAGGAGATGCGGGATCCAGCACGCGAGATCTTCTATCTGGTCGGAACGCCGAAAGGCAAGATCCGGCAGTATGAAAAGAAGTGGCTGGATCTGCCCTGGCAGAAGGTCCGAGATTCAGTGGACGTAAAACTGTTTGAGCAGGACGGCGAACTCTATGTGTTGGCCAAGAGTGCAGGAAGACAAGCCAAAGAGACCGCCATGCGCCGTAAGCGTCTGGTTCGCTTGCTCAGAAAACTTCGTGCCATGCGGCGCAGCCTGCCCTCTCTGGTCCAGCTGCTGATGCGCTTGGGTGCCGCGAAATCTCAAGCGGGCCGCGCATTCCAGTTCGTGCAGATGCAAGTACCGAAGGAAGGCCAGCAGGTCACGCGCGAGACCTTCCAGTTTCGTGTGGATAAGCAAAAGCTCCAAGAGGCGGAATGGCGCGACGGGCACTACTTACTGCGCTCCAACCTTACGGCCGGAGATCCCAGCGTGCTGTGGACCCGCTACGTGCAGTTGACACAGATCGAATCGGTCTTCCGATCTCTCAAGAGCGAACTCGGCATACGCCCCATCTACCATCAACTGGAGCATCGAGCTGACGCTCACATTCTGATCGCCTTCCTCGCTTACTGCTTGCAAGTGACACTGAAACATCGCCTGTTGTTGCACGCCCCAGGGTTGACACCTACAGCAGTGCTGGAGAAGTTGGCCGAAATCAAAATGATCGATGTGTGGATTCCTACGGTCGATCAACGTTGGTTGATTTTGCCCCGCTATACACAACCTTCTCCAGACACCAAGCTGCTCATAGAAAAGCTCAGGCTGGAACTGCCGAACCAGCCGCCACCCCGCCTTGTGGCGCAAAAAGAGAGTAACGAAATCGAGGTGCAGACCGCCAGGTGAGGGTTGTTTGTGGTGGAGACCTTTCGATAACCGAAACTGATTCAAAAGCACTTAACCGACTCAAAGGTGCCCAACTGCGAAAGATCGGCTAGTGCTGTATCGGAAGCGCGCATACCCTAAAACATGAAGAAGAGACGCTCTGGCGCGCTTTCGATACAGCGACTTGAAGGAAGCCGCCCGCGGTTGCGGCGGACGCGGGCACTATGCAATTTGAATTCAATGGAGAGGCGGTGTTGAGGCGCGACAATGCACAGCGCTGCCCCGCCAGCAAGGCCCGCCCGTTACTATTGAGTTTTCTTTACGCATCTGCTAATATAAATTATGAAGAATAATCGACAGGCAACGCATAATCATAAGATAGCAGGTGCGGTTGTGGTCCTGGAATCAACGGCGCAGTTGGCCAAAGTGTTGATACTGGCGAGGGGGGACGAATTCTGGGTCAAGCTGACCGACCTAACTGAGTCAGTTGGTGGTGTGATTGAGAAAAGCAAGCCCGGCAAGAAACAGTCGCGAAAAGACCGCCCGAATGCCTCACCGAACAGCCAATACCGTATAGTACGTGCCGCCTGAGCACCGGCCCGAAACTCCCGCCAGCATACCCGTCCAGCAATGCATTGCTGGCAGTAACAACTGGAACTAAACTCCAGGAACTTCTGGTTCTCAAGCACGTATTCAAGATTCCCCAATCTATAAATCTGTCTGGGAGGATACATCATCGTCGCCGATTGGTCCCATCCAGGCATGAAGCCTAGACTCAATGGGCGCTGGTTACATGAAGTTGAAGTGCTCGATAAATGCGCTAACCGGAAAAGTGAAAAGCACAGCAGTGATCGGAGCATGCACCGTTTTTAAGTCTCCCCGATGAGGACTCCCCGCCCTTCTAGACGGCCGCTGCAATCATGAAAATATTTCCTGGAACTTTCATGCGTTAGGGTCACTATTTCTGTGAACCCCAAAGATGCCACGGGACATCGAAACTACTCGATACTTCCAAGACGATCCCGGGAAGTTCTCCGAGCCCGCTGAAGTCTTGCTGAGGTGGAAAAGCAGCTGACGGCGCTAAATGCGTCGAATGACCACCCAAATGCGCCGTTTAGGGGGCAATTGAACGTCTCATCTCGAGGCTTGAAAAGGTTTGAACTAGAGGGATTCCACTTCCCAGGTATCGCCCGCGCGAAGGAGCTTCGCGAGATCGCCTTTGCCGCGGCGTGCCTGCACGTCCTGAATCTGGGCGGCAACCACGTCTTCGTAACACGGGATATTCTCCCATGAACGCAGCACGCCGATGGGGGTAGGGAAGCCCGGCCGCAATTCCATCTGCGACAGCAGGTACGCGTACGCCGGTCGCGGATCGTGCTCGTCATGCACGAGCAGGTCTTTTTCGTCGAAACCGTTGCCCAACGAAACTACTTCGAGCTCAAGCGCGTTCAGCCGAATCCCTTTGTCCCGGTTTTTTCCAAAAATCAGCGGCTTGCCGTGCTCCAGTTGGACGACGTGCTCGCTGCGCGCATCTTTTTCGGTGATGGTTTCCCACGCGTGATCGTTAAAAATATTACAGTTCTGAAGGATTTCGATGTACGCGGAGCCTTTATGCGCGGCCGCTTTCTTTAGCGTGTCTTTTAAGTGCTGCTGAAAAACATCGACGGAGCGCGCCACAAAGGTTGCTTCGGCGCCGATGGCGAGCGAGAGCGGATGGAACGGACGGTCCAAGCTGCCGAACGGAGTGGATTTTGTCTTTTTGCCGGCTTCCGAAGTGGGAGAAAACTGGCCTTTCGTTAGGCCGTAAATTCTATTGTTGAACATCAAAACTTTCAGGCCCACGTTGCGGCGCAGCATGTGAATCGTATGATTGCCGCCGATCGAGAGCGAATCGCCGTCGCCAGTGGCGACCCAGACTTCCAGATCCGGGCGCGCAACCTTCAAACCCGTCGCAACGGCCGGCGCGCGGCCATGAATGGTGTGAAACCCGAACGTGTTCATGTAATACGGAAACCGGCTGGAGCACCCGATTCCGGAAATTACGACGAATTTCTCGCGCGGAATCCCCAGCTCAGGAAAAACGGATTGCACCGCCGAAAGGATCGCGTAGTCTCCGCAGCCCGGGCACCAGCGAATTTCCTGGTCCGTCTGAAAATCCTTTTTTGTTTGCACGGGCAAAGTGGCCGTTGTCATTCCAATTCTCCTGAATCTCGCGTGAGCATTAGTCCAGCAACTCGTCGATTTTTCGCTCGATTTCCGATTGCTTGAACGGTTTCCCTTGAATCTTGTTGTAGCCTTGTGCGTCCACCAGGTATTTCGCGCGCAAAACCATCACCAGTTGTCCCATGTTCATTTCGGGGACGAGAATTTTGTCGTAGCGCCCAAGAATCTCTCCGAGATTTTTTGGCAGTGGATTCAAATGGCGCAGGTGGACGTGGCCGATGCGGTGGCCTTTCGCGCGCTGTGTTTGCAGAGCCGCCGTGATCGGACCGCGGGTGGAACCCCATCCTACGATCAGCAAGTCGCCCGAGTCATCACCTTCGGCAACTGCGTCTGGCACATCCTGCACAATAGCCGCAACCTTCTCGGCGCGCAGACGGACCATTCGCTCGTGGTTCAGCGGCTCGTAGTTAATGTTGCCGGTAACGTCCTGCTTTTCGAGTCCGCCGATGCGATGTTCGAGCCCCGGCGTTCCGGGAATCGCCCACGGGCGTGCGAGCGTTTCGGGATTGCGCCGGTAAGGTTGGAAGTTTTCTGGATTCGTTTCAAAGTGGACCGGAATCTCGGGTAAGTCCTCAACCGAGGGAACGGGCCAAGGCTCGGCGCCATTCGCGAGATAGCCATCGGAAAGAATAATCACCGGCACCATGTACTTAATGGCGATGCGGCAGGCCTCGACAGCGATCCAGAAGCAATCGCCGGAAGATGATGGAGCCAGAACCGGAATCGGCGCCTCGGAATTTCTCCCGTACAAGGCTTGCAATAGATCCGCCTGCTCGGTTTTTGTCGGCAGACCGGTCGAAGGGCCTCCGCGCTGAATGTTGCACACAACAAGGGGCAATTCGACAGCGACCGCGAGTCCCAAAGCCTCCGTCTTCAGCGCCATGCCGGGTCCAGATGTAGTTGTGACCCCCAGCGCGCCGGCATAGGACGCGCCGATTGCCGAAGTGATCGCAGCGATTTCGTCCTCGGCCTGAAACGTGATCACGCCGAAATCTTTGTAGTTTGAAAGCTCGTGGAGAATGTCGGAAGCGGGCGTGATCGGATACGAACCGAGAAAAATCGGAATGCCCGCCTTCACTGAAGCGGCGACTAGGCCCATCGCGAGCGCGACATTTCCGCTGATGTTGCGATAGACGCCCGGCGAAAGTTTCGCGGGCGGAATCTCGTAGCTGATTTGGAAAGCTTCGGTGGCTTCGCAATAGCTGTAGCCCGCTTGCATCGCCATGCGATTCGCGTTCACAATCGTCGGCTTCGATTTGAACTTGCTCTCGATCCACCTGAGAGTCGTCTCCATCGAGCGGTTGTAGAGCCAATAGCACATGCCGAGCGCGAAAAAATTCTTGCAGCGGTCCACGCTCTTGTTGTCCAGGCCGAGTTCCTTCAAGGCGGCGCGCGTGAGCTTGGTCAGTTCGACTGGAAACAGCCGATAACCGTCGAGCGAATGGTCTTCCAGCGGATTGACGGTCATCTGCGCCTTGCGCAGGTCGGTTTCTCCGAAATCATCCAGGTTGACGATCAGAATTCCGTTCGGCTTCAGGTCCGCGAGGTTCATTTTGAGCGCGGCGGGATTCATGGCGATGAGTACGTCCACGCTGTCGCCGGGCGTGTAGACATCGCTCGATGAGAAATGGACCTGAAAACCGCTGACGCCCGGCAGCGTGCCTGCGGGGGCGCGAATCTCAGCCGGGTAATCGGGGAACGTCGCCAGGTCGTTGCCGTATAGAGCGACGGTATTCGTGAACTGGCTCCCGGTAATCTGCATGCCGTCGCCGGAGTCCCCTGCGAATCGGATGACAGCTTGTTCAATCACTTCGCGTTTGCGTTGAGGCGGACGTATTGCAGTTGTGGACATGGCTATTGGAATCCTATTTGGTGACAAAAGAATGCGGAAGATGTCGGCTGCCCCCCCCAAACTTATAAGCGGCCCCGAAACGTCTTCGCTACTTAAAAGCGTAGCACAGCAGAACGGGCAGGAATATCTAATTTCAGGCGCGGGTATGTCTTTTCGAGTATCGGGAGCACTAGATGTCCGGAGAGGCCTCTTACGCGGTGGGCCTAGGTTTGCGGCCGCGAAGAAATTCCTGAAGGAAATAGATCGCGAAGCTGATGCCGAAGACGGTCCCAAAATAGAGAAGCCGCTCCGTCACCGTGAAGACAGCCATCGCTGCCGCGAGGCCCCACATGAAAATCTCGCCGGAGAAAGCGTCGCGCCAATTCGGTTTTGCTCCGCTGGCCGGAAGACGCGGGCTTAGGGACGGAAGCAGGCGCGGAACGGCGGCGAAATAGCGTCGGTAAGTTTCGTCTTGCGATTGCAGCAGGTTGCCTTCTTCGCGAAGGATTAAGCGATAGTTAAAGAAAATTATTCCGACGACGAGAACGACGAATCCGCTCCGGCTGGCCAGCAGGCCCATGCCGATGCTGAGCAGAATCGTCCCGAGATAGAGCGGATTGCGAAGATGCCGGTATGGCCCATCCGCGACGACGCTGCCGGCGTGAAGTTTCGCGTCGTGAACGATCGTGCTGTGCAGATACGCCTCTGCCCATGTGCGCATCGAGGCTGCCAAAAAGACGATCAACGTTCCGACAGCGAAGACGGCAGTAACGTAGTGGTCCAGGCGCGGTGACTGCGCGTTCGCACGACCGAGAATAAGTTGGGCGAGCGCAACCGACGCCCTTTTGTGGTCAACAAAGTAGAGCCAAAAAGCGAGCCAGAAGATTCCGGCGATGACCCAGAAGCGGTAGCGAAACTCAAATTCGGTAGCTCGAAAGTTCAACGAGTTCCTCTCGCGGTCCGAAATACGCGCACTCAACGTTGCTAATGATACGCGCTGATCCAAGTAATATTTCCGGAAATACACTGGCCAGGGCCATTTCGCGGAGAAATGCAGGGGCAGGATGGTTCCCGGTGGGCTTCAGTCCATTTGCGGTGATTGCGATTGAGGGACGGGGATAACGTTCGGGATTGTAGCGGTATGAATTCTCTCAAATTTCTTCAATTTGAGGTGTGGGCGCTGAGACATCATGCAACGGTTGACCCTGGCACTTCATCTTACTTGCATGAACTTGCGGCAACGGTTTATTGGGGCTTGCTACGCGGGGCCAAAAGAGGCGTCGCGTCGCGGCACCAAAAGGAAGGACTGTATGACTCTTTGGCGTTCTAAAGTTTTAGCGTTTTTGCTGGCTCTGGTGGCAATTTCCGCTGTGGCTGGTCCGGCGAGCGCAACCCCTGCCTATCATCACAGGCACCACCGGCATCACCATCATCATCACCGCGCGGCCTAAGGCACCGTGCTTGGCGCACCACTGCCGGAACTGGCGACCTATGCGCCAGTTCCGGGTCCACAGCGAGTTAGACTCTTACAGTTAGAAATTCAGTTCGAAGTGGAGAACATCGTGAATCCGGTAGCCGCGGTCGACCAGGACGATATGGTCGCCGATCATGACGTAACGATAGCCTGGAGGCGGCGGAGCGAGACGGACATATAGATCGCGCGGAACGGGTCGCATCGCGTGTCGCATATCACGACTGAAGACGAATCCCTCGCGGATATTTGGTTCCCATTGCGAATGCCAGTAACGGCCTTCATCGTGCCGAACATAGTCGTGATGATCCCGGTACCAATCGCGGGCCGCTTGGCGATCGTGATCGTCGAAGCGGTCGTGATCGTGATGATCCCGATCGTGATGACCTTGGTCGCGATTGTCCTGATCGTGATGATCCCTGTCGTCCTGAGCTTGTGCCAGCGTTACGCTAACGAACAACGCCATGGCCAATGTTGTAGCGGCAGAAAACCAACGTCGATTCTTCATGGGACCTCCGTGTGAAGTTCCAGCGAATTGAACTCTGATCAATCGGGTACGCCCACTTGCTAAGAGGATAAGGAGGCCTAGTGCAATCGACCATACCCTAAAACCCCTACCTGTCCTGAAATCTCGTCGTATTCATGTTCTTAAACGCTATTCATTGAAATACGGGTTGTTGGAGTCCGAACCCGGAGACACGAACCCGGAGACGGCATGTCGTTAGCACACGATGTG
>PKUY01000185.1 GCA_003131705.1 Acidobacteriota bacterium | reverse complement strand
GAAGACGCGCAACAGATGGCGCGACGCCTCGCGCGGGAAGAAGGAATTCTCGTGGGCGTAAGCGCGGGCGGTGCGCTCTGGGCATGCCTGGACGTCGCCCGGCGTTTGCCAGAGGGAGAAAATGCGGTGGTCGTGACGGTGTTTCCCGATTCCGGCGAAAAATATTTGAGCGAGAGATTCTGGAGCGAAGCGTGAACAGAGCGCCGCTAAAGATTCAGGACGAGCTCCTTCGCCGTATTCACGCACACGGCGTGGAGACGTATCCGCACGAATGCTGCGGCGCGCTGCTTGGCCGCGACGGCGACGCGTCGCGCGAAGTGATCGACCTGCTGCCGCTCGCAAACCGCCGCGACGATTTGCCGCGAAATCGCTTTGAGGTGACGCCCGACGACGTACGCCTCGCGGAGAAAACGGCGCGCGAAAAGAAAATCGAACTGATCGGGTGGTATCATTCCCATCCCGATGCCCCGGCGCGCCCCAGTGAATTCGACCGCGACCATGCGTGGCCGTGGTACAGCTACATCATCGTGAGCATCCAGAAGGGCGAATCGCGCGATACAACGTCCTGGCGATTGCACGACGACCGCGCCGCATACGATCCCGAAGAGATCGAAACCGTGGGGAGTCCCGCGAGCATCTAATGTCTGGCCTCCGGAAGTCAGTACCCGATCGGGGGTCGCCGGGCGAGTTTTCGCAGGTTTCATCAGCAATAGATCGACAAGGAGGACGGCGAATGGCAGTTAAAGTCATCATTCCGACGCCGCTGCGGGCCTATGCGGGCAAGCAAGAGAGTATCGAAGTAGCGGCGACGACGGTCAGCGAGGCGCTCTCAGCGTTGACCAGTCAATTCTCGGAGCTGAAGAAGCACCTCTTCTCCGACGACGGCCGCTTGCGCAGTTTTGTGAACGTCTACGTGAACGACGAGGATATCCGCTACCTCCAAAAGGAACAGACCGCCGTGCGCGACGGCGATACGGTGAGCATCGTGCCCTCGATCGCCGGTGGCGCACGCAACTGAACTAAGTTCGAAGTAGCAGCGAAACGGGAGAATTTGGATGGCTACGAAAACGGGAATTCCGTCGGCTCCGCCAGCAGCCAAAGCCGCGGCAGCGACGCTGTCGAAAGAGGAAGTGCTGCGCTACAGCCGACACTTGATCATGCCGGAAGTGGGCATGGACGGCCAGCTCAAGCTCAAGAACGCGAAGGTGCTTTGCATCGGCACGGGCGGGCTCGGAGCGCCGCTGGGGCTTTACCTCGCTGCAGCAGGTGTGGGACGCATTGGATTGGTTGATTTTGATAACGTCGATTTGACGAATCTGCAGCGCCAAGTTCTCTTTGGGACGAGCGACGTCGGCAGGCCAAAGACCCTGGCTGCCGCCGAGCGCCTGCGAAATCTGAACCCGGATATCCAGATCGATGTTTTCGAGACGCACCTGACGAGTGAGAATGCGCTCGAGATCATGAAAGACTACGACATCGTCGTGGACGGTACGGACAATTTTCCCACGCGCTATCTGGTGAACGACGCCTGCGTGCTGCTTGGAAAACCCAATGTGTATGGCTCGATTTTCCGGTTCGAAGGCCAGATCACCGTGTTCGGTTACCCGAGCGGGCCTTGCTACCGGTGCCTTTATCCCGAGCCCCCTCCGCCGGGCCTGGTTCCCTCCTGCGCCGAAGGCGGGGTGCTCGGTGTGCTGCCGGGGATCGTGGGCACGATTCAGGCCGCCGAAACACTGAAGTTGGTTATGGGAAGCGGTCAGCCGCTCGTCGGCCGGCTTTTGCTGTTTGATGCGCTCGCGATGAAATTCCGCGAGTTGAAGTTGAGGAAGAATCCCGAATGCCCGGTCTGCGGCGAGCATCCCACGGTCACAAAGCTGATCGACTACGTCGAGTTCTGCGGCATTCGCGGTGAGGATGCGCCAGTGACGACAACGAATCTTCCGGAAATCACTCCGCGAGATATGAAAGCGCGCCTCGATCGCGGGGAGGATCTCTTCATTCTTGACGTGCGCGAGACGCACGAATACCAAATCTGCAATCTGAACGGGCACCTGATCCCGCTCGGAGAGCTTGCGCGCCGCGTGCACGAGCTGGACAGCTCTCGCGAGATCGTCGCACATTGCCGCACGGGAAAGCGTTCGGGCGATGCCGTGGACTTCCTGCGAAAAGCCGGCTTCAAAAAAATATGGAACTTGAAAGGTGGTATTCTCGCCTGGTCGGACGAAGTGGACCCGACCGTTCCGAAGTACTAATTCGCGAAACTCTAGGGAGGATTGAATGGCCGCTACAACGATAACCGTTCGCAACGATGGTTCGATTCGAGTCGAAGGCGACTTTGAAATCAAGGATCAAGATGGCAAGGCATTCGGCCTTGGTGGCCGCAACAAGATCGGCCTTTGTCGCTGCGGACACTCAGAAACCAAGCCGTTTTGCGACGGCGCGCACAAGAAAATGAACTTCCAGAGCGTCATACAGGCCCACGACTTGCCGCCGGCAGTCCCCCCAACAGCCCCCAAACCGTAGTTCGTTCGGATTGGGAAAGAACGGCTCGCCGCCTGTAACATTTTCACCCTCAGCTCGCGACCCCGTGTACCCTTTCGCCCTCGCCGGCGGCACTTTTCTAGAAAATCGCTCAGGAAATAGTAGATTTAGACGGTGGGCCGGTCGGTTTCAGATCGGCATACCGGTTGCTGCTACTTAGCCGTCGGACAAAGCATCTGTTTTGGGGGCAGTGTGGGTCTTCCGGGCAAATCTTGGGGAGAATACCGGCTTCGGCTCGTCCTGGTTGGGACGCTTGTCGCGGCGGCGTATTGCTTTCTTCTGTGGACTCTTCGCTCTTCCTCCTATTTGGCCGATCCGCTCCTGGATGCCTATATCGAGATGGCAGGCAGCCTGGTCGCTTTCACGTTTGCCGCGAACGCGATGGTGCGATTTCGCGGAACCCACGACCGAATTTCCCTGATTCTTGCATTCGGTTTCGTGGTCGCCGGCCTGATCGAAGCCGGGACGAGCATGGCGTTCTATCGCGGAATGCTCGTGACGCCCGTTGGTGGAGATACGATCTCTCTGGGATGGCTCGCGGGGCGAACACTATTGGGAATGCTCCTGATTGCCGCGCTTGCAGTCGAACATCGGATCCCTGTATCGCGCGATCCCGGAAAAGAAATCGCCGGTGCGACGCTCATCGTGGGAGCCATCGCCTACCTGTCGAGCATTTTCTATTTCATGCTGCCGCGTGCGCCGAAGATTCAGCCCGGCGCTTTCGTGC
This sequence comes from Acidobacteriota bacterium, assembly GCA_003131705.1. Lineage (GTDB taxonomy): Bacteria > Acidobacteriota > Terriglobia > Acidiferrales > UBA7541 > Palsa-295. The sequence continues at coordinate 14,814 of PKUY01000185.1, read as the reverse complement.
CGCGGCTGTGGGACCTGCTTCCCGCGGCGATTTACGTGGTCGCCACGCTGGGATTCGGGTGGCGGCTTCGCCGCGCGAATGCAGCTCTCGATCGCGCCCTCTTTATCGCCGCCGGACTGAACGTGATCTGCCACATTACGATCAGCCAGTCTCAGCGCGTGCTCGATGCGCCTTTCATGCTCGCGCACGTTATCATGGTCTTGAGCTACGTTGTCGTTCTCGCTGGAACGCTGCTCGATAATGCCCAGCTTTTCGATCAAGTGAGTCGTATGGCCGCGTCGGATTCGCTGACCGGTTTAGCAAATCATCGCCGACTGCTCGAAGCGATTGAGAATGAGATCCAACGATCCCGCCGGACTCGGCGCAACTTTGCCGTGCTGCTCTTCGATCTCGATGAGTTGAAAAAAATCAATGACAAGTACGGGCATCTAACGGGAAGCCGCGCGATCAAGCGTCTGGGAGAGGTCCTGCGAAGCGGCAGCCGGGCGATTGACACGCCCGCGCGTTACGGCGGCGACGAGTTTGCGCTCGTCCTGCCGGAAACGGGCGGGAGCGACGCCGAACAGGCGGCCACGCGGATCTGCGAGAGCCTTGCGCACGACGGTCTGGAGCCCTTCATCACAGTCAGCGTGGGCCAGGCAGTTTATCCGGAAGATGGGACGTCTATCGAGCAGCTTTTGGGCGCCGCTGACCTGGCGCTCTATAAAATGAAGGGGCGGGGAGTAGGGAACATACGTCTCGGGCACGTCGCAGCCTGCCTGTAAAAGGAAAGGGGGACATGCAATATGGCGCTTGGGATGGGGCTCCCCAAAACTAAAAGTTTCACCGTACTGCGAAGTGAATCACGCATTCCGATGGAAATCGGAGTTCATATCAGCGGTCACGCGGTGCTTCCGGGCACCGAAGCTACATTCACGGAGAACGTGAGCTCGCGGGGCGCGCGCGTCCTGAGCACGCGCCGGTGGAAGATCAATGACCAGCTGGTTCTCAGCACTCTTGCGGGGACGTTTCGCTCAGTCGCGCGCGTCGCGTATTGCCAAATGGTTCCTCAGGCGGGGTTCGCCGTCGGTCTTGAGTTCGTAGAGACCACTGGAAGCTGGATCGTAGCCGACTGATATCCCATCAAGTTTGGTCCTGTCGATAAAGTTCACTCGGCAGTCGTAGGAACCTACGATTCACCGCCGCGTCTTTGATCCTATTGAATAAAACCCACATTCGGCTCCTGGCCGGGTCCCGGACCTTCTGGCAGCGGACCGAATTGCGCTTCGTATCGCGTCACATTCTCTTGCAAAGCGCGCAGGAGCCTTTTCGCGTGCGTGGGGTTCACGATGATGCTGGAAACGAGCTTCCCCTGCGGTACCGTCGGATACATGTAAATGAAGTTTAGCGTGAATTCCTCGGCGTTATGATGGACCACGACAAGATTGGAATACTGGCCGAGTAATTCTTTTTCATCGGCTTTGATCTGCACCTGTTGTTTCAGCTGCTCTGGCATCACCCTCTCCTTCGTGTTACCTGCCCTCTCACTATAGCAGAGCGCTGAATCGCCTCCTGGCGCATTTTTCGCAACTCAACTTCAGTAGCGGGTTGACGCTGGCCGAAGTTAAGCGTAGTTTATACTCTTAGTTCAACAGCGTTAACCTATGGACAGTCCGAAAGAAAAGCCCGCCCACCCAACATACCGGCCAGCCCACCCGACCACCCAACCGGCCGTTAGCTCTTCCGAAGCGCCTGGATTGATCGATCAACTGACGCATGAGGACGTTGATCGCGCCCGGGACCGATGGCGGGTAACACGCGCTCGGCTCAGAGAACGGCGGTCGAAACTTTTTGGCTGGCTCCCGTTGTTTTGGTTGCTCATCGGCCCTGGGGTTCTGGTTTTTCTTGGCGAGAATGACGCACCAAGCATGCTCTCTTACTCGGCTACGGGCGCGCGCTTTGGTGTTGGTTTTTTCATTCCCTTCATTGTGCTCACGTTCGTGATGGGGTATGTGGTTCAGGAAATGACGGTGCGGCTCGGCGCAGTCACTCACCGAGGACACGCGGAGCTGATCTTCGACCGGTTCGGGAGATTTTGGGGCCTTTTCGCAATGGGAGATTTGATTCTCGGAAACTTCTTGACGCTGGTGACGGAATTCATCGGTGTGCGCGCCGGCCTGAGTTTTTTTGGAATTCGGCCAGGAATTGCGGTAGGCGGAGCCCTCGTTCTCGTTCTTGTCGTCATTACCACGGGCCGTTATTGGACCTGGGAGCGAATCACTCTCGGCCTCGCGATCTTCAATGCGCTGTTCATTCCGGCGGCGATCTTGGCGCATCCCGACTGGTCGGCCGTGGGTCACGCACTGCTGACGTGGACGCCCCTGCCAGGAGGAAACCATTACGAAATTCTCGTGTTAATTCTCTCTGACATCGGCGCAACCGTAACACCCTGGATGCTTTTCTTTCAGCAAAGCGCCGCCGTGGATAAAGGCATGCAGCCCCGCGACATCCGCGCCGGACGTTTCGACACGCTTCTTGGCGCATCCCTGGCCTCCGTGTTTGCCATCGCAACTGTCCTCGCCACGGTGCCGTTGTTTCACCACGGCATCGATGCTTCTCAATTTCAGACCGCTGAATTCGCGCAGGCTCTGGAGCCGTGGATCGGTCACACAGGCGCGGCGCTTTTTGCCCTCGGCATTTTTGAAGCAGGAATCGTCGCGGCGATCGCAATCTCCACGTCATCCGCGTACGCCTTCGGCGAGGTTCTCCAAACCGGTCACAGCCTGAATCGCTCTCTGCGCGAGGCTTGGCCCTTCTACATCGTTTTGCTCGGCTCGGCTGGCGCCGCTGCGGCGCTCGTCCTGATTCCCAATGTTTCGCTCGAGTTCATCGTGCTGACGGTGAACGTGATCGCCGTTTTGGCTATGCCTCCCGCCCTCGTCTTCCTGCTGCTGTTGGTGAACGATCGCGAACTCATGGGAGAGCACGTGAACGGCAAATGGGCAAACATTGCCGGCGTAACGGTTACCGTGCTGTTGATCTGCGCGGGGATCACCTTTGGTATCGCCACGGTCTTCCCGAAGTGGATGGGTGGTTAATCTTCGTCAGGCAGATGAAACAATGAAACACTGGCATTATCAGGATTGCAAGCGCGCGCAGGGAGCAACCAAATGAAATCAGGGAAATCGCGTACGGGAGCAAACCCGCCGGAATTGGAAACCATCGGCGCGGATCCAGAGCGGCCGAACCTGAATGACCCTCGCGCCGTTCTGGCTGTTTTGGAGACCGATCAGGTGGTTGCGCAAAAAAGCCGGACGCGTTTTGGCCGCCGGAAATTTTCGTTTGCTCTGAAAGCGTTGCTGTGGAGCTTGCGCGCCTACGTCGTGCTGATGCTCGTGATCGTCGTAATTGCGGTCTTCCGCGCGCTCCACGCTTTGCACTAAACCTTATTCTCGACACGCATAGTTTCCCTGCCATGACGGTAGGAAACTCTGGTACGCCGTGCGAGAATTCTCAGAAGAAGCAGCGAACTCATCCGGTTGCCACGGAGAGCAGCGAAACATCTCATGCAATCCGTCCAATCCAGGAAAACTTTTCGATCGCTCGGAACCGTTATCCTGCTTTTGGTACTCGCCGTGGCCTTGTTCGCAGCCATCTATGGCGCCAGAAACTGGGGGGCGCGGGCGGCTGCCAGAAAATTGAATAATCCGGTTCCGGTGACCGCGGACAGTCTTGCGGCGGGAAAGCAGACGTACCGAGAACACTGTCAGAGCTGCCACGGCGAAAGGGGAGACGGGACGGGCAAAAAAGCCGCCGAGCTTTCCGTCGCTCCGGGAGATTTCACCGATACCCAAAAGATGAGCGACATCACCGATGGCGAGCTGTTCTTCCAGATCACCAAGGGGCGGCTTCCGATGCCCGCCTTTGCGGGGAAATTGAGCGAGGAAAAACGCTGGCAGGCTGTGGATTACATCCGGACGTTTGCGGAGCCAGCCCCAGTCAGCCTGGCCCCGCCCCAATAATAGCCGATCTCAATTGCTCCCGGCTTACTTCACTTTCGCGAGCGCTTCGGCAACTTCCTTCATATCTGGCACGGTCGGAATGTCGTAGTTCTTGAACCAGGCGACTTTGCCGCCGCGATCCACGATCGCGATGGCTCGCCCGGTAATCCCCTTGTCAGCAAGATACACGCCGTACTTTTCGCCCATCGCGCCGCGGGGCTGAAAATCCGCGAGCAGCGGATACTGGATACCCATTTTTTCGGCGAAAGCCTTGTGCGACCAGACGCTGTCCACGCTGACACCCAGAACCTGCGCATCGAGCTTTTCGAAGTTCTTCATGTCGTTCACCAGGCAGACGTGCTCGTTCGTGCAGATGGGGCTCCAGTCCAGCGGGTAAAACACGATCACGACATTTTTCTTCCCTTGAAAATCAGAAAGCTTCACGTCCTTCTGGTTCTGATCCTTTAGCGTAAAGTCAGGAGCTGCAGCTCCCACTGAAAGTGCCATGCTGATCCTCCTGGTTCGCTCGCGCGAAGAATTCCATGAATCTGAAAACAGATCTATTTCGCACTTATGATAGCCGAACCGGCAGGGGCATACAAACCCGTCTTCCCTGCTGCTCGAGCTCGATTACCGTTGCTGCGGTCCGTTAATATCTAGTTTGATTATTGCCGCGATGTAATGTATACGATTCGGGGCAAAGTGTTCCGTCCCCCTTGGAGGGTGCTTGGTGACCATGCATGGAATCCGCTGCGCGTTTCTGTCGTGCTTGAGTGTTCTCGCGGTATTTTTCGTCTGCGGCGAGTTGCGCGCCCAGCAAAAAATGAATGGTACAGACATGGATCACGCCCGCGGAATTTTGCGCGATGCTCGCGACGCTGTCAAGAAGCACTACTACCTGTCGGATTACCACGGACTGGATCTGGACGCGCGATATCAGCAGTACGACGACCGGGTCAAGAATGCTCGCTCGCTCGGCGAAGCCTTCCGCGCAATTGCGGCCTTCCTCGGCGGCTTGAAAGACAGCCACACATATTTTATTCCGCCCATGCGTTCTTCGCGTACCGACTGCGGTTTTCGAATCCAGCTCTTCGGCAATGATGCTTTTATCACCCAGGTTCGTCCGGGAAGTGACGCGGAATCCAAAGTTCATCCAGGTGACCAGGTGGTGCACTACGACACTTTCAGCGTCAACCGGACCGATTACCGTGACCTGTTCTACACCTTCAACACACTTGCCCCCCAACCTGCCACCCAACTCGACCTGCGCGATCCATCTGGCACGGTTCGCCAATCGTTGGTGAATTCCAGGGTTCAAACGGGACGCAAAGTGCTGGACTTCACATTTTCAGATGATGGTAACGATGTTTGGCAGTACATCCGCGAGGAGGAGAATCAAGATCACGTCGTTCGCCAAAGATATGTAGAGATGGAAGACGCCATGATTTGGAAAATGCCGGAGTTTCTTCTGCGCGACGATGAAGTAGACCACCTGTTCAGCATCGTTCGCAAACATAAGGCGCTAATCCTCGATCTCCGAGGGGACCCGGGTGGTGCAGTCGATACTCTCGAGCGGATGGTTGGAAACGTCTTCGACCACGACGTGAAGATTTCAGATCGCGTTGGCAGAAAAGAAATGAAGCCCCAACTGGCCAAGACGATAGGCGATCATGCGTTTACTGGGAAAATAGTCGTTCTGGTGGATAGCCAGTCGGCGTCCGCTGCCGAGCTATTTGCACGCGTGATGCAGCTGGAGCACCGCGGAACCGTTCTGGGCGATCGCTCTTCGGGGAGCGTGATGGAAGCCAGGGAGTATTCTTACTCTCAAGGCGCGGACATGCAGTTTTATTACGGATTCTCCGTGACCGACGCTGACCTGGTCATGAGCGACGGCAAGAGTCTTGAGCACGTCGGCGTCACGCCCGACGAAATCATTCTGCCTACCGCACAGGATCTTGCCGCCAGACGAGATCCGGTTCTTGCTCGCGCGGCGGAACTGGCGGGCGCCAAGCTGGACCCTTCACAGGCCGCCAAGATGTTCCCCTTCGAATGGCTGCCGTTTTAAAGCTTGCCCCGCGCGCTTTGCGCGACATGAAATCCAAGCAAAAAGGCCTTGCCGACTCACGCCGGCAAGGCCTTTTTGCTAAATCGCCAGGGAATACTGTTTGCTACCGTTACGGTTTTGGAGCCGGCGCAGGAGCAGGCTTCGGCGTCGTGGCGCGCGGGGTCGTTGGCGTTGTCGCCGCGCCCGCCTTCACAGGATAGCTCTGATCGTAAAGCCGGATAATATCTTGCGTGACGTCAATCTGGTTCGCCGCATAAATGACGGACGCTTGCTGCGAGGAAGTATCCAGAACCACGCCATAGCCATTCTCTTTCGCATACTTATCAAGAACATCGACTAATTTTCTTCCGATGCGGTTTACGACCTCCTGCTGCGCCTCATTCGTATCGTCCTGAAATTCCTGCTGCTTCCGCTGAAAGCCGCGGGTCAGCAGATCGCCCTGGCGTTGCAGCCGGGCCTTCTCTTCGTCGCTCAGCGTCGTCTGACCAGCCTGCAGCCTACCTTGAAGATCCTGTATCTGCTTCTGGAGATTTTGAAGTTCCGTTGTTCGCGGAGCGAATTGCGACTGCAATTCCGCGCCTGCCTGCTTGCCCTCCGCCGTGCTCGCGATTGCCGCCTGCACGTTGATGACTCCGATCTTTGTCGGCGCCTGCGGGGCCGCACTGCTCGCCTGCGCCCAAATCGCGGGTGTCATAAACAGCGCTGCCAAGACCATAACTACTGCTCGAATCTTCATTCTCACTCCTCACGTAGAATTGTTTAGATCATTCCGATAAACCGAAATCGGGGATTATAGCTTTGATCCGAGAGCTCGGTCAATTGGATTTGACTCGCGCTTTCAGCCCCGCCGTAATTTGCCTCACATCCGTTGAGAAAATCTCCTCCCTATGGCAGCGGAACCAGCAACACTCGGTTGTTATCCGGGTCCACCAGCACGGCCAGATTCAGCTTCGGATCAATCGCGACGGCGTTGGGACCAAGCACCGGATTCGACGTCTGCGTGCCGCCGAGCCCTAGGACGGTACGTACCTGCGGACCCAAGCAGGACGGAGCGGCGATGCTGGTTGGGCAGACATACGATAGNNCGTATGGCTGATCGAATTCACCGTCAGCAGCGTGCTCGTCTGGAAGTTGTAGTCGAGCGAAGTGGGGCCGATACCGACGGGCACCGAGGTTGCGAGAAACGTAGCGGGATCAATTATCACCACTTCGTTCACTAGACTGTTCGCCGTCAGGAAAACCTGATTCACGGGATCAAACACGATTCCGCTCGGATTCTCGAGGCCGGCAACGCGCCCCGCGATCCCATCCGTAGCCAGGTTGACGAAATCCACGCTGCTCGAGGACGAATCCGTAGCCACGGCTGCGTAGCCGACCATCGAGCCGAGTATGGAGATTTCAGGATCGACTGCGACCGCGAGCGGATTATGGTCCACCGACACGGTCGTGCCCGCAACAGGCGCTGCGGACAACAGGATGGTTTCCACCGTGCCTAAGCTACTTGCATTCCCCGGGTTGGAGTTCGTGACCACTCCGGTTCCGGTGTCCTGGTCAATCGCCACCCCCGTGGGTCCGATGCAGGTGGAACCGCAGAGGCCGAGCGTCTTCGGCGCCGGAAGCAACGCCCCCTGGGTTTCGTCCACCACGGTAACATCGTTACTTCCGTTATTCGCCACCAAGGCCAAGCCTAGCCGCGAGATTACGGCGACACCTTCGGGCGTCGTTCCCACCGTAATCGGAGAACCAATCGCCCCGATCGCGCCGGCAGGTATCGCAGTCGGACCGGTGGGCGTGTTCGGCGACAGAGCCACGAGGGAAACCGTGCCGCCGGCGGAATTGGTGACGACAGCCAAATCGCGGTCGGTATCCACCGAGACACCGACTGGCGCAGTGCCCACAGAAACTGGCTGGATGACCTCCAGGTCGGTAACATTTGAAACCCCGCTGCCGGGATTCTGTACTTGGACAGCGTAGCGCCGCGGTGCATCCAACATGCCTCCCGGAATCGTCGCAGTGATTCGGCGCCCGTTCGCGGACGGGGCGGCAGTTGGAATCGCTGCGCCATCGAGAAGTACTTCCGAGCCGTTCACGCCGCCAACGAATCCAGAGCCCGTGATCGTGAGCGTTAGGCCCGCCGTGCCTGGCCCTCCAAATACCATCTTCGGACTGGACTCGACAATTTGCAGAGGATTGACAGCCGGTCCCAGCGAGAGAATTGAGACCGTGCCGTCGCCCTGGTTCACCACAATTGCCTGATTGCTCACCGGGTCAACAGCCACGGCCTGCGCTAATGGAGATGTTCCCAAACCTGTGACGGTCTGCAAGACAGCGCCGGTTTCCAGATTGACGATCTCCGCGGTTGAGCTTGAACTAACGGCAATGCCTACGTTCTCCAGTTGACTCGCTGCCGCAGCACCAAATCCCGTTTGATGGAAAACTGTCCCGCTGCCCGGAAGAGTGACCCTTGTCACTGCATCGTCGCGCAAGCTGAATGTCGTTAGGAATCCGGTGGCCGGGTCTGTCACCAGTGCCTGGTGAGTCTCCGCATTGATGCCGATCCCCTGAACGCTTGTCGAAATGGAGGCGTTCCCAACCACTTGCGNNAACGGCCTTGCGGTTCGCCCGCGCTCGCATCCTCGCCGAGGTCGACAAGATTGATCGTTCCGGCGCCGCCGGGCGTTACCACAGCCCAGTTCAGGCCTGGATCAATCGCCACCGCAGGGCTTGCTCCGGTGCCGTACAAACCTCCGGAACCGCCGATNNCCGCCGTATCCGAGACATCGAGAATCGTTGCCAGGTTTGTTGATTGGTAGGCGACGATGGCGCGGTGCGTAATGGGATTGACGCCGATTGAAAACGGCAGCGGAGGATTTGGGCCAGCGCTGATCGAAACGCCAATGTGCGTCACAGTCCCTGAAATCAGATCAATTGCCGAAACCGTTTGGTCCGTATTGTTCACAACCAGGGCTACAGGATTCGCCAGCAAATCGTCCACAGCCACTCCCGTCGGTTTGTTGCCGACGGCGACCGGCGCGCCCATGACGGCATGGGTGATCAGATTCACGAGCGACACAGTGTTGCTACCCGTATTCACGACCACCGCGATCCCACCCGCATCGTCCACCGCCACTGCCGACGGCCCCGACCCAACCGGTATTGGCGCTGCTGGAACCGGCGACCCAGGAATTGAACTTGGATTGGGCGTGACGCCAAGATTCAAGGCCGATATGGCCGCGACACCCAAGTTCTGTACAACAATTGGATATAAACCCGGCGTGCCAAGATCGCCCGGCGGAATCGACAAGAATAGTTGCCGGCTACTGTGGACCGTGGCCGGGACTGACGTTCCGTTGAAGGTCGCCGTCGTCGCGCTGGTCGAAAAGAATCCGCCTGTCAGAATCAGATTGGGGCTCGCGCTGTTGTTTTGCGAAACGCTGTCGGGCGAAGCAGCAACGAGTGCGGGGCGCACGGCGACCACGTTGACGTTTACCGGCCCAGGAATGTTCGGATCGCCATCTTGCTCGCTCACAATTATCGGGAGGGTTCCTGCCTGTGCCAATTGGGCGGCGGGGATCGTGACCCGAAGCAACGCCCCGCTGAGCAGCGTTACATCCGCGGGGGGAACGGCGACGCCTCCCACTGTGACACTGCTGGTCGTAAGAAAGTTTGCGCCGGTCAAATACACATCCTGCTGCACGGAACCTTGTGCCGCCGTCGTGGGATCGACCGACGTGACCGTCGGGGCCACGGCGGTTGCAATCACCACCGTCTCCATACCTGATTGCGTGGTATCCGCGGCAGATATCGCCTGAATGACGACAGTTTGGGGCGCGGTCGGAGCTGTAAAGAATCCGCTACTGGTAATCGAGCCGAGCGAGGACATACCGCAATTGGAGAGCGCGCCACCCGCCGCTGTCGCAGGCTGGCAGACCGACCATGCCACCGCTGTGTTTGCTGCGCCGGTGATAGTCGAAGTGAATTGAAAGGTCTCCTGCGTACCGATTGTGGCGTGGTTCGGATTAATCTGCACGCGAGTGCCGGTATCGATAATCACCGTGAAGGTGCCGAACGCAGTCGATTTCACGCAGCTCGTCGCTACGATCAGGAAGCTATTTGGCTGAGGAGGCGTCCCGGGCGCCGTATAGAGGCCGTTGGGAGTGATGGTCCCAAATCCGGTGAGCGGACTGGAGACGGTGGGTATCGTGCACAGCGCCCCACCTTGCCCTTGCGTGCAGTCGGTCGGCGCTGTGGTCACGCCGGCCGCAATCGGCTTGCAAATTTGCCAGAATACGGTCGTGGCGGAAGCGCCCGAGACGCTCGCCCCAAACTGCACGGAGTTATTTACCAGCACCGACATCGGCGACGCGCCCGAACTGGCCACCGTAACCGCCACAGGCGTGGAATTCGAGCTGCAGCCAGCTGCCAAAATGGCGAGGAGCATCACCACTCCCAATCCCCACACTTTCATGTGCTTCCCTCCGACCATCGCTACTCCATTCTCACTGCATGTTGGGCAGCGACCGGCTCACGGCAGCGCCCTGGCGCTGCCCGCCGTTTCACTAGAACGTACGGCTCACTGCGAAACGCAACGTCCTAGCCGCTTCGAAAAGGCTCGACGGAACCGTCTGGCTCGATCGCGAGAAGGCCAGGAAATTTTGGAGGCCCGGGCCGATCTGCGTGTTATACACACCTAGCTGTTGCAAAGAATTCCGCTCGACCGGCGGTATATAAAAGGCGCCTAATGGCGGCGTAACCGTCTCATTAAAGCGCAGGTAATTGTACGCGTAGTAGATTCGGAACGGCGCCTGAATGATGGGGATTTGTATGTCCAACTCAAGTCCCGCCGAGGTGTGCGGTCTGAAATTCGTCCCGGGAGCGATGGGTAGGTTGTGGGGTATCTGCACGCATGGCGTATTCGGCCCGGCACAAGGAAAGTCCGCGTTCGGATACTGCTGCTGCAGCGAAGCGATAGCCGAAGGATCGAGTTGGAGCTGCGATTTCCGCAGGATGCCGACGAACGCCAGATCGTTGAAGATGCTCAAGGTCACGTACGATGCGTAAATCGGAATCCGATACTCCAAGTTGGCTACAGCCTGCGTGTCACCACCGGGGCGGATCGGAACAAATTCCAGGACATTGACAGGCAGTTGAACCTGCGTCGGAAGCCCCTGTTGAGTCAAACGTTGCGGATCGAGATATGTAACCGCTGTGGTCGTCGAAAACGGTATGAATACAAAGGGCGATATCGTGTAAAAGTCGAAGCCTCGCACATCCTGCTCGCCACCCGCATAGACGCGATTGTTCGGCGGGACTTCCTTCCCTCCGTAACCGGAAACAAAGCTGCCCTTGTAGTGCAGGGCAATCGTGTTCCGGCGATGATAGGTGGGCCGGAAGTAGGTCCCCTCAACTGAATTGCTGATCGTGTTGACGTTTCCCTGCAGCGGCCCGCCCACGAAAGAGGCGCCATACGAAAAGCTTTTTCCATGGGTCGGAAAGACGGGACTGTCGCGCGTGTCGTATGTAATCGTCGGCGAAATCTGGCTCGCTCGAATGCCATTCAGCGCGGACGGTCCCGCGAGACTGGTGAACTTCGTGAATTCGAACAGCAGCGTAGCGGCCTGGCTGAACGGCGTGATGTTGGTCGTCGACCAGCTATAGTTCAAGCCGATGCGGGTGAAGGCACGCCTCCTGAGCGGGTAGCTGGCAAAAACACTAAAGCCTTTCGAGTCGGTGTTGTAGTTTTCTTGGAGCGCTGGATCGATCGCGATCGGCTGCCCAGTCAGGATGCCTTGCTGCCGTGCCGTGTTGTAGTCGTACTTGCTCGCAAAAATCGTAAAGCCCGTGGCGATGGGACGATCGAATAAATAGGGCTCGGTGAAACCAAATCGAAGGTCCGTCTGAATATTTCCAACTTGCGCTGACACCGTGAGTGTTTCGCCCAGCCCGAGAAAGTTATTCGTTTGATAGGAGAAGCCGATAAAGCTGCCCGATAGCCCGCTGACGCCGCCGTTAAAGCTGATGGATTGTTTTCCTTTTTCCTTCACCTTCAGCTTGATATCGACGGTTCCGGCCTTCACGTTTCTCTTCAGCTCTGCATTTTCCGGCTTGATGGTTTCAAAATATCCCAGCTGGTTCAGCCGCAGCACGCTCAATTCCCAATAGCGGTTGTTGTAAACCTGGCCTTCGTCGAGCAGAATCTCCCGCCGGATGACCTTGTCTCGCGTCGTGGTGTTGCCCGAAAATTCGATGCGCCGGACCGAATATGACTTTTGCTGGTCGAATTGCAGCGTCAGATTCACGACCTTCGCACTGTCATTCACGTCGAAGGAAGGCTCGGCCGTAAAATCGATGTAGCCATACTCGCCATACAGCTTTCGATAGTTGTCGAGTGACTTGCGAATCTTGTCGGCATCGAAAACATCACCCTGCTTCAACGGGAACACCCGCGCCAGAATTTCGGGCTTGAAGACCAGGCCCTGATCCGGATCGGAGCTGCGAAAGGTGAGCTTGCCCATGTGATACAGCGCTCCCTCTTCGATCGAAACCGTGATGTTGGTTGCCTTCCCATGCTTGCTGCCAATGCCGGGAATCGGCAGCGGGATTCCGCTTTTGTTTTCGTCCACCGTCGTCAGATCTTTCGCGTCCACCACAACTTTGAAATAGCCGTGGTCTTGATAAAGGCCGCGGACGCCTACTTCCAGATCCTCATCCAGTTTCGGCCGATCGAACGTCTTGCTCATCACGGGGATATCGATAATCCCTAGCGGAATTCCGTAAGGGCGGTCATGTCTCATCTGACGAATGATCTTGCGGCCGGAGAAGGCGTGGTTGCCGACGACGGTAATCGCTCCAACCTTGACCTTCGGTCCCTCATCAATATTGAAAACGAGTTTGACGGCGTTCGTCGCGGCGATACGTTCGTAAGTGGGCTTCACGGTGGCAAACTGCCGCCCGTGTGCGGCGAGCAATTCCTTAAGCACGACTTCAGCCCGCTTGATTTTGGTGGGATCAAACTGGTTTTCTACGCTGAGCCCCACCTTTTTTTGCTTGAAGGCGTCCAAAATATCCGACTCCGTAATCGATTTGTTTCCCTTGTACTCGATTCGGCGGATGATCGGCCGTTCCTTTACATGAAAAATTATGATCTTGCCGTTCGGCTGGTCCGGACTGTCCTCTACTTCCAGCCGGATGTCCTCGAAGAATTGGGTGTTCCATAACGATTGGAAATCGCGGCGGACGGCGTCGGGAGTGTAGGCATTTCCCGGACGGGAAAAAATGCGGCTGAGCAGCGTATCGCGCTGCATGCGGCGATTCCCCTCAAATTCGATGCGCGTTATGACGTATTGAGGTCTGCCGGGCTGCTCCTGCGGCTGAGCCCAAAGGGATTGGGCTGTGGCGAGGAGTAACAAACACACAACTACGAGGATTTCCCATGCGCGCGCAAAAGTTTTCCCGCTAGCGGCCATGGTTCTGGTCAAGGCCGCAGTACCCCGCCCAAGATTTTTTGCTCCCCCGCCGGATCCGTTTTAATCCAGCTCGCGCGTGTAGGATTCCTAGTGGGCCACCGGGGTTGCTTCCACCACGGGACGGAACGCGAGAGCCTCGCCGGAAAGGAAAATTTCCAACGTAGCCGGTCTCTGCAGTCCGCCCTGGATGAGGGCTTCCGACAGTGGGTCTTCGACGTATTTCTGCAACGCGCGCCGGAGCGGCCGCGCGCCGTAATTTCGATTGCCGCAGGTTTTCTCGAGAATCCACTGGCGCGCCTCGGGTGTGATGGCAATCTGCACCTGGCGATGCACCAGCGTTTCGTTGATCTGTCCCACCAGCAAATCGATGATGAGCAGCAGATCTTCATCCGTTAGCGAATCGAACAAAATCACTTCGTCCAACCGGTTCAGGAACTCCGGATTGAACACTCTCTTCACTTCGCTCATCACCATATCGTCCTGGCTCTTCGCCGCGGCGACTTCGTCTCCGGACTGGAAGCCGAGCCCGGACTGCTTCTGCAATTGCCGAGCTCCGAGATTCGACGTCAGGATGATGATTGTGTTGCGGAAGTCCACGGTGTTGCCAAGACCGTCGGTCAGCTGTCCATCTTCGAAAACTTGCAGAAGGATGTTGTAAACATCCGGATGCGCTTTTTCGATTTCATCGAGCAGGATCACCGAATATGGCGTGCGGCGAACGCGCTCGGTTAGCTGGCCGCCTTCTTCATATCCCACATATCCCGGAGGCGCGCCGATCAGTTTCGACACGGAATGCTTCTCCATGTATTCGGNNTTGCCGACGCCCGTGGGACCCAGGAAAAGGAAGCATCCCACCGGGCGGCCAGGCGCCTTCAGGCCCGCACGGCTGCGACGGATCGCTCGCGCGAGCGAGGTGATCGCCTTTTCTTGGCTGATAATTTTCCGGTGCAATTCCTCTTCGATGCGCAACAGCTTTTGCTGCTCGTCTTCCTTGATGGCCATCACCGCAATGCCGGTCCAGCGCGCGACAACCTCTTCGATGTCTTCTCTTGTCACCACGCCCGTTGAGGAATCATCGATTTTGAGTTTTTCGCGCAGCAGCCGCAAATGTTCTTTTTCTTTGCGCTCTTCTTCGGAGTAAAATCGCGCCTTCTCGAATTCGTGGTTCGCGATCGCGGTTTCCATCCGGTGCGTAATGAACTTCACGCGCTTTTGCACCTCGGATACCTCATCGGGCAGCATCGCTTGGCGCAGCTTCACGCGCGAGCCGGCTTCGTCGAGCAGATCGATCGCCTTGTCCGGC
>PKUY01000433.1 GCA_003131705.1 Acidobacteriota bacterium | reverse complement strand
GAAAATCGCCGCGCGAGTTGCGCCGCGCCGCTTTGCTGCTAAAATAGTCGCGTGGAAACATTCGATGTTGCCATCATCGGCGGCGGACTCATCGGCGCGTCGATCGCATTCGAGCTGGCGGCGGAAAAGCTTCGCGTCATCGTGCTGGACCGGCAGGAGGCGGGTCGAGAAGCTTCCTGGGCAGCCGCGGGAATGCTTTCGCCTGCGCCCGATTCAGATCGAGACATTCCGCTGGTTCCTCTCGGGCGGGAAAGCCTGAAACTCTATCCGCAATTTACAGCCGCCGTCCAAGAGGCTTCGGGAGAACCCACTTCCTATACGCGCGAAGGGACAGTCGAGATTTTTCTCACGCCGCATGCCGAAGCCGAACGCGACAGCACAGTGGCCGCATGTCACGGACTGGGTATCGGGGCCGAATCAGTTTCGCTCGACGACGCTCGACGATTGGAACCATCGATTGGCCCAGCCGCGCGGGCGGCTGCCTGGCTTTCCGAAGAAGGAACCGTCGAGCCACGCTCGCTGACGGAAGCGGTGCTGACAGCAGCGCGGCGCCGCAGTGTGGAAATACGATCGAACTGTGCCGTTACGGGGATGCTGCGCGCAGGCGATCGGTGTGAGGGAGTGGTCGCAGACGGAAAAGAGATTCCCGCCCGGCACGTCGTACTCGCAGCCGGATGCTTTTCCGTAGCAGTTACGTCGGAGAATAATTTTCTCGCTCGTTATGCGCCGACACGCCCGGTGCGCGGTCAGATGATGGCGCTTCGGGGAGATGCCGTCGGTTTGCGCCGAGTGCTGCGCTCAGAAAAAGGATATTTGGTTCCGCAGCGGAGTGGCCGGATTCTGGCCGGAAGCACATCCGAAGAGGTTGGTTTTGAAAAGCAGGTCACGCCAGCGGGCTTGCGACAAGTGCTGAATGCTGCCGTCGAGCTTTGTCCAGCACTCGCGGGAGCGGAAGTGCTTGAAACCTGGGCAGGCTTGCGGCCAGGAACTCCCGACGATTNNCCGTAATGGAATTCTTCTCGCGCCAGTGACGGCGAAACTCATCCGTGAATGGATTGTCGACGGGCGCACGACGTTCAACACGGAAGCGTATTCACCGATGAGATTCAGCACGGCTAGACTGCAATCGCAAAAAGCCAGATAGCGCTCAGACGTGACTCTGCTCACGATTGCCCGAGCGCACTTCGGCAATTCCCGGCAAAACTGAATTAGAACGGGACTCGATTCCGCTGCGGCTCCCGATTGGCGGGACCCGCGAGCGTCGAAGCCTGTCCCGGACCGGTGAACTGCACTTTGTCTGCGTCGAGATAGATGGGGCGGTCGATCACGGCTTCGATGGTCGAGCCGCGTGGAAGTTCTGCATCCGGGCCGCGCGAGAGCAACACTGCGCCAAGACCTACGGCAGCGCCAATGCCCGCTCCGATTCCCGCACCCGTGCCGCTCTGCGTCGCGATTCCGCCGAGGCCAGCTCCGGCAGCCGTCGATTTGACCACCGTGCCCACATCAGAGCCCTTGTCGGAATCTCCGACGATCTTACCTTCGTTATTCACGGTTTCGGCGCCGCCTGTACCCGCGTTGCTGGGCGTTGCGTTGAGGTTCACCATATAGCTGTTGGGAAGAATCATTGTCGTTAACTTGATCATGAGTTCCCCACGTCCCTTGACCCGCCCGGGGCGCTTGGATTCGGTGACTTCACCGCTGATATACGAGCCGGCGGGAATTGCTACGTGCCCGTCGATCATGATGGGGAAAAGCGTCTCGAAATAAACAGGGTCTCCTGCGCGCGCGCTCCGCGTTGAGATTGCGTTGTGCAACACGAGCGGGATGTGCGTGCCCGATGGAACTTCAATCTGCGAACTTCTTGACGGAGCAGGACTGGCAGCCGGCACCGAAGTGACAGCCGGTTGAGCTCCTGCTTGAGAAGCGGCCGGAGTGGCTTGCACAGGCGCTGTCGGTGTTGCGGCGCTCGAGCCCGGAGACGCGGGAGCCATGGGTCCCGCTTGCTGGGCCGACACCAGACCGGCAGACCCCAGAACGAAGAGAAAGGTTGCTACCATGTTCAATAAAAATGGACGGCTCTTCATCAACTCCCCCCAAAACTTCATTCGTTATAACGATGCCTACCCGGCAAGCTAGGATGCCTCAGAGCATAATCCCGGAGCTACGGGTGGCCACTATACTGTTATTCAGCGAAAACCACAGGCTCGCATCCCAGCACCTGGATGGTTCCCACAAGAGCCCTGAGCAGCCCAACGGGCACGCCAGGTGCAGTGCACGACTGGGCACCGGAATCCTTGCGGAAGCCTAAACGCAAAGACCCTGCCTTATATAATGGAACAGATATTTTCCGGACAACAGAACATGCGATTTTCGTGGCGGACATCCCTGCGCAATAAAGTGGTCTTAATCGTCCTCGTAGCCATGGTCGGGCTCATAGGCAGTCTCTATGCGCTCTCGCGTTTGGTCCTGATGCGCGGATTTTCCCACCTGGAAGACGATTTCGTAACGGAGAACATCGGCCGGGCCTCGAGCGCGCTGGCGAACGCGTCACCGACACGGGCTGCGGCATGGGCGAGCAGACTCAGTCGCGAATCTTCGAGCCGTTCTTCACCCCGAAGGGACCTGGCAAGGGCACGGGACTGGGTCTCGCCACGGTGTACGGCGTGGTCAAACAGAGCGGTGGCTATGTCTGGGTTTACAGCGAACTGGACCACGGAACCACGTTCAAAATATACCTGCCGCAGGTCGGCGCGGAAGTGGACAAACAGTCGCCAGAAACGAAACAGAGGGGACAGCAGCGCGGAAACGAAACCATTCTCTTCGTGGAAGACGAACAGAGCGTGCGCGAACTCGTGAAGAATTACCTGGGAGCGAATGGTTACCACGTTCTCGAAGCCTCCGATGGAGTCCAGGCTCTTCGGGTCGCGGTCGCCTATCCGTGTCCGATTCACACGCTGATTACTGACGTCGTGATGCCGCATCTGAGCGGGCCCGAGCTTGCTACGAAACTGGGGGCCGAGCGGGGCGACATGAAGGTCTTGTTCATTTCTGGATACACGGATGACACCGTGTTTCGGCACGGTGTTCTTGAAGGCGACGTGGCCTTTTTACAGAAACCCTTCAATCTGAAGGCGCTCGCTCAAAAGGTTCGAGAAGTTCTCAGCGGCGATGCGGTCACCGTGGGTCGCGGAGACTTCAAAGCACTCTAAATCAGGAAGACGGTCTGCCCCGTTAGATCGAAACGCTTGCGGCAGCGGATATTGCGACACGCGACCAGGTTGTCAATGCGAACCATGTAGGACCGGGCTTTTGTGAACTGCGTCCTGTCTTCCGCGTTGCCCCCCGGGGGCGGCTGCGCCTTTTTCGTCCGTACGATCCAGCGAATCGGAAATGTGCTTTCCTGACGGCAGTGCGGGCAAACCATCGGGATCTGCTTGGTTTCTTCCTTCTCGTCGTAAAATCGCTTCTCGTCCATTCGTCACCGCCCGTTTACTTCTGTGAGTATAGCTCGTCCAAGTTCGCGGCGCGAATACCCGCATCTTTCCACCGAGGCAGCCAGTATTCGAGCGCGGCAATGGTGTGGCCACGGTCACCTTCGAGCACGCGATGGTCGCCATCGTGCAGCAGGACCATATCGCCTCCCGTGACGCGGCGCAAGCGCCCAATCACTGGCTCCGGAGGGTGCCGATTCCAGTCTCGCGCCCACGCGGACCACATCACCACGCCAGCACCGCCGCGCTTTCGCACGATGCCGCCGAGCAGCGGACTGCGGAATCCGAATGGCGGACGCATCCAACGAGGCTTTTCGCCCGTGGCCGACTCGATCGCATCGTCACATTGGTTGAGCTCACTCGATATGCTCGCTCGTGAACGAAACGTCAATGCGGGATGATTGTACGTGTGGTTCCCTAGGGTGTGACCTCGCGCGGCAATTTCTTTGGCGAGCACGGGAGCAGCCCGAACCCACTTGCCAATGAGGAAAAATGTTGCTTTCGCGTTGTACCTATCCAGGAGCGCAAGCAGCGCGGGAGTTACAGCCGGATTCGGGCCGTCGTCAAATGTGAGCGCGATCGTGGACAAATCCCCCGTGTGGCGGATTGTGCTGCCGAAAAGCTGCGACGATGGCGCAACGGCCGCCCATGAAAATATTCCGGCGGCGGCACATACTCCGGCAGCAACGGATAATTCAGGGATTATTCCCATTGCCGAAATCTTCGCACGGGCGACAGCGCTCTGCTAGAGAAACATGCTCCTGCACGCGGGAACGGTAACGATAAAAATCAATTGATAGCTTCGCGGTGTGGGCTTACGCAAAGCGTTTTGATAGGATGGTCGCCAAGCTCGGCAACAAATGATCTCTCCACCAGCAGCGCACGTAAAGCTTCCAGACTGGCTGCGATGGGCCGCCCTCGCGTGGCTAGTAATCTGGTTTCCCGCTTATTGGCACACGTGGGGCGCCGCCAACTTTCTGTACCTGTGCGACATTGCCGTGATCTTGACGTGTCTGGGTGTCTGGACGAACAGCGCGTTGCTGATTTCAAGCCAGGCCGTTGGCTCGCTTCTCGTCGATGCTGCGTGGGCGCTTGACGCGGGCTGGAGATTGATTTTGGGTCACGGACTGACGGGCAAAACGGAATATCTTTTCGACCCGCACTATCCGTTATGGATTCGGCTGCTCACGCTCTTTCATCTGGTGATGCCGGCGCTGGTCCTGTGGACGGTCTCTCGAACTGGTTACGACCGTCGCGGCTGGTCGTTGCAATCAGCGATCGCGCTCGGGGCTTTCATCGCAGCGCGATTCACATCGCCTGCTGAGAATATCAATTTCGCCTTTACCGATCCTTTCTTCCACCGGGCCTGGGGGCCTCCGCCCGTCCACGTTGCGGTCAGCGTTCTGTTCATGATGTTTGCGGTCTATCTTCCGACACATCTTTTATTGAAACGCGTTTCCCCTCCCCCGCAGGAATGAACGGCGTGACGCGTCACTCGGTCTGGCGCACGGCGCGGAGATCGATCCCCAGTTGCTGGCATTTCTTGTAGAGGTGGCTGCGCTCGAGGCCGAGCGCTTTCGCAGTCTTGGTCATGTGGTGGCGATTCCCCTTCAGCTCCGCGAGGAGCGTCTCGCGCTCGAAAGTCTCCACGCGCTCCGCCAGAGTGCCGATC
>PKUY01000182.1 GCA_003131705.1 Acidobacteriota bacterium | reverse complement strand
CCAGGTGCTTGTCGATGTCGGCGTCCGTGTGCTGCACGGAAACAGTCCACTGCTCATCCCACCAGAAGGGCTGGGGAGCACGCCTCGATTGGTCATTCCAAATCAGTATTGGCGCCACAGATCCTGATCGACTTTTAGCCAATCCCGGTAATTGCGAATTTCCTGCGGGTAAAGCATTAACGAACCATTGACCCCGGCGCTGGCGACGTATGCTTGGAGACCAACCTTGGCTATGGTCTTGCGATAGCCATCCGCCAGTTTCTTGCTGAGCTTAGCGACAGTCGCGTAGTTCTCCCGCGTCAGCACCTCGCGAAACATCGCAAGGCCGGCGGACATGGAAAGACGGTTGGTGTTGAAGGTTCCGCCGTGAAAGACCTTGTGGTCGGAAATCAAATTCATTACAGCCCGGCTCGCGCCGAAGGCTCCTAACGGTACGCCGCCCCCGATGGACTTTGCCAGCGTGATGACGTCCGGTTTTACGCCGAAGTATTCGCTCGCTCCGCCCCAGCCGAGTTTTGCTCCCGTTTTCACTTCGTCGAAAATGAGAAGCGCGCCGTGTCTGGCGGTCACGTCGCGAAGACCTTGTAGGAAACCAGCCTGAGGCATGCAGAGGCCCACATTCATCATGATCGGTTCGAGAATGACCGCAGCGATCTGGTTTGGATGCTGCTCGAATCGATATTCGACGCCGGCGAGGTCGTTGAAGCTTGCTACGACAACGTTATCAATGCTTCCTTTCGGGATACCTAGACCACCGGGAACCGAGTTGGGTGCGCTTTCCTCACCGTATTCCTCGGGTTTGGGTTTTACGCTAACAAGGGCAGTGTCATGCAAACCGTGATAGCCACCCTCGAATTTTAGGATTTTGTCGCGCTTCGTCGCGGCTCGAGCCAAACGGCATGCGTGCATAGTCACTTCTGTACCGCTAGACCCGAAGCGAATCATCTCTATGGGAAACCGACCACAGATTTCTTCCGCCAGCTCCCACTCCATTTCGTGTGGCATGCCGAAGGTTGTTCCCATGTGCAATGCCTTCTCGACAGCCTTGACGATCGCCGGATGACCGTGGCCAGCTATCAGACTTCCGAAGCATAAGTTATGGTCGACGTATTCGTTACCGTCGATGTCGCGTATCTTGCTCCCGTGCCCTTCTTTGACGAAGATGGGATAGGGCTCATAAGTCCGGTAGTTACTCGCGACACCGAGCGGAAGGCGCTTCTCGGCGCGCCGGTGCGCCTCGGCGGATTTCGGCGTGCGCTTTTCGTAGGTGGTGATTTCTTTCTGCAGTTCTTCGTGCATTGAGGCACTCCGTCGTGGGTCGACTTTTTTGCGGTCACCCGTTACAGGTCTGTTCCCTGCGGTCAGTATCTACTACTACAAACACTTCCCAAAACCCAGGCGCTCTCTTGGGTTTCGTCGAACACGCGAAGGCGCTGCCCTCTTAGACCACGCCCTTCGAAGCTTTGCTGACCCCATCCCGCGCTCTCTTAGCCGTGCTCCAAAAATCAACTTCAGTGCGAATTGGAAAACAGCCGAGGGTCCGCACCTTCTGCGGCTGGCAAAAGGTCGTGCCCTTACTTGTGTTCTTGCCGTCGACGCTGAAGAATTGCGCATGGTTAAGAACGTTGTAGGGGCCGATATAGTTCTCGTCTCTCGAAGCTGTGAGCATCGCGTTCGATTTGGCAATCTCCTCAGGTTGCGTGAGCCACCGCCCGGCTATTTTTGCGATGCCGAGTAAACTTTCTTTCCCATGAACCAGGTTTCGAGGACTTTCGTATCTCCTATTTTTTCGGGATGACCTTCGTCGGCCAGAGTGAGAATATCCTGGTCCACGAGGATCAAATCCCCTGACTTGCCGACTTCCAGGGATCCGATCTCAGAGGCTCGGTCCAGGGCGCGGGCGCCATTGATCGTATAGGCGTCGATGAGATCGCGGATATTCAGCCGTTGGTGGGGGCTTTCCGGAGGCAGCCCGTGCCGCGCGCGTGTGACGCCAAATTCCATGTTTACGAAAGGCTGGGGATCTTTCGTGAGAACTGGCGCATCCGACCCCGCGACCAGGATAGCCCCGGCCTCTTTTGCCGTTTTAGTCGGGTAATCGCACCTCTCGTGATAACTGTTCGGATCGTGCAAGGCTTCGTAGCTGTTCCCTAGCACCTTGTTAAAGAACGGCACGACGCTCATGTCGTACCCGGTGGGTTCGGCATATATCCAGCTGTAGGTGAACGCCAAGTAAAGGTGATCCCTGCCCATTCGGGCCACGTCCTCAGGCGTTGCGAACTGGATGTGGGCCAGGGTATCCGGTCGCGAATCTTTGCCGTCGGCCGCGCGCGCTGCTTCGATGGCATCGATCGCCATATGGACTGCCTCATCGCTGATCGAATGGATGTGAACTGTATATCCTGCCAGGTGTGCCCGCTTGACGTATTCGTTAAGAATCGCAGGCGCGTGCTCCGGAATACCGTAGGAGATCGCGCACTGTCCGGGATGGTACCCGTACATCTTGATGAAATCCGCTATCGCCTCTGGGGAAGCATATTCGTCGGGTTTGGCGCGAACGTAGGCGCAAACCGGCGAAGAGACATCGACATACCCCTTTACCGACAGCATACCGTTGGCGTCCTTCTCGAAGATCGGCTGTAGGTAGGGCACTGGGCGCGGCGAGTTCCCCAGGGTTGGAGGGACGTTGTTCGGATTGGCTTCAGGTACGCCATCCGCGAAGACCTTGATCGCGTCGGCGCGAACCAGTGGATTTGATGCGTATTTCTGCCGAACCGCGTCCGCTTCGGCGAACAGCTTGTCGTAATCGATGTGTCCGGAGGAGTCGCGGAACCTTTCCGGCAGATAGTACTGAGCCATGTTGAGGCGAAAAGTTAACTGGCCCCTCTCAATCAATTCGTCGTAGACCGTTAAGCCCGATGGCCCCAGGGCCGAGCGTCCAGCAGCCGCGTCCTGCACGGCCGTTATTCCCGCGCTACTCAAGCGCTCGGCAAGACGCTCCGGCACCTTTATCAGCTGCTCGAAATCGGCTTTGCCGACCGCACTTGAGTCAATGGGAAGTTTTCCCTGATCGGTGATGTCCCCCGTCGGTTCGCCTCCGGCATCCACGCCGACATAGGTCTTGTACTGGACGAAGTCCGTCGCGAGAGTCTTCTTCGAGTACCCGACAACTTCTCCTTTGGCGTTCTTCGCCAGCGCAAGAGCGGCGCTGTTATACGCCCCGTGGTGCCCGTCCCAGCCCGTCATAACGATGGGATTTGTGGCGGATGCCGCATCCAGCGCTGCGCGCAGGGTCGGGTGGTCGGGGTCCGCATGGTTTCCTCCGCCATACTCCCAATCGGACACCGCAACCCACTGGCCTGCGGGCACGTGCATGCGCTCTATGCAGGCGTGGACAAACGCGGCGATCTCAGCCAAGGTTCTCGCCTTCGACTCGAGATCACAGCCCCCGAAATCGACGATGCCCATCGGGTGGATGTGCGCATCGATGAGGCCAGGCAAAACGAGTTTCCCACCGGCTCGCTCGACCTTTGTCTTGGGCCCCACCAGCTTAGCCGCCTCAGCTGCGGTTCCCGTGAAGATGATCTTTCCGTCACGGATCGCCAGAGCCTCTACGATTCGATGGTCGGCGTCCTCTGTGTAAACCTTCGCATCCGTCAGTACAAAGTCCGCCGGCCTCTGTTTCGCAGCCTGTGCAGATGCGCGTACTGACTCGGTGCCAGTCGTCTTTGGCGGTTTTGGTGAGGCTTTAAGATTCACACTGGCCGAAACAGCGGTCAGCGCGGTGACAAAGAAGATCAGAAGCCGGAGCAGAGTCTCTCCTGAAGGAGTGCGACCTGTGTTTTTCATGTTTCTCCTCAAGCGGCCGATAACACTAGTGAGGCCCCGACCTTTGGGGCACGTCAAAAATCGACGCGAAGCGATAGTTGGCCTACCCTATTGCCCGCATTTTCCTGAGCCTGAACCGTGTTCGTAACGCCAAAAGCAGGCGTCCCGAAGGCAGTCGATGGAGCAGCGAAGTTCGGATGATTGAGCAGGTTCGTGAAGGTTGCGTCGAATCGTAACTTTGTCTTTTCGGATAGGATGAAGTTCTTTGAGAGTCCCCCGGCCACCGCGACGGTGCGGGGTCCCACGCAACTTCCAACCTTGGCGTTGCCCACGCGGCCCGCTCCAGCCGGAGTAGGAACGAAAGCGGCGGCATTGAACCAATCTTGTGGCGTGGGATGGGGAAGGTTACAGTTTCCGATTTGGTCGGGGCGAACAGGTATTCCGTGACCGGCCTCATTGAGATTGGACTGGCTCAAACTCGGTGAAATCGTCGCCGTCATGAACGGCCCGGATTCCGCCAGGGCGATTGTGCTCACTTGCCAGTCGCCCAGCACGCCGTTCACGAAAGCGTTGGCGTTGCGCATAAGGCGCTGGCCGCGTCCAAATNNGACAAATGGCAGCTGGTAGAGCATGCTGATCAGGGCCCGATTGCGGCGTGTTCCCGGATCGTTGCCCCTCATGCTGCGCAGGTTGAACCGGTCCGCGATGCCGACGGGGCCAGCAGCGCCAGGTCCCGTTGCAAATCCAGCTTCACCGGCATACCGCAGGGGTGCGTCGCCATTCGCGTCACTCAGGTTTTTGGCAAGAGTATAGGTACCCTGTAAAGAGAGGCCCGCGCCGAAGCGGTGATTCACCTGCGTCTCCCAAGCCTGATAGTTGGCGAATGCGATGTTCGAGACGGTCAAGAGTCTGCCCCAATCCTTGAATGGCCTCAGCGCTGGATTGTACGGCGTCGTGGTCGCCGGAAGTTGATTGAGGTCGACTTCCTCCGGCAATCGGTAGGCGTTCGAGCCAATGTAACTGGAGCGAATTGACCAGTTCTTGCCGAGC
>PKUY01000431.1 GCA_003131705.1 Acidobacteriota bacterium | reverse complement strand
TTAGCCGGCGCCCGTCGCCCAGAAGCACGTCTAATAACTCCCGTGGGCACCGGCGTGCTGTTTCGATTTCCAGATCATACCAGCCACAGCCTGCTCGAATCGCCTCTGCCAGATGAACCAGCTGCTTGGCGACGGTACCTCTGTATCGCCCTCCCGCCTCGATCCGCCGACAGGTTGCGATCAGCGTGGCCTGGGGACGTCTGTCCGCCAGCCACGCGAGGAAGCCCGCAATTTCACCGTCATCCGATAGCCAGTCAAGCCGAATCTCGGCCGTTTTGGTTTGTCGCAGCGCTTCGGTGAGCTGCCTCCGCATGGACTGCGCGTCCGGGGCCGCTACCACGGCGCTCATTTTGTCCCGCCCTAACATGCTATGTTTCCAGCCTTTTCCGAGTTCTTCTCGCCGCGGTCGGATCTGCTGCAGAAGAGGGAATTCTTGCTTCTACCATGCGGTGCACAATGTGTAAAGCCCGACCGACCATTGCCTTGACGCCCCGAAATACGGGTGTTACGGTCGGCTCATCGGCAGGTGCCTGTCCTCAGGCATCTCGAATTCGATAAGGAGCGAGTATCATGCGCGGGAAAATTGTCCTTGCCGGTCTAATTCTGGGCCTGTCCGCAGTGGTTGTAGCGGCGCAGGATAAGCCGTCTGTACCAAGACCGAGCGACCTCTATTGCTCGGGGCTCGTTACGACGGAGTCTGTCCCGCGTGACACTTACCTCATCACAGGCGAGCAGTCGAACGCCAAAATCACTTTTNNGGCGAATATGTGTATGTCAACAAGGGCTCCGGCCAGGGCGTGAAGGTGGGAGACGAATTCTACGTAGTCCGCCCGATCACAGACACGATCAAGATCGACTGGACGAAGTGGCAATCGGCCATCCTCCACAAGATGGGAGCGGTCTGGGAAGACGAAGGGCGCGTGAAGGTCATTGTTGCCCGCCCCGACGTTTCCATTGCACAGGTCGAACATTCCTGCGATTACCTGCAACGAGGCGACATTGTATTGCCTTTCGTCGAACGGCCCGCTCCGCCGCTGAAAGCGGAAGACAACTTCGACCGATTCGCCGTTCCCAACGGCAAGCCGCTGGCGATGGTGATCACCGGCAAGAAATTTCAACAGCAAGTCGGCAATAACGACATTATCTACGTTAATCTCGGCAACGATCAAGGCGTGAAGGTCGGACAATACTTCCGCATCTTCCGCTATCAGGGAACGCAGCACGAGACGGCGTACGAAACCCCCCGAACAGCATTCGACATCGAAGGCGGCCTCGGACCCACGTATGGTTTTGGAGCGGTCCCAAAGAAATGGAACTGGAGCAATGTGCCTCGGGAAGTTGTCGGCGAGGGAATCGTGTTACGCACAGGACCGAGCGCCTCGACCGTTCTGATCACTTTCAGCTTGCGCGAAATTTTCCCGGGCGATTACGTCGAGACCGAATAACCCGACTTCGGCCGGACCTTCGCATCGAGCCAAACCTTCGAGCGAAGCTCTGATTCGCTGAAGACCTCTGCGGTAAACCCCTGGATCAGCGTTCCAGGGATTTTCCATGCCTCTCGCGTGAGTCCTGCTTTGACGCAACTTTCTTCTAGGAAACGCTCGGCGTTCCAACGACGTTCGATTGCAACCTGGGGTAACAAAACACCACGCTGCGAGCCCCTCGTCACAATCAGACCGTGTCTTCCTGCTTCAATGCGGTCCGACGCGATCTCTTCCAGCGGCGACAAGATGGAGAGTTCGATGTCGATTTCGGCGAGTTCCTCCGAACGAACCGGATTGAAACGGGAATCTTCGAGCGCGGCGGCTTTTGCGGAGTGAGCCACCACCTCAACTAGCAGCTGGCTTGATTCGATCTGGCCAATGCAGGCACGCAGCCGGCCTCGGCAGCGCAAGGTAACAAAAGCTCCGGGAGTCTCCGTCAAACTGAGTTCCGGGAACGGGATCTCCAGCGATTCACGGCGCTCGACTGCTGCAATCAAAGCACGCCGCGCGACTTCCAGCAGCAACTGCTTCTCGCGATTACCGAGTGAGGACATCCTGATGTTTTTCTTTCGGCTCGACGATTACAACCTGCGTGCGGTGCCGTTCCTGCACTCGGAAATTAATCTGACTCCAGAACATCTGGAAGTAATGGATCGCGGAAAGAACTGCGCTTATGACCACAAGCCACAATAGCGTGATGCCCAGGGTCTTCAGCCCTGGATGATTCGCTGTCAGGATCACCGCGCAGCCGGCGAGCACCTGCAGAACCATTTTCGTTTTTCCCAGCGGAGATGCTGGAATCACCAGTCCTTCAACGGAAGCAATCTCCCGCAATCCCACGACGATGAATTCACGCCCGATAATGATTACAACCATCCACGCTTGGACCAGTCCCATGGATACGAGCGAAATAAATGCAGCGGAAATCAAAAGCTTGTCCGCAATCGGATCCAGTAGGATTCCGAGAGTTGTAATCTCGCGCCGCTTGCGCGCAAAGTACCCGTCCATCGCATCCGTCGCGGCCGCGACCAACAATATCAGCACACCCCAAACTTCAAAGTGGATGGGCAAGCCCCAGAAATTCCAGTTTGGCTGGCGCGTGAGCAACACAACCACAAGGAGGGGAACAAAAAAGATCCGCAGGACCGTTAGACTATTAGGCAGGTTCATCTGTCTCTCGGAAAAATCAAAACTCGGTGACGACGGACCTTACGTTCGGGAAACATCCAATTGAATATAGTCTCCAGCTCCGGTCGAGTCAACGGTACCGTGCGGGGGGATCGAAAAAACCAGCATAAACGTGACCCTTGAAGTTCAGTTACACGAAAGCAAATCCCTGCCCTAGTAACTCTTAGAAGCAACAGTGCCTCATGTCTGTGCAAATTCGGGACTGGATCGCGACCTTGGCTGTAGATCGATCACGCAATCGCTACCAAGCCCCAAAATTCGCTAAGCCATTTATATATATATGTTTATGGAAGCTGTCCTTGCGGACAAACGAATCGCATGCCTTTGTCAAGCTCCGGATGGCAACCCTGGCGGCTTCTCTTTTCCACAAGGATTTCCACACAAATAGCCTCTAATCTTTATGGGTCAACGGCTTGGCGATGCCATCCCGCGAGCGCGTGACCCAGAGAACTGACCCAAGGCCATTTTCGCCCCTACGGAATTTGAGGCGAAGATTCCGTTCTCTTAGGGCGCGCAGCCACGCAGCATATCCACCCGATAAGCGGGCCGCGATGCTCGCAAGCGGCCTGTCGGTTGGGGGACGGAGGGACGGCGGCGATCGCTTGGTTAGACGGTGTGCTTTCTAATCCGCCCAGAACCGCGGTGACCTCGTAGCAGTACGTAGCTCCTGTCGCAACGGGAGAGTCGAGATAGGTTGTGTTCGTGACCGGCGACGTGTTGCGAAGTTCGTGTCATGTTTACTTTTTCTCTTTTCATTGCCCGTGATGTTTTGGGTTATTTCTTCCAGCACGCCATTTGCGTGCACACCAAATCGTATCGCCGTCTTGCGCGCAGTCATTTTCAAGTTCCTGTGGACTTTTTTGAACCGAGGAAAAGCTGGAGGAACCTCTGCCGGCTGCGTGCGGCGTTCTCTGTTTCCGTTCGCCAGGCGTTGACCTGCTCTTATTGGGGAAGGTTTCGACTCGCCGGAGCGGCGATAAGAAATCCTAGTCCAGGACGAATTCCTGGAGCTGTCGCGCGATCGACTCAGGCAACTCAGCTTCGAGAAGAAAGTGTCCATCGATGACTTCTGAGTTCAGTACGCGGCCTCGCGCCTTTGCCAAAGAAAGATGCCGCCCGTCGGATACGGGCACGCGTAACCGCAATCGCACCAGGGGATCAACTTGCATGGCGGAGTCGATCCGATCGAGCAGGTCTTCCAATCCTGCACCCGTCACTGCGGAAGTAAAGACGACTTCGCGGCCTTGTCCGTTCCCACGCTTCAACAAACTCATATCTTCTTCACTCAGGAGGTCGCACTTGTTTAAAACATGCAAGCGCGGACGATTTTCAACACCCAGATCGCGGAGAACTTTCAATACTTCAGCGTCCTGCTCGGCGTGATGGGGATTAGAAATGTCTGTCACGTGAACGATCAGCGCCGCTTCCTGCACTTCTTCAAGAGTCGCGCGAAATGCGGCAATCAAACCCGGAGGAAGATCGCGGAGAAATCCCACCGTATCGGAAAGGAGCACGCGGCGCCGCGAGGGCAGGCGTATCGCGCGAATCGTGGGATCCAGCGTTGCGAACATGTTCGACGACGTCAGGACGTCGGCGCCTGTGAGCGCGTTGAACAGCGTGGACTTGCCAGCGTTCGTATAACCCACGAAGGCGATCATTCCCAGCGGCACAGCCTGGCGCGCATTGCGCCGCGTGGCGCGCTGGCGCCGCACCGTTTCAATGGCTCGCTGTATCTTGCCGACTCGCTCGCGAATCCGCCGACGATCGGTTTCGAGCTTCTGCTCGCCGGGTCCCCGCGTCCCAATGCCACCGCCGAGTCGCGAAAGTTCTTCGCCGCGTCCGGTCAATCGCGGCAGCAGATAATTCAACTGCGCGAGTTCGACCTGAAGCTGCCCTTCGCGCGTTCGAGCGTGAGTCGCGAAAATATCCAAAATAAGCTGCGTGCGGTCAATTACACGGCAATCGGTGCCTTTTTCCATGTTGCGGAGCTGCACGGGCGTCAAATCGTGATCGACAATCACCAGCGGAACGTTCCGGACCTGCGCTTCGGCCCGTATTTCTTCCAGCTTGCCACGCCCCACGAGGGTCGCGGGATCAAGTGAATCGCGCACCTGCAATAAGGTTCCCGCGATCGTCGCCCCGGCGCTCTGCGCCAGCTCTTGCAGCTCCTCAAGAGAATCGCGACTCGCCACCCCGGGACCATCCGTATCAATGGACGCCCGCGCGCGCTTTTTCAGAGCGACACCGACAAGCAAGACTCGTTCTTGGCGTTCAACAGACTCGGGGGTTCTCATTCGAATCGGCTGCGGTAGGACGGTCGGTACATACAAGGGCTATAGATCACGCGCTTCATGATTATACGCCGGTTGCGGGTGATGAGGTAGTTTTGCCGACCGGTTCCCCAGGACAGTCACGGATTGCCTGCTGGGGGCTGATGTCGTAGGCTGTACCGTGCCTGGGGGCACGCTGGCCGCTCCCGACCAGTCTCGACCCTGGGACGGCGCTTCAAAGGACCCGGGGGCGCGGCGCGAAACCATTGGTGCCAGGCTCCGGGATGGCGACCTGTGAGCCCGTCAGCGAACCAAATACTGCAAGGAGCAATGATGCACTGGTGGCGGCGGCAAATGCCAATGGGAGAGAAGATTCTTCACTTCAACCTCAAGCAAGCAGGCGTGGTTGTAATCGAATCACGGCGCAAACTCAGCGCACTGAAATCAGAGAGTCCATCCTCATCGGAACAGGCTCATTGAACGGCACGGTCCAGAGCGAGAATCCGCGGCGGACAAAAGCGCTTCGCGTTGTGGGGTACTTGCTCGCTCTCGCCTGCTTGATTTGGGTGCTGCACGATTTCCATCTGGTGCAGTTTTGGCGCGAGTTGGGCAACGTCAACTGGAAATGGGTCGTCGTCGGAATGGGCTTCGATGTTCTCAGTTACGGCATTCAAGCGCTGCGTTGGAAATTCTTGCTGACGCCATTCGGAAGAGTGCGGCTGAGCCGTTCCATTCGCGCCGTTTATACCGGCCTTTTTGCCAACATCGTTTTCCCCTTGCGGCCGGGCGAGGTCCTACGGGGCTACCTTCTCTCAAATACTGAGGACATCACACTGGGACGCGTTCTTGGATCGGTAGGCGTCGAGCGCTTCATAGACCTTGTGATTGCCACGGCGCTGCTGGCCATGGTTTCGCTCCTTGTACCCGTGGAACTGCCGCGTCGATTCCACCGAGTGGCAGACACGCTGGGCATCGTGACGCTTGTCCTGCTGGCCATTGCTGCCCTCCTAGTCTTATATCTCGAAATCAGGCTCGGCAGTAACCTAGCGCCGGAGGCTCCGGGGCGTCGGCTGCCGGGGAAGTTCATGGCAGTGCTAACCGATCTGCACGCCATGGGAACTGCGCCGAGCTTCTACGCGGCCGTCCTCACGTCCTTGTTGATGCCGCTCTGTCAGGTTCTTGGCCTCTGGGCGATGATGTTTTCCTACGGGCTGCATCTGACGTTCCTTGCAGCGATGGTAGTTCTGGTTGTGATTAATCTCGGCGTCTCTCTTCCAAACGCTCCAGCAAATTTCGGTTCTTACCAATTCTTCTGCGTGGTCGGATTAAGCGTGTTTCAAATTGAAAAGACAACGGCGACCGGTTTCTCGATTTTTGCCTTCCTTGGCCTCACGATACCGTTAATCTTTCTCGGCTTTGCCGCCCTGTTACGGAGCGGAATGTCGCTGGGTTCCATGCGCGAGAAGGTAACCGGATTCTCCAGGCAGGCCCTAAAATCCAGCGCGGCAAGCTGAAGCTGATCTCGCCCCGGACCTCCGTCATCGGCACATCGCCTTCATTTCGTGTGAAAGGGCGCAAGCCGTCCGTTATATAGTTTAACTTCCGGCTCGCGCGCCTGACAGACCCGTTGCCACTTACCCGGATGTAGGGCGACATCAAACGGGCGGCCTTTCCCCGGTGCGTCCCCAGCGCGCCAGAGGAAACGCGACTTTCCAATGGCTTCCGACACTAACAAACATCTCGATCGAGCGCGGCGCAGTCTCGAGAAAAATAAGCTGCGCGAAGCTGTAACCGAGTATCAAGCCGTGCTCGATGAAGTGCCGTCCCATCAGGAAGCCTCGCAGGCTCTAGCCGATATTTACACGCGGCTAAACGAACCTGCGCTCGCCGCCCAGTATTACGGCACCCAGTTCGATCGGCTCCTTGAAGTGGGCGACGCGGCCAAAGCATCCGCAGTCTTCGGCCGCTTTCTGAGATCCGTCGCTCAGCCTCCCGACCGGCTCATGCGGTATGGGACGCTTCTGCAGCGACAAAACCATGCTTCAGAAGCCATCGAGCAGTTCGGCGCCGCAGCCGAGCTCTTCCTTGAACAGCAGCGCGGCATCGAGGCGCTTGCCTGCTACGAAAGTATCGCCCTGCTCGATCCGGAAAACTTCGCGCGGCACGTGGTGTTGGGCGAGCTAGCTGAAAAGCTCCGCCATGCGGACCTGGCCGCCCGGAGTTTCCTGCGTGCTGGCCAACTCACGCAGGCAGTCGGCTCGCTCGATGAGGCATTGGAATATTTCGGCCACGCTAATCGCCTTGTGCCCAACGACCGTAGCGGCGCGTTGCTCTTCGCCGAAGCAAAACTTCGCAAGGGCGACTCGGAAGGCGCGGTGGCGCTTCTGGAACCGTTTGCGCCCAATGACAAGGACACGGCGTTTCTCGTACTGTTCGGCGAAAGCCTTTTGCGCACAACACGCTTGGACCGCGCACGAGAAGTATTCCAGGCTTACTACAGACAAAAGCCCGACAGCTTCGAGAAGCTATTCGAGCTCGCCGGCGCTTACATTCGTGCTGGCGAAGACCCGAAAGCCGCGGCGCTGCTGACGGAAATCAAGGACTGGATGCGCGCCGGTCGAAAAGAGGCGGCGCTTGCGTGANNTGCTTGCGGCGCAGATGGATCGCCTTGCCGCCGCGTATCCCGCTTCGCTGCCGCTTGCCGAAACAGTAGCGCGCACCTACGAAGAGCTCAATCGCGAAACCAAGTATTTTGACTCGTTGGTGCGGCTGTTCGATCTTTATCTGGGCGCGGGGCGCATGAAAGAAGCTTGCGAAACTCTCGACCGCCTGGTGGACATCGACCCGTACGATTACCGCAATCAGGAGCGCATCGCGAAGCTCGAGGGGAATGTGGACCCTGCGTTTCTGCAGAGCGTTCTGGCTCGCGCAGCCAAGGCGGCTACGGTATCCACGCGCACCGATGGATTTTCAGGCGCCGGATCGGAAGTGGCCGCAACCGCCGGTCCCGTCTCCGAAGAAGCCCGTGCGCAGCAGGCGCTCGAAGATTTGATCGTACAGGTGGAAATCTTTCTCCAGTATTCACTCCAGACCAAAGCTGTTGAACGGCTCGAACGAATCGGCGAACTTTTCCCCGGCCAAGAAGAAAAGAACGAGCGATTGCGGGCGCTGTACGAGCGTGCCAATTGGTGGCCGCAGGGAGTGCCACGCAGTCCGCTACCGGTTGCAACGCCTCCCGTGCGGCCCTCTCCTATCGAAACGCCCGCGCCAGCTTCGATAACACCAGCCGTGCCCGCGGAGACGCATCGGGATCTTGCCGCCATCGCAGAGATTAACCGGCTCATTTATCGGCAGCCCACACCGCGCGAAGTCCTGGCG
>PKUY01000430.1 GCA_003131705.1 Acidobacteriota bacterium | reverse complement strand
GAACTGGCCTGCCACTCTTCGATCGGACGCAGCAGTCCGCGATTCTCTCCCGGGAGATCGATGCCGGTCAGCCGCCCGATTCCGAACGCGCGAACTGCGTCGTTGAATCGGGGCGCGCCCAGGCGCAATGCAACTTTGATCGCGCCCACGTCGCTCGAATTCGCCAGAATGCCCCGCACGCTCAGGACGCCGAANNTTTTTCCAGTCGTGGATCAGCCGCCCGGCAATCGTGATCGTGCCCATCTGGCAATCGATAAAATCGTCGGGAGTCGCAACGCCATTTTCGATCGCGCCCGTGAGCGTCAGAACTTTGAACGTGGAGCCCGGCTCGTACGCGGCGCTGACGGCCCGGTCACCGCGCGCATCCTCGGGATATTTTCCAGGATCGTTCGGGTCGAAAGTCGGCCAGTTCGCGACCGCCAGCAACTCGCCAGAGTTCGTGTCCTGCACCAGGACAGTGCCCGCGAGCGCATGCGTTTCTGCGATGGAACGCGCGAGTTCTTTCTCGGCGATGTACTGAATCGTTTCGTCGATCGTCAGCGTGATACCCGCGCCCGGATCGGCTGCGGATTCGTTGCGGTCATACCAGCGGCGGCGACCGTCCGCCATCACCATCATCTTGCCAGGACGCCCGCGGATCTGCTTGTCGAGCGAATATTCGATTCCACCGATGCCTTTTTCATCCACATCCACGTAGCCCAGAACGGAGGCCGCAAGCTCCCTCTGCGGATACACGCGGCGGTTTTCTTTCTGAAAAAAAACTCCGCGCAGATTCATGTCCGTGATGCGCTGCACGGCTTCCGGCGAGAGCTTTTTCGCGAGCCGCACCGGAGTGCGGGCTTGGCGGATTTTTGTTTCGATGTCTTCGGCAGGTGAGTCGAGGACGCGCGAAAGTAGGCGCGCCACCATCTCGACGTCAGCAATTTCGGCAGGATCGCCGAAAACGGAATCCATCGGCAGGCTGACGGCGAGCTCGCGGCCTTTGCGGTCGTAAATTGTGCCGCGCATCGGGCTGATTTCAAAAACGCGCTGCTGCTGATGCTGGGCTTTTGTGAAGTATTCGCTATAGCTGAACAGCTGGAGGTAACTCAGGCGGGCCAGCACCACCGCCATCCAAACAACCGCCAGGACCCAGACGATCAGCCAGCGGAGACGCGGGTTGCGCTGCTCCATGTACTCTGCCTACCCTATCGGAAACGCGATCCGGCGTCCAAAGTGAATGAGCCGGAAATGGTCCGCCGAAGCGAACCGTTAACCCATACCGATTTCATGTCGGGCCAAGATTACGGCGATGATTACGGCCGGGAAGACAACGCAACCGGTCGGGCATCAGCCAGCACTCCATCGCTGGGCGCGTCGACTGGAGCCACCTGTCCAGGCACGGGAACCGTCAAGCCGAGTTGGTTTCGCGCAATCCCATCGACCCGCCCGGGTGAACGCAGCGTGGCAACTTCCAGGTGCAATTGCTGGTTCAGCTCAGCGGCCTGCGCACGCTCAGAGGAGAGTTGTTCGATCTGATAGCGGATTTGAATGCACTCGAAGTGCTGCCAGGCATAAAACAGCAGGCACGCCGTCAAGCCGGTTCCAGTGGCCACGCGCCGCCAGAAGTCTTTTACCTGCGCGACTGGCGCGGGACGCAGCAGCCTCGAATTATCAATGCGCTTTACTGTGAAATATTCCGTCATAGCCAGCTCCCGCCCGGAGTAGTTTCCTCCGGCACGATTTTTCTCTTTCTTGACTGCTCGATTCTTAGGGAACCGGAGTTTTCGCTCCGGCGTATTCGCCAAAAATTTGCAGGAACTTCAGGCCCCCAAGTCCTGCTCTTGCTCCGCGCCGATTTTTTCGGCCACGCGCATTTTTGCGCTCCGCGAGCGCGGGTTGTTTCGAACTTCTTCATCGCTCGGCACGATCACTTTCCGGGTCAGCACGCGAAAGCTACCTTCGCGCTCCAAGCGCTGAAAGGCGCGCTTCACCGGACGATCCTCCAGCGAGTGATAGCTGAGGATGATCCATCGTCCTCCAGAAGATAAAGTGGCAGGGGTTCGCGAAAGAAACTGCTCGAGTTCCTCCTCTTCTCGATTCACCGCATTCCGCAGCGCCAGAAACGTTTTTGTCGCGGGATGCAGTCTCTGCCTTCCCCTTGAAGGACGTGCCCCTGCCACAACCGTTGCCAGATGTTCGGTGCTGCGAATCGGCCGCGCACGAACGATCGTTCTGNNCACCTGCCACAACCGTTGCCAAGTGTTCGGTGTCGCGAATGGGCCGCGACCGAACGATTGCCTTGGCGATTCTGCGTGAGTCCCGCTCTTCTGCCTTCTGATAGAGGAGGTCGGCAATTTCCTTTTCCGACCAGCGGTTCACAATTTCGTTTGCCGTCAGCGGCGTGTCGGGATTCATCCTCATATCGAGAGGAGCCGCCCAGCGGAACGAAAACCCGCGCTCAGGGCTATCCAACTCGAGGCTTGAAATCCCCAGATCGGCAAGCACCCCGTCGAGCGGGGGCAGGTTCAAATTCCCCGCGACTTCGCCGATCTTTGAAAACTCTGCGTGCACCAGAACCACCTTTTCTTTGTACGGCTTCAATCTTTCCCGCGTGATCTCAAGCGCCTGCGGATCGCGATCGATCACCACGAGCCGGCCGGTTGTCAGCCGCTTAGCGATCTCAATCGCATGTCCGCCCGTTCCGGCCGTTGCGTCCACATACGTTCCCTCGGGCCGGATGCGGAGCCATTCGACGACTTCCGCGGCCAGAACGGGCGTGTGTAAAACGCTCAAAAGCTAGATGCCCAGTTCGTCAAACGCCTTTTCGTCTTCCGCCGTGATCGGGTTACGGTTCAATTGTTCGAGGAATCGCGCGTGATTCCAGACTTGCAAATACGTAAGCTGCCCCTGCACGTCCACTTCGCCCTTCATCAGCGCGGACTCCCGCAAAACGGGTGGAATTAAAATGCGCCCCTGCCCATCCACCTCGACCACTTGACCGTAATAGTTGGTGCGTGCAAGAAACTTCTGTTTGACCGGGTTGTAAGACGACCGCTTTGCGAGTTTTTGCTCGATCTCTTCCCAAACTTTCAAAGGATAGATTCGTGCGTGATCGCCGCTGGCGCTCGTGACGTAGAACTTCTTTCCCATCCGGCGCAGGTCGGCCAGGAAGTCGGCCGGGATTTTCACCCGCCCCTTCTCGTCCACCGTTGCCAGATAGTTGCCCCGAAACATTTGCACCCTTCAGAAGTTCGCCCGGCGTGTCGGAGTTGCGATTCACTCGCTTGCTGGCCTCGTCCACTGCCCTACACTCTTTTACATCTTTTCCCACTGTAAACTACTTTCTCCCACTTTGTGCCCCGATTGTAGTTTCGTTCTGAAAGTTGTCAAGCGGAATGTATCAAAAGTGAGAAAGTATTTTTTGATCGACGCGATCAGGACCGGCTCGGCAATTTTCCAGCCCGAAGAGGGAAAAACCACAAGCTGTAGTAGCGCCGTGCGAACCCGTCGCGACTGCTAGCGGTTGCGGGCGGCGAAAAGAGAAAATTGTTTTCTAAGAGTCAACAAGTACTCGGGGATTTATTACAAATTCTTAACGATCGAACACCGGAAACGGCGAGCGGATGGTCGAAAACTATTGCGGAGGAGGAATGCCCATCGAATTCAGGTCGCGGACGGTCGCCTGCTCGTCCGGCGTGAGCCCTGGCATAAATCTCGGATCGTTGAGAGCGGCCTGCTGCTCGGCCGGGGTCATTTCCTGCAGCCTGCGCCAATGCCCGAGCACACGCTGGCGGCGCTCTGGCGTCATCTGCGCTAGCTTCGGAACAATGTCGTTCTGAAAATGCTCGCGCTGCTCCGGGGTCGCCTGCTCAAGAATTCGTTCCGTGGCGCGTATTCGATCCTTCTGCTCGGGCGTTAGACGATCCCATTTCTGCAGGTTTTGCCGGATCTGTTCCTGCCGCTGCGGCGGGAGACTCTGAAATCTTTCGTTGTTCTGCATAAAACGCTCGCGCTCTTCCAGAGGCATTTCGCGCAAGTTTCCGACCCAGGTTGGAGGCAGACCCGCCATTTGCCGCGGATTCGCCTTCTCGCCGCCGTTGCCATTTTCCCCGGCTTTATTCTTCTGCTCCGCCTTTTGCTGCTGGGCCGCTGCTCTGCGTGCCTGCCGCTCCCTCCAGCGCTCTCCGTTCTGCGCCGAGGCAGACTGCGCCCCGACCCCCATTAGGAGCGCAAGAGAAAAGCCGAGCGTGATGTTACGACGCAGCACCGAAACGTCTCCTTTGTTAATCGAACTAGTCATTGGCGGTCGGTTCGTCAGGCTGCGACTTCTCCTGCTGCGGTGCGGCGCTCGCGGAAGCCACCGACAGCGAATCAAATTTCGTCAGCACGTCGAAATTCTCCAGCACGCCGAGATCTTTGATGGCGTTGAAATCTTCTTGCTGGATTGCTACGGCCGTCGCGGTGGTTCCGGGATTGCTCGTCGGCATTTTCGCCACCCAGACAGTCAATGCAATCAGGAGAACAGCCGCAAACGCGAGCCGAGGCTCGATGCCTAGCCATCCAAACCACCGGCGCGGCTGAGGCTGCGCGGCCACACGCTGGCGGACGCGTGCATCAAAACCAAACGATGGCTCGACCGCGGGCACTTCATCCAGCACGTTCCAGATCTCGCGGAATTCCGCCAGGCGCGTGCGGCAAGCCGCACAACCGGCGAGATGTTCGTCCACCTCGTTGCGCTCGGCAGGATTCGCCCGGCGATCCATGTACGCCATCAGTTTGTTTCCTGCGTCTTCGCATTTCATGAGGGCCTTCCTTCCCCTGCACGATGCGCCGCCGACTGGCTGACAAGCGGCGACAATTGTACCCGCAGGGTTTCGTAGGCTCGGAAGAGCAGCGATTTCAGCGCGCCTTCCGAACAATCCAAAATCTTCCCTATTTCGATGTAGTCCATCTCTTCATATTTATGCAACAAAACCGCGGCGCGTTGCTTTTCCGGAAGCGACCAAATCGCTCGCCGTATGATTTCGGTGCGAGCGCGCTCGACCATATGCTCGTCGATGCGCATTTCGCGCGCCGGCAGTTCCCTGGGAGCTAAGTCTCCGTCGTCCATGGGCGCGTCGAGCGATACTTCCATCTTTTGGTGTCGTGTGTCGCGAACTGAGTTGAGCGCCACGTTCGTTGCGATGCGGAAGAGCCAAGTAGTGAATTTTGCGCTAGGAGTATACTGTTTCCGCGCGCGGTAGACGCGGAGAAAAACTTCCTGCGCCAGGTCTTCCGCAGTCGCGCTATCGCGCACCATCCGGTTGAGGAAATTCACCAGGGGCGAGCGATACTTCTGCAACAAGAAGTCGAAGGACGCGTCATCCCCCGCCTTCACGTCCAGCATCACTTGGACGTCGGTTCTGGCCATGGCCTCCACAGTCTATCTAACACGCGCTGTGGCGGAAAGTTGCGCNNTTGCGCCAGAGACCATGTTCCAAAGACGATATTGACGCAACGCTGGCTAAGCCGAAGCAGGATCGTAACGTATTGATTCACAAGCTATATATACGACAAATCCCGGGAACTTCGGTCTAAAGGCTATACGTGAAACAGGGCCTTGAGGGCGATGAGGGTGGCGACGCCGGCGAAGACCAGAACCGCCATGCCCATGCCGGGCTCGCGGTTCACTTCGGGAATCAAGTCCGAGGCGGCGACGTAGAGGGTCACGCCGGCGGCGAAGGGTAGCGCGTCGGCGACGGCGCTTCGCAACAGGAACATCAGCACCATACCGGCCAGCGTTGCCGCTCCCAAGATCGCGGAAGAACCGAGCGCGGCGCGGCGGCTCTGTCCGCTGGCGAGCATCAGCGACGCCACCGTGAAACCTTCGGGCACTTTGTGCAGGAAGACCGCCACGAAGATCACGCCGCCGAGCCACGTGGAAACGAGCAGCCCGGAGGCGATCGCGACGCCGTCGAAAAAGGTGTGAATCACCAGACCGAGCAGCGCGGCATAACTGGCGTGCGCGTGAGACATTTCCTCGTGATGCGTTTCTTCGCCGAAATGGAAATGCGGGGCGAGGGTGTGCTCGAAAAAATGCACCAGGAAGTATCCGGCGAGGACAAAAACGAAAACCGTATTCGGGTCATTGAAGAAAAATGACGACGACTCGTCGCGTAACCTCAGCGATTCCGGAATCATTTCGATCAACGCGGTCGCGAGCATGAATCCCGCGCCGAGCGCGATGAAATATTTCAGATAACGGCGCGACCATTGCCGCCGGGCGATCAGCAACCCGCCCAACAAATTCGCGCCGGCCGCTACCAGCCCCATCAACAACGCCACCAAAAGACGTGCCATGTGGGGCGAGTGCATCGTTAGCCGCCGTGGCGGAACAGAATTACGTCGCCATCCTGCACGATGTATTCTTTCCCTTCGAGACGCACTTGCGCTTTCTCGCGAGCCTGCGCGAAGCCACCCGCTTTGAGCAGGTCTTCCCAATTCACGACGTCAGCTTTGATGAAATTCTTCTGGATATCGCTGTGGATCGCGCCGGCAGCTTCCTGCGCGGTCATGCCGCGCTTGATCGTCCACGCACGGCATTCCGGCTCGCCGCAGGTGAGGAAGGAAATCAGGCCAAGCAAGCGGTAGCTGGCTTGAATCAGCCGGTCGCGACCGGATTCCGCGAGACCGTAGGCGCTCATCATTTCGGCGGACTCGGCGTCATTGAGTTCAGAAAGTTCCGCCTCAATTTTTCCGCAAAAAGGCACAACGGCAGTCCGCGGTTTGGACGCCAACTTTTCGAGATGATATTTTTCGACGATGCGATCGATGTCCGCGACTTCGTCGTCGCCAAGATTCAGGACGTAGAGCATCGGCTTACGCGTAAGAAACATGAAGCCCGTCAGCATCTTCTCTTCCTCGGGCTTGAACTCGAGCTCGCGCAGCGGCATTTCGGACTCGAGCGCCTCGCGGCAGCGATTCAGGAGCGTTAATTCGGCTTCGAGGATCGACTCCTTCTTTTTTTTCAGGTCTTTTTCGACGCGCTCGATGCGCTTCGCGCACTGCTCCAGATCGGTGAGGATCAGCTCGAGATCGACGTTCACGATGTCGCGCAGCGCGTCGAGCGGACCAGGTTCGTGCGGCACGGCCGGATTTTCAAACAGCCGGACCACGTGCGCGAGGGCGTCGGCTTCGCGCAGCGGCACAAGCGACGCGGAATTCTTTTCGCGGTCTTTTTGCAAGCCGCCCACATCGACGTATTCGATCGTCGCGTAGGTAATTTTTTTCGGCTTGAAGACTTCGGCGAGCTTCACGACGCGTGCGTCGGGCACGCGCGCGATGCCCACGTGCGCTTGATTCGGCGTGCTTCGCGCCTCGACGCGCGCCTTCGTGAGGATGCGAAAGAGACTCGTCTTTCCTACTAGCGGCAGGCCAATAATTCCAGTTTTCATAAGCCGT
Source organism: Acidobacteriota bacterium (assembly GCA_003131705.1). GTDB lineage: Bacteria > Acidobacteriota > Terriglobia > Acidiferrales > UBA7541 > Palsa-295. Next base: position 6,399 of record PKUY01000430.1, on the reverse strand, counting down.
CGATAGTAGCACAGGGCCGTCGGAGCGAGCGGCGCCGTACTTCTCGGTCTCAACTGATCGACTTCGGTCATCTCCGCGGCAATCAGAATTTTCATAGTCGAAAGCTCATGGCTTGCCAGGGAGCGGGGAAAAGGTGTTGGGCGGTGAGGTCCGTCGGCTTTCGTTGGTCGCTCCCTTCCTGCGTCAGGGCAGGCGGGACCGTGACACCCGTCCTTTATTTCAAACGACTTAGATCACATTTTAATCGGCTCTCATTGTCGATTAGAAATGGGATGCAGTCAGGCGGCACGGAGGAAGCCCCGGGCTCCCGTTGGTCGCTCCCTTCCCGCGTCAGGGCAGGCGGCACTACGGCCCTCGCCGGGTTGTCGCATTCTAATCGGCCCTCATTGTCGATTAGAAGGGCCGCCTGACGTGGGCCCCCAGTCCTTTTACCGTCCACTCTCCAAGCTCTGTTATCAACTCACTGCTGTTTATTACTACTCCTAAGTTCAACTTCGAACATCGAATGTCATATTGACGGTCGCACGAAGTTGTCAAGCATTTCAAACGGTTGTTGGTGTAAAGAATTGGGGGACGATCTAGATGGGAAGGCCTTGCGTGCGGGTGAATTATTCCCCTATTTGGAGAACACTGGTCCGCGATACTTGCTAAGCGATTGCGAGTTCAGGGCCATTCGCAATGCACGCAGACGCTGTATATTCGATATGCAAAACGCGACTCGGCTTATCCGTTGTGACTTTGAGGAGGAATGGACGATTAGCGATTCCATCGCGACGATTCCGCCGCACGGAACCGTCATTCGACTGCCGGTGTTCTCCCATCGAGCTGATGCATCGATTCATCGTCCAGCACGCCCAACTTGTGGGTTCCGGGCAGCACTCGCAACGGTCCGTTGCTAGCAATTGAGTCGTCCAGATGCACGCGCAGAGCGATGACCTTCGACATCGCCTCAGATGGCGCGAGAGCATATGTTATGCCATGTTTTACCGACCACGGGCCCCAACCTTCAATTTCCAGACGTTCTCGGAGCGGCAAAGCCTCTGTCTTGATGCCACGTAACGCGCCAATTGGAATTCGCAGACTTGTCGAACAGCGGGCACGAAACGGAAACGCTTCCGCGCCGAGCACATCGTTCGCGACACTTAGCAGTCGCGGTGCCCTGGCGAAGGCAGCGAAGAAAGGATTTTGTAAGGCATTCCGCATGCCCGCCCGGCCGCGACCCAAATTGGTTTGCGAAAGCTCGACGCGTAGCGGCACGATTTCTTCACGTGAAAACACGGCGGGGATGATAGCGAATCCATGCTCCGCGACCAATTCTCGCAGCATCAGATCGTCACCTCGCAACGGAGGCTATCACGGCACTTTTCATGAGTAAACAAGAGCAGTTGTGCAGCCTTCACGCCAGCGGTATGCTTTCGCGTCATGAATGCGGCGACGAGCAAGATTGCGCTGCCGTTCGATCACGTGAAGGCGCACGCGCACTTGTCAGGAATCGACAAGCGGCTCGCGAGCGTGATCGAGCGCGTCGGCGAATTTCAATTCAAACTGGACGAATGCGACAGCGTTTACGAATCGCTGCTCGAAGCGATTACGCACCAGAGCATCGCGGGCAAGGCTGCGCAGGTGATTTTTGCTCGCATTGTGGCACTCGGGATCGCAGGGCGATGCCCAACACCGCAAGAACTTTTGCGCGTGCGAAAGCCGAAACTGCGCAAGGTTGGGCTTTCGTTCGCGAAGATTGCTGCGGTGAGGGACTTGGCTCAGAAGACGATTGACGGCGTGGTGCCGACGATCGAAGCCGCGGAGAAAATGTCGGACGAGGAACTCGTCGAGCGGCTGATTTCGGTGCGCGGCATCGGCGCGTGGACGGTTGAGATGTTTTTGATTTTTCGGCTGGGGCGTCCCGATGTGCTGCCGATCCACGACTACGGCGTGCAGAAGGGTTTCGCGATCACGTATCGCAAGAAGTATATTCCGACGCCGCGCGAGCTGGCAGCATTTGGCGAGCGCTGGCGTCCTTATCGCACCGTTGCGAGCTGGTATATGTGGCGCGCGGTGCAGCTTGCCGGGAAATCCGCCCGACAAATAAAGAAGGCGCCACCTGCGAAGAGAGCGAATGCGAAGAAGTCCGCTGCGAAGGCGGTGAAGTTGCGGGGTACGAAGCCTGTTCGCAAGCGCGGAGCGTGAATGACCGCAGGCGAGGCCAGGCACGCGAAAGACCAAAAGCAAATCCCTCGGTCTTCGTGACTTCGCTCGGGATGACAACGCGAACAGTGACGATTCCGGGCACGCCGTGAAGCAGTCGCCGAGGTTTACGCCGGGCTGCGGCGGACGGTAAGAAAAAGGGCGACGAGGCCAATCAGCAGGACGCCGACTTCTAAATCCACCGAAATGGCGTGCAGCCGGTCGAACTCGGCGCGGCGGGCGTCACTCGACGGCGTCGCCTCCACGGAAACCATCTCGGTCCGCAGCGCTGCCATCCTTGGCATCACGATTCGTTGCGAAGCAAGCGTTAACAGCAGCATCAGAATCACGCCGATTGCCGCCGGCTGCACCAGCGCGCGCGGCGCGCCGTTTGCGTCCCGGTTGGTGTTGCGGGACGATCTCGCCAATCCCAGCGACGCCCCCAGATAAATCAGCGCCGCGATGATGCCCATGCCGTGCAAACCGCTCAGCGTCGAGCCGACCAACACGCCAACATCGTCCCTGTTGGGCAACACCGCGAAGGCGTCGCGTGTGACCACGGCGGCGAAATAAATGATCGCGCCAAGCCACGTGCCTAATGCGAGCATTTGCAGAAATCGCATCGAAGGGTTCAGGAGCATGGTGACACCACCGGCTTGGACAGAAATGTCCCCTTGCGATTCCGTTCAAACTTGAGGCGAGAAATCTCAGAATCGGATCGTCCAGTGATCTTCCCTGCTCTATCGGTGTTGGCGCATCTGTTTGTGTCTGTCAAAACCGGCGCAGCTCCATTTGAGAAATCTCCGGCCCAGTTGAACCGCGGCTTGATGACAATCCTTCCGGTTCTGTCCATGTAACCCCACTTGCCAAATTGTTGGCGAAACGGCACCAACCCCTCCGAAAAATCATCATAGAAGCAATACTTGAAGTTCGAAGCGAAGGCCCACCGCCCGGTCCTGTCTATGTAACCCATCTTGACGAAGTCCTTGACGATCGGGTCGGTCAGCGGAATACCGCCGAACCAAACGAGAGCGAGCCCGTCCGAACATCGATGCGCCAAGCTGAACTGGGCTGGAATGACAATGTTGCCTACGTTGTCTGCATATCCCCATTTCCCCTGCCGCTCGACCGGAATAGGGCTCCTGCGGTCCGACCGACTGTCTCCCGCCCGAGAATTTCCGTCCGAAACCTGTTGGCCCGCGAATATCACCGCACAGATCACCGCGCAAACGATTGGTCTCAGTGCACCACGCAACATAGCGACGTATTTAGCATCGTGAGGCTTCGTTTACAAGCGGGGGAAAGCAGTCAAGTGCTCGCCACTTCTTAGGCACACCTCATCAAATCAGCAGTGCGAGCAGCCGATGGAATGGTGGGAGAATCCAATTGGGAGAATGGTGGGCGACCAAGGACTTGAACCTTGGACCTCTCGCGTGTGAGGCGAGCGCTCTAACCACTGAGCTAATCGCCCATGAACCAACGTTNNGCCGTCTTCAATCAATTGCGCGTCCTTTGCGAGGTCCCTTTCGTCCCCGATGTCGTATCGATCAAAAACTGCGCGCGTGCGGTGGTCTGAGATTTTCATCGCGACGGAATCGCCGACGCTGCGCCGGACCATGTTACGTATCGCACTACTCCGAAAATCATGAACGTTAAGCCCGGCATATTTCTCCTAGGTCTCGCCGTTTCGCGAAAACGTATTCTCCCAGGCCAGCCGCGACGCAAAGAGCGTACCAACCTTCTCGCGGATCCACAACCCGCTCGCCCGTCGAGCGTGTGAAGACGTATGCAGCGGGAGCCTTGCCATGGACACAGGCACGCATAAGTTCAAACACTTTCGTCGTCATTTTCACTTTCCTGGGCCTGTCATTTTTCGTGTTCTCGTCCGATAGGTGAATCCAGCGCTCCAATAAGTCGACCAAACGGACGCGGATATTCAGCAGTTCGCTTTTTCTAAAACCGAAAGTATAGCAGCACTCGATAAAAGCGCGCAGCCATGGTGCCTTGGCATGTGCGGCGAGTGCCGCGTACCCTGCGTCTTCTATAAATCCCTGGCGCGGCTCCCCTTCCTTCAGGCGACCTGGGAATTTCGGTATGCGATCGACGAGCGACGCGGCCACGAACTCGTGAACTACGCGGCCCGCGATTATCCATGGGCCTGGGATGCTTTTCATAACCTCACGGCCGCGAAACCCAGTGGGTGAGAGCCANNGGACGAACGTTTGGGATTCAGCAAACTCATTGCGCAGCACTTGACTGACTTTCGGAGCAGAAATACAAAGTTCGCTCTGGCCGACCTGATCCGCCAATCGGTTTACAGCCGCTTGGCGGGATATGAAGACATGAACGACGCCGAGGGCGTTTCCCAGTCTTTCCGGCAACCGGGAGATCAAAACGGAAATCCTGGATAATTACTCTCCGATGAGAAATACTTAGCACCCAGGCCCCGGAAGGGAGGTACGACTATGCGCCAAGCACTTCTGGTTAGCGCTATGGTCTTCGTAATTCTCGCTGCCCTTGCGAAGGATCAGGCGATTGCAGCCCAAGCGCCATTCCCGTCAGTGTGGGCCCCGCCCGGCGAGGTGATGTACAAACAGTTTTGCGCTGCTTGTCACGGAGCACACGCCCAGGGAAATGGCCCCGCCGCCTCGACACTCAAGACGCAGCCCCCGGACCTGACCACCCTGGCGAAACGTCACGGTGGGAAGTTCCCCTACGATTATGTCTCGAGTGTCCTCCGATTTGGGCCGGGCTCTTCTGCTCACGGTTCATCGGACATGCCGACGTGGGGGCCGATCTTTCAAACGATCGACAGGAATAGCGAACGTGCTGCGCAGGACCGGATTAGGAACCTCGCCGATTACCTGGCATCTCTGCAACGAAAGTAGCGGCTCGTGACCGCAGCACGTCTTGATGGAGGCGGGGCATTTGGCCATAAGAGCGTCTAGCGGGATATAAGAGCGTCATCGCAAATACCGCTTTGATATGAACTCAGGGTGAAAAACCCTCTGCGAGGCGATTTGCCCTTAAAACCGAAAGGGCGCTTATGAAGGTAGGTCGAGCTTTGCTCTCCCTTCATCAAATTGACGTTCGGCTGGCATCGGGAAGCCTCCCATCGGAGCAGACAGGCGGCGCAGAATTTCAACGTCTAGCTGCTTCCGGGTGGGTAAGATCATCTGTGGTAAAATTTCAGCCAATATGACGAAAGCACCAAAACCCGAAAAGCAGGACGCGAAACTCGAGCCCAAGGTTCGTCTCGAAGTCTTTACGCACTATTGCGGCGGGAAACCACGCTGCAGGGCTTCAAGTTTATAGGCCAAAGGAGAAAGCCCTTGGGAATTAATTACGGATATGAAAACTTCTACAGCGTTTTGCGCCATGCCATAGCAAGCACAGATCATCTACAAAAACGTTTAGCGGGTGTGATATCTGGAATTGACCACCTAGAACAAGACAGCTTTCCCGATGATGAAACCTGGAATCGATTTGAGAAGCTGGTAAATGGAACAACGATGCTACCGCCCAAGGGAAATGAAGGGACAATTCAAGCAACTACATCACAAATGACGGACGACGAAGCTGCCCTATGGCTAAAGGAAGCCTTCGACATCTTTTCTAATATAGCCGAGGTTTATGGGAGGGCGCATAAGTAGGTTTCTGACAAACCCAGTATTGGGGCGGAAAAGGAAGAGCATGCAAAAAAGAGAGATCAAATTCATTCACGGCACGCCAGAGAGCGCACAGAAGAAATAGTAAAATTCCAGCCTTGTGACGAAAGCACCGAAAACCCCGACACGCGCAGTTTCACGGCCTAAACCTTCACCGCTTCAGTCTCGTAACCCAGCGCCTTCAATTCCGCCTGCACGCTACCAACTTTCCATTCAAAGAACTCCGTTGCGCCGCGTTCTTGCGCCCACAAACCATAGCCCGGCACATTCACTGGCGGATTTTTCTGTACTTCCGGATTCGCAACCAACCCGCCGCCGAAACGCATCCCGACATATCGGCCCGCTTCCGAGCCTGATGTAATTCGGATTCTGCGACGCTTCATGGCATCGGGCACGGCTCGATACCTCCGGCGCCGATTCTACCACGGGCAGGTTCCCAGTTGTGCGGCCAGCCCAGCGCCCCGTGTCGTAAAATCGAGCAATGACAAACGAGCCAGAACACGAGACCAAGGTTAAGGACGTGCGCCCCGAGCCTGTAATCACGAAC
>PKUY01000251.1:17096-17419 GCA_003131705.1 Acidobacteriota bacterium | reverse complement strand
CACACCACCGGACATGCGGGTCGGCATCCGGCGGTTCAGTAGGTTACGGTAGAGCCCCAGGCAGTCGTGGAATACCGAGAGAGTCGAAGTCTCGCCGCACAGACGGCGGGCAGTCCGCTCGGCCCGTGGCGACTGGCGAATAGCCTGCCGTCGGATTCCAGAACTTCCTTTCTTTGTTTTGACTCGTTTGTAAGCCTCGCAGCAGTTTCCCGCTCGCAGACCTCTTCCATCAACTGCTCGTGACTAGCTGGAGTTCGGTTTCGCACTTCGCCGTGCGCGATTCGGTCCCTTCCTGAGAAGACTTCGGAGCTTCACTCCTCTCC
>PKUY01000251.1:0-17057 GCA_003131705.1 Acidobacteriota bacterium | reverse complement strand
TCCGTGACATGCAGCAGATCTCGCGAGGTAAGTTCGATCGCCTTCCACGCACAACCGCCGGATTTACCACCAGTGCCTTTGATGGATGTGGGCTTCGCAATCATTGGCTTGCTCGCCCGGCACCGTAGGCCTCCTATCCAGTTCTTGTCCATCGGCTCGCGTGTTTGCTCCGCGCTTCTTTCAGACCTCGCCTCGCGACGACGCCCTTGTGCTTCACTAACCCTTCACCTCCATCAGGTTGGGTAGGGGACTTCCACCCCCAAGCTATCGAACATGCTCGGCACACCAAAAGGACGGCCGGCAGTGTGACCTGCCGGCCGCTCCAAACTTTCTACGAGTGACGGAATTTACCTGCGTCCGCCACCGTGACCACCACCGTGAAAGTTGCCACCGCCGCGAACGCCGCCCGCACTGCCTCCGCCGTGGAAGCCGCCTCCACCATGGAACCCACCGCCGCCGCGGAAGCTATCGCCACCGTGAAAGTTGCCTCTGCCGTGAAAGCCGCCTACCGGCCCGCGTCCGACGAACCCGTGCCCGCGACCATCAAAGTCATGACCGCGATCTTCAAAGCGGGGCCGGAAGCCGCGACCCCAGAATTCGGGACCGCGCGGAAAACCGGGGCGCCCATAGAAGCCGCGGGGGAACCACGGCCCGGCGCCGATAAAGAACCCTCCCGAAAACCAACTTGGACCGTAATAACCGTAAGGCGCGCACTCGTACGGGGAATATCCATAGTAGCCGTACTCGCACACCGGAGCTTCGGTGACGTAAGCCGGCCCCACACCGATGCCAACCGCAAACCTCTGTGCCTGTGCGAAGGAAGCTGCGCCAAGGAAAACTCCAATGATCGCCAATATTTTTAGATATCTCATTTTGGACTCCTTATGGAACCCGTTTAAACCATCCTCAAACTCGCTGCCCTCAGCCACTTCATTTACCCAGGTTGAGTGACTCACGACCTGAATAATGCACAAGACTTGCCAAACTCTTTACAGCGCGAGGGATTCCCTAAAGCTTCTAATATCCATTAGATGTGGGGCCGTGGCGCTCCACCCGAAATTCCGCGGAACGCGATCCGGTGGTACTTTTCAATCGCCTCCCGGTGCTTTTCAGCCGGGCGCGCAGTCTTGACTCTGCTTAATGGGCAGCCCTCTCGCAGCAGTATTCGAGTCGTGCGTGCGCTTTCGGCCAGGGCCGACGTCTGGGAGCTGCGGAGATTTCTTATGGTGAAGAGGTGCGGCCCGCACCCCCCAGTGAATCACTGCGCAGGTGTTTTTTCGGTGGGATAGCCGGGCTTCACCCAGTCCGTGTAGAAATTCGTCTTGATCAGAAGTGCGCGCAAATGCGTGAAGCCCATGTCCCGCAACGCCACGAACGCGGGACGAAGATTGGGGCAGTGCTCGAGCGGGCAGCAGCCGCAATAGATCACGATATTCGCCGAACGAGGAACCGATTGCGCCCATTTCTTTAGATCGTCGATGCCCGGCTGTGTGCTCCCCGCGCCATGAAAGAGGGCGCCCGAAATGTGCCCGCCTTCGTACAACACGTGGGGAGCGACGCAGATGACTGTCGGCTTGTCGGCGAGCCTCGAATCGCCAAGCTCCTTGGCGAGCTGGGCCGACTGAACGGTTTGTGCGTTAGTCCATGGGTCGGACTGCGAATCGGCTGCCTTATCGGCTTCGCTCTTCGATCGAAGCGAGGACGCCGGTTGCGGCGGTGGCGTTGAAGCGACAGCCACCCTGGATCGCGCCGCTTTTGCGTGCCCCGTCGGCCTTCTCTCGGCCCCGAAGAGCAAGCGCGCCGCCCCCGCCGTGAAGGCCGCTGCAACGATCAAAATTCCTAACAGAAGGCCTCTGAAGATATCGGACCTGATCCAGCGCATTCGCTTCGCTCCCATCTTTCACATCGCTCTCATCCGGAGTGACCGTTCGGCACCCACGCCCGCATACTACATCAATGGCAAACGGTTCTAATCCTCAGCCTCGTGTGTGTCAACCCCGTCCTGCTCGGCCTTCACCATTTCCACCGAGAAATTCGCCGGGTCGCGAATGCTGAGCCAGCTCAGCTGCGCCCAAACCAGCCTCGCGCGAGCGGTTAGATACTTCCAATCCGAACGAATCTGCTTCACAAACCGGAAGGAATCTTGGCGAGGTTTTAGCGGCGCCGGGGCTTCGATTTTGCGCGGCGGGCGGGTTTGCGACGCGAAGTGCGACGCGAGGTCCGGGGCTTCGAACGCTTTGGCGGTTTTTTCTCCGCTGCAAGTTGACGGCGGCGAGCTTTGGCCCAGCCAAGTTTGTTGACCTGCCGGCTGCGCGCCAGCGCCAGCGCGTCCGCCGGGACATTTTCCGTGATGATCGAGCCTGCAGCGATGTATGCGCCGTCGCCGATGCGCACAGGCGCGACCAGCGCCGTGTCGCTGCCGATAAATACGCCGCTCCCGATTATCGTTTCGTATTTAGCAACGCCGTCATAGTTGCAGGTAATCGTTCCCGCGCCCAGGTTGCTCCGCGCGCCGACGGAGGCATCGCCCAGATACGTCAGGTGCATGGCTTTCGCACCTTCGTGCACCACGGACTTTTTTACTTCCACGAAATTTCCAATGTGCGCGCCTGCGCGGATGTCCGCTCCCGGACGCAATCGAGAAAACGGACCTACCTGCGCGCGCGCCCCCAGGTGGCTGGAATGTAGATTCGAATGCGGCATCACGACGACATCGTCATCGAGGCGCGTTTCGTTCAGGATGCTTCCCGTTCCGATCGTGCAGCGCGCGCCGATGCGCGTCTTGCCGAGTAGTTGCACTCCCGGTTCGATCACCGTGTCCGGATCGGCGGTCACTTCAGGGTCGATCACCACGGTTTCCGGCAGATAAATCGTCACGCCCGAATCCATCAGTTCGGCAGCCTTGCGTGCGCGCAAAACGCGGTCCGCATCGGCAAGGTGCGAACGCGTGTTGCATCCCATGATTTCGTTCGAATCGGGCGCGATCTGCGCGAGCACGCGTTCATTGCGTTCGCGAAGCATCGCAATCGCGTCCGTAAGATACAGCTCGTGATGCGCGTTTTTTGGGCGCAGCGCGTTGAGGCACGGCCAGAGCTTTTCGAGCCTGAAGCAATAGATGCTGGAATTTACTTCGCGAATCGCGCTCTGCTCGGGTGTCGCGCTGGTTTCTTCGACGATCGACTGCACGCGGCCTTCGGCGTCGCGCACAATCCTGCCGTAACCCGTTGGGTCGGGCAGCTCGGCCGAAAGAATCGTGGCGGCGGCCTCGCCCCGCCGGTGCGTATCGAGAAGCGCCGCAAGGGTTTCGGCGCGCAGCAACGGAGCGTCCCCGGGCAGCACAATGGCGATCTTCGTGCTCCTGCGGATCGCCCGCCGAGCGACCTGCAAAGCATGCCCTGTCCCGCGCTGCGGCTGCTGCACGATCACCTGCGCGTCCAGTTGCTCGGCGACCGCCCCGACCACCTCCGCTTGGTGCCCGACGACGACGAGGATCTGCGCGGCCTTCAGCGGCTGACACACGCGCACAACGTGTTCTAGGAGCGGACGGCCTCCCGCGCGATGCAACACTTTGGCGAGGTCGGAACGCATCCGCGTCCCTTTTCCAGCGGCGAGAATGATGATGGTAGTGTCGGCTGCGGCCATGAGCGCGGCTATTGTCGCCCCCGGTTCCGCTTTTTGGCAATCGCGAAATTATTGACATTTCGCCGATGAAACGATAACCAAGTAGCCAAATTTAATTGAGGTTAAGTCGTTTCGGAGGTGCGGCGATGTTCTGTGCGCGTTGCGGGGCGGCGAACCCGGATGGCGGGAAGTTCTGCGTCGGTTGCAGGCGTGCGCTGCAAATGTCGCCGGCGGCGGCACCGCCAGCGGCTCCATTGGCATCGTCTCCGGTGCAACCCTTGCTGGAACCCTCGACAACGAGCGGAAAAGCTATCGCCAGCTTGATTTGCGGAATCTGCTTCATCATATTCCCGGCTGCCGTCGCCGCCATTATCCTGGGTCACCTTTCGCTTTCTGAAATCAGAAAGTCCACAGGGAGACTGAAGGGTGATGGGATGGCCATCGCAGGACTCGTCCTGGGATATTTCGGCGCGCTCATGCTCCCGTTCGTTTTGATCATTGCCGCCATCGCGATTCCGAATCTTTTGCGTGCAAGGATGGCGGCGAATGAAGCATCGGCAGTTGGCTCCCTTAGGGTTATCAACACGGCTGCCATTACATATTCATCGCAATATTCCAACGGTTTTCCTCCCAGCATGAGCGCGATGGACGGCGTCGGAAGTGGTGAACCGAGCTGCGATCAATCGCAGTTGATCGACAGCACGCTTACAACAGGCCAGAAGAGTGGCTACATATTCTCCTATGTGCCGTCTGATCCGCAGAGTCTTTCGGACGACGCAAAAGCACGAGGCTGCACTAGTCCGGGAGTACCTACTTTCGAAGTGCACGCAGATCCCGTTACGCGGGGAACAACTGGGCAGCGGAGCTTCTACACCGATCAAACGGGAGTAATGCGCTACGAGACCGGCGCACCCGCTACGGCAGACAGTCCGCCGATCGAGTAATCCCTAAGCTAGTCAGTTTCGAGACGGGCGCTGGCGCCTGTGGAACCCACGTTGGCGGACAGCAAACTCCAACACNNATCTTCCTGGGCGCGGATGACCATCACGCGCACGGCCGAATCTTTTTCTGCAATGTCCTGATCTTGAGGCGAGCTCTGGTTCTTTTCAGAATCAAGCATGAGGTTCAAGTATCCGAAATTCGCGCAGGCGGCGGCCCGCACCTCGGCTGAATTCTCGCCAATCCCTGCGCTGAAAATTAATGCATCGATTCCGCCCAGCGCCGCGATCATCGCGCCCAGGCAGGATCGCAGGCGATGCACGAAGATATCGAAGGCAAGCTTGGCGCGCGAGTTCCCTTCTTTCATTAATGCCACGATCTGCCGCATGTCGCCGGAGATCCCGGAGATTCCCAACAGGCCTGACTTTTGGTTCAGCAATTCGTCTAGCTGCTCGCCTGTGAACAGACCCTCGCGCATCATGTAGGTCAGTATCCCCGGATCGACGGAGCCTGATCGCGTGCCCATCATCAATCCCTCTAATGGCGTGAAGCCCATGGTCGTGTCCACGCTGTGGCCATCTTGAATAGCCGCCAGAGAGCAACCGTTCCCCAGATGACAGCTCACAATTTTGAGCGAGCGCAAATCTTTTCCGAGCAGTTGAGCGGTGCGCTCGGCGCAGTATTGATGGTTGATCCCATGGAAGCCGTAGCGGCGGATTCCCCGAGCAAGCCATTCGTAGGGCCCCGGGTACACATACGCGGACTCGGGTAATTGGCTATGGAAGCCCGTGTCAAACACCGCGATCTGCGGAATAGCACCAAATCGTTTCGCAATGATATCCATCCCTTCCAGCTCGGCACGGTTATGAAGAGGAGCAAAAGCCGACATACGCGTGATTGTCGCTCTGACTTCAGCGTTAACAACAATTGGTTCCCTGTAATTCTGGCCCCCATTGACCACACGATGACCAACTACATTGATCTCGGAAGGTCCTGAAACAACGCGGGTGATTCCCGACCACAAGGTATCGAGCATTGGCCCGGCGGCCTCTTCGCGAGATCCGACCGTAATCCTATTTTTGAGATTGTCGCCGCGCGATGTCCGAATACTTACTTCGGCTCGATCGCCGTTCCATTCGGCCTTCGCCTGCCAGATGGGTTCAGGCGAATTTTTCGGAATCACATCGCCGATCTCGTAGAGACAACTCTTCTGACTGCTCGAACCGGAATTGAGCACCAGGATTTTCATCGCTTAATACGGCCAGGTCCAATCGCGGATTTCGGGGAGATCATCTCCGTGCTCGCAAATGTACTGCTTGTGTTCCACGAGACGGTTGCGCAGGAACTGTTTGAAATGCGCATTGATAGGTTGCAGCCGAGGCACCCGATCCACCACGTCGCCGGCAAGATGAAATCGGTCGAGATCGTTTAAGACGGTCATATCAAAGGGTGTCGTCGTGGTGCCCTCCTCTTTGTATCCACGGACGTGCAGGTTCTTATGATTCTTGCGACGGTAAGTGAGGCGATGAATCAGCGTGGGATAGCCGTGGTATGCAAATATGACCGGCTTGTCGGTCGTAAACATCGAATCGAAGTCGCTGTCGGGAAGCCCATGGGGATGCTCGCTGGGGGGTTGCAGCGTCATGAGATCGACAACATTGACGACGCGGACTTTCAAGTCCGGGAAATGTTCGCGTAGGATGGAGACGGCAGCGAGGGTCTCGAGCGTCGGCACGTCGCCGCNNAGTTGCGGCTGCGCAGACAGTGATCTGCCACGGACAGCAGCGTATTCGCATCGGGAGGAAGGTACACGCGAACGATGTCCGCTTTCTTGTTGACGACGTGATCGATGAAGCCCGGATCCTGATGCGTGAATCCGTTATGGTCCTGGCGCCAAACGTGCGACGTGAGGAGATAGTTCAATGAAGCGATCGGACGGCGCCACGGTATCTTTAGCGTCACCTTGAGCCACTTCGCGTGCTGATTGAACATGGAATCCACGATGTGAATGAAGGCTTCGTAACAAGAGAAGAAACCATGACGCCCGGTCAAGAGATACCCTTCCAGCCAACCTTGGCACATGTGCTCGCTGAGGACTTCCATCACACGGCCGTTCGTTGAAAGATGCTCGTCGGTGGCAAGGAGCGGCTCCATGAAAACTTTGTCGGTTGTTTCGTACAGAGCATCGAGGCGATTCGACGCGGTCTCATCGGGGCCACACACACGGAAGTTCTTCGAATCCGCGTTTAGTTTCATGACATCACGCAAGAATTTTCCTAGAACGCGAGTAGCTTCCTCAGTGGCCGTGCCGGGTTTCGGCACCGTCACTGCATAATCGCGGAAATCTGGTATCGCGAGATCCTTGAGCAACAGGCCGCCATTCGCATTTGGATTCGCACCCATCCTGCGGTCGCCCTTCGGCGCGAGATCTGCCAGTTCCGGGATCAGTTTGCCGTTTGCATCGAAAAGTTCTTCGGGCCTGTAGCTCTTCATCCAGTCTTCCAGGATTTTCAAATGGCCTGGCTTTGAGGCGAAATCTGTAATGGGCACTTGGTGCGCTCTCCACGTATTTTCCACCGGTTTCCCGTCGACGACCTTGGGTCCCGTCCATCCTTTCGGTGTTCGAAAAACAATCATCGGCCATTCAGGAAGCCCCGTGGATTTCCCTGCTCGTGCGGTTTTTTGGATCGAATGGATTTCCGCGACAACCGCGTCGAGCGTGTGGGCCATGAGCTGATGCATGGTCTCCGGCTCGTGGCCTTCCACGAAGTAGGACTTGTAACCGTAGCCCGTGAAGAGGTGCGTCAACTGCGCGTCATTCATGCGGCCGAGGATGGTTGGATTTGCGATTTTGTATCCGTTCAGATGCAGGATCGGAAGAACAGCGCCATCACGCAAAGGATTCAGGAATTTATTCGAATGCCAACTGGCGGCCAGAGGACCGGTCTCGGCTTCGCCGTCGCCAACAACGCAGCAAATGAGCAAATTTGGATTATCAAAAGCAGCGCCAAACGCGTGAGCGATCGAGTAGCCCAGTTCGCCGCCCTCATGAATTGACCCGGGCGTCTCGGGGGCCACATGGCTCGGGATGCCTCCCGGAAAAGAAAATTGTTTGAAAAGCCTGTGCAGTCCTTCTTCCGTCTGCGAAATGTGAGGGTACAACTCGCTGTACGTGCCTTCCAGGAATGTGTTCGCCACTAATCCGGGCCCACCATGACCAGGACCGGCGACATAGATGACATCCAGATCGAGCTTTTTGATCAAGCGATTGAAATGAAGATAGATGAAATTCAAGCCAGGCGTCGTGCCCCAGTGGCCGAGAAGCCGCGGCTTCAGGTGTTCAAGCTTGAGCGGCTCCCGCAGAAGAGGATTCTTGAGAAGATATATCTGTCCCACCGAGAGATAGTTTGCGGCGCGCCAGTACGCGTGCATTTTGCGCAATTCTTCCGAGGATAGTGGACTGTTGGATTCGGAAGGAAGCGCCGGACTTCCAGAAGTCGGGGAAGCCATTTCTCCACCTCCGCTGCCCGATCGCCTCAACGCATTGCCGAAAAGCTGCAGCAGGGAAGATTCTAACCCACTTTAACGCACGGACCCGGGTGAGGTGAACTTTCAAACCCGATCAAAGAGTTACAGTCGGTTCCCGTGACAGTTCTTGATTCTGACGTGGAGGAGGTTACAAGGAGATGAAGGTGGCGCTCCGCTCGAGCAATCAGGGAGCTAGTCAGCTTCAATATGCGACGCTGCGGAAACGGAGGTGGAATTGAGTTCAGCAGCCGAGGCGGGTGCGCGCTCCTCGGTCGTTTCAATCCAAAGCGAGCGGTCGGCAAGAAGGCGCGTAACGAGCTGCGTGTGCAAAGCATGGCCGGCTTTGTGCGCGACGATCCGCGCCTGGAGAGGACGTCCGATCAGCGCGAGGTCGCCGATCAAATCGAGAGCTTTATGCCGGCCGAATTCGTCGGCGAAGCGCAGCGGCCCGTTCAAGATCGTACTGTCATCCATCACGATGGCATTGCCGAGCGAGCCGCCGCGAATCAGGCCCATTTTCTGAAGGGCGACAAGCTCCTTCACGAACGTGAATGTTCTCGCGGGCGCGAGCTCGCTGCTAAACGACTCCCGGTTCACGGTCAATTCAACTTCCTGCGGGCCCGCCGCGGGGTGATGATAGTCCACAAAACAGTGGATGCGGAAATCATCCGACGGATAGATTCCGATGCGGCGGTCGCCGTCCACGAACTCGAGCGGTTTCACCACCCGGATGTATCTCCGCTGGCGACGCAGCCGGCGCGTTCCCGCCTCCGCCAAAATATCGATGAATGGCTTGGAGGATCCGTCGAGGATCGGCAGCTCAAGCGCGTCGATATCCACGTAAACATTGTCGATGCCGCAGCAATACAGCGCTGCCAGTAAATGCTCGGTCGTCGAGATCAACACGCTCTGCTTCATCAAGCTCGTTGCGTAGCTCACTCGCGCTACATTCTTCACGTGAGCCTCAACTTCAAAATTGTCCAAATCCACCCGGCGGAAAACGATCCCCGCGTCCGCTGGCGCCGGCACGAGTCGCATGTGGCTGCGCACAGCGGTGTGCAGACCGATTCCATCGATTTCGACCGGCCGTTGAATTGTAAGCTGATATGTCATGAGTGAGGCTACTTTAAGGGCACTTTTGTGGCCTAAGCCATCTATAGTTACCTGTTTATTTACAACTGATTACAGTGAATAAAAGTGCCAGAAAATCTAAGGCGTGGTAATGATACAACACTATTGCCGATCCTTGTGTGTCGCTACTTGAACAACTCCAAGCGGCAGATTGCCCATTCCAAGCGCTGGTTTTTGGCGCGGTTGGCGGGCCGTGGCCGGATCGGACGCGTCAGCTGCGGGGTTGTTCTGCGGGCGTCGTGCGCGTAAGATGTTTTCGAGTTCATTTGAATGGCAACTCCGTTCAACATTCTTCCAAATTCTCCTCCTCCCTCCGCGAATCCGCGGCCGCCCTGGTTGCGCGTGCGGTTTTCCGGTGGGCAAAATTCCGACGATTTGGATCGCATCATGCGCACACTCGATCTGCACACCGTGTGTGAGAGCGCGCGTTGTCCAAACATGGGCGAATGCTGGGAACATCGCACGGCAACGTTTATGATTCTTGGCGACATTTGCACGCGCGCGTGTGGATTTTGCGCGGTTCCGAGCGGAAAACCTTTGGGCCCACCGGATGAAGATGAACCCAAGCGAGTCGCGGAGGCTGTCGCGCGGATGGGATTGCGCTATGCGGTAGTGACTTCGGTAAATCGCGACGACCAAGCTGATGGCGGCTCCGCGATTTTTGCGCGCACGATTTCAGAAATTCGCCGGCGCGTTCCCGATTGTAAAATCGAAGTGTTGATTCCGGATTTCCGCGGCGACTGGCGAGCACTTGAAAATTTGATGGCTGCCCGGCCGGATGTGCTCAATCACAATATGGAAACCGTGCCGCGACTCTATCGGCGCGTGCGCAAAGGCGCGGTATACGAGCGCTCCCTCGAATTGCTGCGGCGCGCGCGGGAAATTTCTCCTGACACGCCTACGAAAACCGGAATGATGCTTGGACTCGGCGAAATGCGCGAAGAAGTTTTGCAGGCAATGGAAGAAATCGCTGCGCAGGGCACGCACATTTTGACGCTCGGGCAATACATGCAGCCAACGCACGAGCATTTGCCGATCGAGCGCTACGTGCATCCCGATGAGTTCGCGGAATTCAAGCGGCTGGGCGAGCAGATGGGGTTCAAGCACGTCGAAGCAGGTCCGCTGGTTCGATCTTCGTATCACGCCTTCGAGCAGGAAGAAGCCGCGCGCAGTTAATCGGCACTTCCACGATTACATGTCACGGAATACTCCGCCCTGAATTCTACTTCGTGGACGCGAGCAAGGCATTGGCGAGGTTGCGGACGCGCGTGGCGCAGATGGAATCCGATATCGAGATTTTTTGCGCTGCGCGAAAATATTCAGAGGCTTTCGCGGTGCGGCCGAGTTCCGTATTGAGGTTGCCCAGCAACAGCAGAAAAACTGGGTTGCGAGGGTAGCGTTCAGCAAGCGGCTCGGCCACTTCAAGGGCCTGTTCGTACTGTTGGTCGTAGGTGCGCAGATTCTTCGCGAGATAAAAACGGGAATCGACCGCGAGGAATGCGGCGTGATCGATGCCGATTTTCATCTGGCGAATTCCCTCTTCTTTATTTCCTCCGGGAATACCCATGAAGAAGCGGAGTATTTTGGCAATCCCTGAAAGCGTGTCGACGTAGTAGTTGTACAAGCCGAGACCGGCGGTGGCGTCGGCCATCTCAGGATCGATATGCAAGGCGCGAAGGCATTCTGCGCGCGCCGCGACGCCCGCGTGTGCGATATTGCGGCGCTCGTCGCGCAGACTGTAGAGGCGGGCTTTCAGCGCCCAGCCAATTTCGATATAGACGTGCATTTCGGCGGTGTCGGCTTTCTCGATTTGAGCACGTGCGAGATCAATCGCTTTGTCGGCGAGCGCGAGATAGGCATCGTCTTCGGGTTTCTTGCCACCCTTCCAGGCGTCCAGCATTCCCCATTTCATTTCGCACGCGGCGCAGTACGTTTTCCACCACTCGCCCTCGGCTTCCAGCAAATAACCGACCGGGCTGCTGGGTTGCGCTTCCTCGATACCGCGCGCGGTGATGATGGCTACGTCGGGATCCCCGCCATAAATTTGATCGAGAGAGTGGGCAGCTTCCGGAGACAGTGTGATGCCGCCGGCACGGGCCGGCGCCGCGAATAGCAGTGTGAGAATGCAGACCGAAATGCCGGCGACAAGTCTCATGAATGTCTCGGATCGCCCGCGATCCCAGTATTGGGGCCTAAACCTTCTTTTGTGTGCAAGTCCTCTGTCGCGCTGAAACACCCGGTGGAGAACAAGGGCATGGTTTGTCCAGGCGGCAGTCACCGCGAGCTGACAGTGTATCGTAGTCGTTTCAGTTTTCAGATGACGGTATACCCTTTCTTGCTATGCTCCTGCGTGTCCCAGGGGCGGAGAATTCAGTGAGCGAACCGGAAAAACTCGAACGCGGTCTCGGCCTCGTCCCGGCAACGTCGCTCAACATGACGTTCATGGTCGGCATCGGTCCGTTCGTGGTGATTCCGTTCGTGATTCAGGCCATGGGCGGGCCGGGAAGCTTGCTTGCGTGGGCTGCGGGAGCTCTGCTGGCAGTTTTNNGCCGCAAGCCGGTGGAACTTACGTTTATTTGCGGGAAGCGTACGGACCGGAGCGATGGGGTCGGCTGTTTTCGTTTTTGTTTATCTGGCAGACGCTGTTTCAGGGACCTCTTAGCATTGCTTCCGGAGCGCTCGGATTCGCTGATTACTCCACCTATCTGGTGGAAAAATCGGGGCGCCTAACCACAATCATGGGGGCGCTCGGATCGCACGGAAAAAACGTGATTGCTGGAGGCGTCGTCCTTCTGGTGGTGGTCCTGCTTTACCGGCGAATTACCGAGATTGGAAGAATCTCCGTCGTTTTCAGCGTGGTCGTGATCGGGACAATTCTGTGGATCGTGTGGGGTGGCGCGGTCCATTTTGATGGGCATCGCGTGTTCGATTCTTCGGCTGGGCGATGGGGCTTTTCGTGGCTGTTTTTCGCAGCGCTCGGTCACGGAATGGTACAGACGATCTACAGCTATCTTGGCTATTACAACGTCTGCAACCTCGGCGGCGAAATGAAAGATCCGCAGCGCAATATTCCGCGTGCGATCTTCATTTCGATTCTGGGCATCACCGCGCTCTATCTCGCGATGCAGACGAGCATCCTGAGCGTAATTCCGTGGCGCGAGGCGGCACGGTCCAGCTTCATTGTGAGCACATTTATTGAACGCGTTTACGGGAGCGAATGGGCTACGCTTGCGACAGCACTGATTCTGTTGACGGCACTCGGTTCAGTTTTCGCAGCGATGCTTGGATACTCGCGCGTGCCGTACGCGGCTGCGCTCGACGGAAATTTTTTATCGATATTTGCCCGGCTGCATCCCACAAAACGCTTCCCGCACGTTTCACTTTTGGCGCTTGCCGCGGCGGCGATTGTCTTCTCGCTATCGCTGAAGTTGAGGGACTCAATTCGCGCCATCCTGGCGATGCGCTGTATCATCCAATTCATCGGCCAGGGCGTGGGTTTGATGATGTTGCATCGGCGTTGGGGAAGCGCACGGCTGCCGTTCCGCATGTGGCTGTACCCGCTGCCGGTGGTGGCCGCAATCGTCGGGTGGGCGGCAATTTTCATTTCGACCGGGCGCCGGCCGATGCTGGCGTCGCTCGCGGCAGCGACCGCAGGTATTTTTGTATATTTGGGACGCGCGCGATGGCTGCGCCAATGGCCCTTTGAGGAGATTCCCGGATGATTGGACGGACAGGACGATGGATTCTGATAACCGCAGCAATTGCGGCGGCCGCGACCGGAATTGTTTCTCCCTCACGGGTCGCGGCACAATCGTTGCCGCAAACGGTTGAGGCGATTAACAAGTCGCGCGTGGCAACGCGCATCCTCTACGTCACAGCGCACCCTGATGACGAAACGGCCGGTTTGCTCGCGTATTTTTCGCGCGGGCTCGATGCGGATCTCGCGCTGCTGACGGTTACGCGGGGGCAGGGCGGACAGAATGCGATCGGTCCCGAACAGGACGGCGCGCTCGGAGTGGTCCGCACAACGGAACTTCTAGCGGCAGGCGATCGATACGGCGCGCATCAATTTTTCACGCGCGCGGTCGATCCGGGGTTCTCGAAAAGCCCCGAGCGGACCATGAAAATATGGGGCGACACGATTCCTCTGCAAGACATGGTGCGGGTGATTCGTCTTTATCGGCCCCAGGTGGTAATCAACGGATGGGGCGGTATGCATTTCGGACACGGGCAACACCAGGCAACCGGTCTGCTGACGCCCGAGGCAATCGCCGACGCCGCCGATCCCACCAAATTCCCCGAGCAGATATCTGAAGGCCTCGCGCCTTGGAAAGTCACCCTCGAATTGCGCCCCTCGAGTTTCGGATTCGGGCCAGCTACGGCGAACGGCTCATCCGGCGGCGTGCAATTGCCTGTGAATGACGTATCGCCGCTCTGGGGTAAGAGTTACGTGGAAATGGGAATGGAGGGGCACGCGCAGCACCGGTCGCAGGGCACACCTTCATTTTTCGGCAATCCGTTCTTCCGCCGCCCGGTGACCTTAATAGAAGAGCACGGACAGCAAGGGGGCGGCGGATTCGATACGAAGCTTCTCGCGGAGCCACTCGCCTCTCTGGCGAAGACTTTTCCGGATTTCGAGGCGCTGATGACGCCGGCGCTTACGACCGCGGATCAAGAACTTGCTGCCGCGGCGAACTCAGCGCTTGCACTCGACCGAACAGCGGCGGCGAAATCGCTGGCCGCAGCCGGAAAAGAAATTGCAGCGCTGCACAAGAAAATTGCAAACGCCGGTGGCGGCCAAAGCGCGGACGCGCTCTGGGAAATCGACCAAGTGCGCGCGAAAATCGATACTGCGCTCGTTGACGATGTTGCGCTTCCCGTGGACACCCAGGCGGACCGGCACGAACTTGTTGCGGGCGGAAGTTTTTCGGTGAACGTGAATTTTCTCGATCAGTCGGCGGTGCCCGTGAAATGGGCGGTGGATAATTCAAGCTTGATGTTGCCTGCGGGATGGACCGCGACTCTCGATGACACGAAACCCGGCAGCAGCAATTATCACTTCAACGTTTCGGTTCCGTCAGGCGCGATGCCACCCGTTTCGCCGTCCGATGCGGTGCTCCCGTTTCCACCTCCGCTGGTGAAGCTTGCGCTGCGCATGACACTCGACGGTTACGACTTCAAATTTGAAAAGTCCATCGAGTCGGCCGAAGCAAAAACCACGGGCATCGATACGTATCAGCTCGAACTGGTGCCGGCAGTGACGGTGACGGTTCAGCCGGCGCAGGTGATGATTCCGCTCAAGCGCGCGTCATCTCCCACTGAATTGCTTGCGCGGGTGCGATATCACGGAGCGAAGTCAGCGACCGTCTCCATAGGTCTCGACGTGCCCGAAGGATGGAGCGTGGCGCCAATTTCACCGCTCAATTTCACGGCCGCTGGAGATCAGCTGATCCGTTACGTCGTAACCCCGCCGGCGAAAATCGCCCCGGGAGCGTATGTCCTGCACCCTTTCGCGAAGCTCGGCGACGAGACCTTCCGCACCTCACTTGAGCCCATTCCAACCCTGCCAACGCGCGATTGGAGCGAAACAGCCGACGCGACCGTGCATGTCCTCGATCTCGTGGTGCCTGCGGGATTGCGCATCGGCTATATCGCCGCGGAGAACGACGCCCTTCCGGAAACGCTGCGCCAGACTGGCATCCAGGTGGACTTGCTCGATGAAGTCGCGCTCGCTTTCGGCGATCTCTCCCACTACGATGCGATCGTCGCCGGGATTCGCGCGTACGAACTACGCCCTGATCTGCCGCGGTCAAATTCGCGCCTGCTGGATTACGTGAAAAGTNNGATGGCGGATCAAGCCGCTCGAGTGACCGATCAGGATTCTCCTGTGCGGTTCCTTGCGCCGGACAATCCCCTGCTGAATTCTCCGAACAAAATCACGCTCGCCGATTTCAAGGGCTGGGAACAGGAGCGCGGCCTCTATTTCTGGGGCACCTGGGATCCGCGCTATCAGGCCGTGCTCGGGCTGACCGATCCGGGCGAGCAGGAAGTGACCGGCGGGCTTGTTTACGCGCAATACGGCAAGGGCGTTTACATCTACACAGGTCTTTCATTTTTCCGTGAGCTGCCCGACGGAGTGCCGGGCGCGTACCGGCTATTCGTCAACCTGCTGAGCCAGGCGCGGCACCCTTCGCCGCTCCGCTAAACCAGTTCCGCGCAACATCCGCGCCGATTGGATCGCAGGCGTAGCTAAGTACTGCGCGCATTGCGCTGATGTGCGCCGTTGCGACACACGGCATCACTTCCCTTCGCCGGCGATTTTTCCCTTCGTGCTATGCTCCGATCCGATTCAGGAGGGAGCAACAAATGAGGAATAGGCTCGGAGGATGTGCTTCCATGCGCCGCTTCACGTGGTTGCTGGCCGCTTTTTTGATTTTGGCTGTTTCATCCAATGCGTCCAATGGCCAAAAACAGAAAAAGAAAAAAAACAAAGACGCGGATCAGTCCAGCCAGCCTACGCCTATGCCGGCCACACCCGATTCAGATCAGATCGACCGTGACATCGGAGAGATGCTGGCGGCCTTTCAGCTTGGCAAGGTCGACATGATGCACAAATATTATTCGGACAACGTGACAGTGGTGAGCGGCGAGTACGAGCCACCCATCGTGGGATGGAACACTTATGCGCCGTTGTACCAGCGCCAGTGGGCGGCGTTTCAGGGGGTGCAGGTAAACCGGCGGAACACGATTATTT
The DNA here is from genome assembly GCA_003131705.1 of Acidobacteriota bacterium. Classification (GTDB taxonomy): domain Bacteria; phylum Acidobacteriota; class Terriglobia; order Acidiferrales; family UBA7541; genus Palsa-295. Next base: position 1,084 of record PKUY01000251.1, on the reverse strand, counting down.
TCACGCACGGAGATGTGGCGTGGGCGACCTATCAATGGCAGTTTGATTCCATGCTGAACGGGCAGCCATATTCACTTCGCGGCCAGACGACGCTGATCTTCAACAAGGTGGGCGATAACTGGCTTATCGTACACAACCACACATCGCAAATCTATCCAACGCAGACGCAGCAATCGGCGGCGCCTGCGGGATCCAGGCCTTAGGCGCAGGTCGTGGGATCGGCAGTGCCTCACTCACCTTGGGCGTCCAGCGCTCAAAAACTCTGAAATCCCTGCCAAAGCCACATTCCCGCAATTACGACGAGAAGCGCGCCCGACAGCACCGTCAACGCCACGAGCGGCCGGCTGAGCTTTTCGATCCGTGCGACGATCGCGCGTTGCTCTCTGGCCATGGACTCGCCAGCGGCGTCGAGAAAGATCTGGTCATCCTCGCGAGTTTCGAGCGTGCTGCGATAAATAAACACGCAGACCAGAGCCGATGTGATGGCACCCCAGGCAATAAGCAGTATCTGAATCATTCCCATCGCTACCTCCCGTGCCCGCTGGTTGTGGGTGGTGCGCCGGATGGCAAACCGGTCCGTGCGGGCCCTCAGGTCGATTTGGCCGGGATTATAGCACTACCGGGTATGGGGGGTGTCAAGCGGGGTGATGATCTTCAGGGAACTGGACGCCCCAGAAGTTGCGCGCGGGGTAGAGGATTTCGACGCCCAGTTCGAAGGGGCCGTGTTCCTTTTTGTCTTTGACGCTGATGACGCGGAACTCTCGAATCTCTTGCGAAACACCGTGCAGAATTTCTATGCGGGAACCGACAGCAGGCAGAAACGACATGCGGAGCAGCGCTCCGTAGCGACTGACGGAAATGGCTTCGGCTGGGACGTCGGGCAATTCGCTGGAGGTTTCGCTGCGGACTACCTTCACGGGGATGTGAATTCGGATGCGGCTAGAACGGCGACGCTCAAGCATTGCGCGAGCACTTGCCATCTTGGCCTCCTCATACTACGCCGCAACCAACTGGAATTACTGTAGTGACCGGCGGAAGGCAGGTCAATAGTACCGCGCGGCGGGCAGCGATTTCGGAACCCTGC
>PKUY01000313.1 GCA_003131705.1 Acidobacteriota bacterium | reverse complement strand
GGAGCGCCGCGTGCTGAAAGTCGAATATGTAAAGGCCTGCGGCGCGTGGGCGATCGCGAAGGTCGAGTTCGCGTTGGTCTAAGTCTCTCGTCTCGCTTCCTGTCCCTAACCGAAGCAAGAAAGAATCGCCCTGCTTTCGCGTCCAGATGATATTGTGGGGAACTACATACTCGAACGACTTACACAGGCACCTTCATGTCACCGCGCACACACGATCCCCGAATCGCAAGTCAGGAACACTTTGTTATAATCCTCTTCGTCATGAAGCTTCGATCGCGCATGTTCCGAGACTTCGCCGTGGGCCATAGGCGGAGAGCCTGACTGTGAAAGGCCCAGGCCTTCAATGAAAGGGCTGGTAAGTACACCTCAAGTGATGGCCGCCCTCGAACGCGGGATCGAAGGAGCTGGCATGTCCCGCGAGGAAGCACTCTTGTTAATCGAGCATGCCCAGCTAAGTTCCTTGCTCCAGGCGGCCGCTGGGGTTCGGGGCCGATCCAAGGGCCGAACAGTTAGCTACTCAAAGAAGGTTTTCATCCCACTGACACACCTTTGCCGGGATTACTGCGGCTATTGCACGTTCCGAGCGGACCCTGCGGCCGATGGCGAGCCATACATGACATCGCAAGAAGTTCTTGCGGTGGCCGAAGCCGGGCGTCGTGCGGGATGCAAAGAGGCGCTGTTCAGCCTAGGTGATCAGCCGGAAACGATATTCCCAGAAGCTAGAGCGTTTCTGCGAAGGCAGGGTTTCGAGCGCACGCTCGAATACCTGACGGCCATGGGGCGACTGGTACTCGAGCATACTGGTCTGCTTCCTCATTCTAATCCCGGTATCATGCCTGAAGTTGATCTGCGTCGCCTGAAGGAGTCAAATATCAGTCTTGGGCTTATGCTAGAGAGTGCCAGTCCTCGCCTGCGGCGCTCAGGCGGCCCTCATTGGAAGGCCCCGGATAAAGTGCCATCGCTTCGATTGCAAACGATCGAACAGGCGGGGCGGCTATCGATCGCCTTTACAACGGGCATTCTCATCGGCATCGGGGAAACCGCCGAGGAGCGTATCGATTCGTTGCTCGCCATACGCGATCTCCACAAGAAGTACGGTCACATCCAGGAAGTGATTGTCCAACCATTCCGAGCCAAACCTGGGACGAGAATGGCACTGGAGCCTGAACCGTCCACTGAAGACCTGCTGCGGACCCTGGCAATCGCGCGATTGATATTTGGCGGTGACATGAACATTCAGTCTCCGCCCAACCTGCTCTCGGACGACTATCCTAGGTTACTCGAAGCCGGAATGAACGATTGGGGCGGAATCTCTCCGCTCACGAAGGATTTCATTAATCCGGAGGCAGCTTGGCCGCAGATCTCCGTACTGGCCGAAAAGACAGCCACCGCGGGGTTCGTCTTGCGCGAGCGACTGGCGATTTATCCCGAATTCTCGTCGCGGCCAGGATTCGTGGGTGCACCTCTCCAATCTTGTCTGCAGAAGCTCCAGGGAGAAGACGGCTATGCCCGAACCTGAGCGACCAATGCTGAACATCAAGGATCCTCGATGGCGCGAGATCTCCTGGGAGCAGGCTTTCAAAGCTGCGAGTCCGACTGTTGCCGATGTCCTCGAGAGGGCTCTCGCTGGAAGAGATCTCAATTTTGACGACGGGCTCGCCCTGTGTGGCGCGACCGACGACGACCTTCTCGCGGTGCTAAAGATTGCGAATGAGCTTCGCCGGCGCGCCGTCGGCGATCGTGTCACATACGTCGTGAATCGGAATCTGAATTTTACCAATGTCTGCATCGTGGGCTGCGCCTTTTGCGGATTCAGCCGAGGCCCGAATTCACCGGATGCATATTTCCATTCGACGGAGTCGCTCCTCGCAAAATGCGTCGAAGGGGTCGAGCGCGGTGCGACCGAGGTGTGCATCCAGGGTGGGTTGCCCCGCGACTTGGACGGCACGTATTACGCCAATCTTCTGCGCGCCATCAAATTGCGTCTGCCGGACCTGCACTTGCATGCATATTCGCCGATGGAAGTTGTCTACGGCGTCGAAAAGACTGGCATGGACCTGCAGGGATACCTGCGAGCGCTGAAAGAGGCGGGGCTAGGCAGCATCCCGGGAACAGCGGCCGAAATTCTGGATGACAAGGTGCGGGAGGTCCTTAGCCCCAACAAGCTCAAGGTCCGGCAATGGGTCGACGTGATTCGCACGGCGCACGAACTCGGCATTCCGTCCACCAGCACCATGATGTACGGCCACGCAGAACTGCCCGACCATTGGGTGCGGCATTTGCTCTTGCTCCGCGAGATTCAGAAGGACACGGGCGGGTTCACCGAGTTTGTTCCCTTGGGCTTCATCCATTCGCAGACTAGGCTGTACCGCACGGGCCGCGCGCGCGCAGGGAGTTCCTTCGCGGAACACTTGCTGGTGCATGCGCTCGCCCGCCTGCTCCTGAACGGCCATATCAAGAATATCCAGGTGTCCTGGGTGAAACTTGGTTTCGAAAAGGCATTGGCCTGCCTCGAAGCGGGCGCCAACGATTTCGGCGGCACGTTGATGGAAGAGAGCATCTCAAAATCCGCAGGATCTAACTTCGGAGAATGTGTCTCACCGGGTGAGCTTCGCGCGTTGATCCGGACGATTGGTCGTACGCCCGCCGAGCGTACCACAGCCTACAAAATCCGGCGCGTGTTCCAACACGCAGATGCAGACGAACTCCTGCCACTAGAACGCATGGCCGCCCACACCGAGAAATCCATTCCGTTCGGGCCGGCGGCGTACTAATGGAAATCGTGGCACTGGCAGGCGGGATCGGCGCCTCGAAGCTCTTATTGGGGCTCACTCGCGCCATGGATCCACGCGAGCTGACCGTCATCGTCAATACAGGTGACGATATCGTCCTGCACGGCCTCTCGATCTCGCCCGACCTAGATATTGTCACGTACACGCTGGCGGGCGTGGTGAATCCGGACACGGGGTGGGGGTTCCGCGACGAGACGTTTTGCACACTCGATCAGCTCGGCGTTTACGGCCGCCCCAACTGGTTCCATCTCGGCGATCGCGACCTGGCGACACACATTCATCGCACGGCTATGCTCCGCGAAGGCGCGCACCTCTCGCAGGTGTCGGAATCGATCCGGCAAGCGCTTGGCGTCCAATCGAGAATTCTCCCGATGAGTGACGAACCCGTTCCGACCATGATTGAAACGGACCAGGGGTGTTTCCACTTTCAGGAATATTTGGTTCAGAGGCGGGCCGAGCCGGTGGTGCGAAGGATTTCGTTTGACGGGATCGAACGCGCTCGTGCGGCGCCGGGCGTCCTCGATATGCTGGCACGCGCTGCGGGAATCATCATCTGCCCGAGCAATCCGCTGATCAGTATTGGGCCCATTCTCGCGGTTCCGGGCGTGCGGGAAGCTTTGCGCACGCGCCGGACTCACGTTGTCGCAGTCTGCCCGATCGTGGGAGGCAAGTCCTTGAAGGGGCCGTCCGACCAGATGCTCGCCCAACTGGGATTCGAGGTCTCGGCTTACGGAGTGGCGCGCATGTATCAAGACTTCTGCGCAACGTTTGTGATCGACCCCGTCGACAGCGCGCAAAGTTCGGCAATCGAATCACTGGGTATGGAGGTCCTCATCTACCCGACGGTCATGCGCAACGTCGAAGATAAGGAGATCCTCGCGCGGAGAATTGTGGAGTTCGCCGCAAAGCAGAAAGCAGGGACGGCCGCATGAAGGCGATCCTGATTCCCGTAAAAGAATTTCGCGAAGCCAAGAAACGTCTGGCTCCGCATTTTCCTCCTGCCGACCGCGCGGCACTGGCGGAGGCGATGTGCGAGGATTTTTTCAGTGTCGTGGCTGCGACCCGCTGTGCAGACCGCATATTTGTAATCAGCAAGGAACCCGGCGCTCTCTCGCGGGCGCGAAACCTTGGCTGGGAAACAATTGTGGAATCTTACCAGACCTCGGAAAGCGACTCCGTAGACGCTGGATCACGCTATTGCGCCGAGCAGGGCGTTCAGGCTCTCCTTCGGCTGCCGATCGATCTGCCGCTGGTCGAACCATGTGATATCGAGGCGGTTTTTGAAGGATTGGAAGCTGCACCGTCTGTCGTTCTGGTTCCGTCGAGCGATGGCACGGGCACCAACGCGCTTCTACGGTCACCTGCCGTTCTCTTTCCGTCTCACTTCGGGCCTAATAGTTTTCCGCGTCATCTGGCCGAGGCGGAGGGATGCGGCGCACGTACTCGAGTCTTTCGGAACCCTCGTCTGGAACTCGATATTGATGAGCTGGATGATCTGCGGAGGCTTTCGAATCGGCTGCGGCCCGGCTCCGCCACAGCGCGATGGCTCATCGAGCGTGACCTCAGTTGAGCCGCGTCGTGGACCGATGCAGTCGGGAACGGCGATCAGATGATTTGATCGCGCCGGAAAGTTTCGATTTCAGCAGCAGTGTAGCCGAGTTCTTGAAGAATCGGCTCGGTGTCCTGTCCCAGGGCGGGAATCGGATCGAAGCGCGCCGGACTATCGGACAGCCGTAGAGGGCTCCCCATCACGGGTACGAGCCCTACGGGCGATTCCATCTCCCGAATCATCTTCCGCGCGATCGCTCTGAGGATGAGCCAAAACCTCGGCAATGCCGTTCAACTTCCCATGCGGTAATTTACTGGCTCGCAGGCGGCGCAGCCATTCCTCTTGCGGTCGCTCCAGGAAGATTCTCTCGACCAGTTCTTCCAACACCGCGCGATTCCGGCGGCGGTCCGGAGCGGACTTGAATCGAGCGTCGTCGAGCAGATCGGGTCGCTGAATTACGTTCCGGCAAAAAATTTCCCAGTCCCGAGGTGTCGCCACCGCCAGGCTCACGTATGCTCCATCGCTTGCTAGGTATGGGCCATAAGGGACGATGTAATGGTGCCGCATGCCCACGCGCGCAGGCTCTTCCCCCCGGTGCCAATAATGGTGGGGAAAATATCCGAGCCAGGCCAGCGCAGATTCAAACATCGAGATATCGATTATCTGTCCGCGACCGGTTCGTTCCCTCTGATAAAGCGCCAGGAGAATCCCCACTGCCGCGTACATCGACGAAGCTAGATCGGTGATCGGCACTCCGACCTTGGCTGGCTTGTCCGGATAGCCCGTCGTGGCGATGATTCCGGCCTCGCCTTGAATGAGCAGGTCGTACGCTTTTACGTCCCGGTAGGGGCCGTCCTGGCCGTAGCCGGACACGGAACANNCAGCTCCCAAACCCAGTCGATCGGTAACTCCCGGCGCAAAGTTTTCGAGGACGACATCCACGCGTTCTGCCAATCGTTGAACAGCCTCCCGGCCGGCTGGCGTCTTGATGTCCACCGCGAAGCTTCGCTTGTTGCCATTGAGCCAGACGAAGCCGGAAGATAGACCTCGCACCACAGAGTCCCACCCGCGAATCAGGTCGCCGGTTTTCGGCTTTTCAACCTTGATGACTTCGGCGCCCATATCCCCGAGAATCCGCGAGCAGTGCGGACCTGACACGGAGACTTCCAGCGCCAGGACGCGGACGCCATCAAGAGCCAGAGGCACTTTCCCAGAACGATCCTCCGCCATCAGGCACGGACTTCGGGAAAAAGATTCTGCTTCGGCGCATCCGCGCGCTTCCACACCATGACGCTTCGGGCGTAGTCGATGACGACCTTGCCTTCCTGCTGGATGCCCCGGGTGCGAACTTTGACGATGCCCCACTGCGGTTTGGATTTCGATTCCCGCTTGTCCAGCACCTCGGATTCAGAGTAGAGAGTGTCGCCGGCGAACAGCGGGTTGGGCAGCTTGATCTCATCCCAGCCCAGCGCAAAGCCGTTTTCGCTCACGTCAGCCACGCCCAATCCGGCTACGATGGCAAGTGTGAGGGCGCTGTTGATCAGGCACCGACCGAATTCCGTGCGTTTGGCGTATTCGTTGTTGAAGTGGATCTGATTTGTGTTGTTCGTCAGAAGCGTGAACCAAATATTGTCATTTTCCGTCACCGTTCGCCCGAGGCGGCAGCGGTAAATGTCTCCCACTTCGAAATCCTCAAAGAAGCGGCCTTCCCAACCCGGCTTGATCGCCATTTTGAATCCTCCGTAATGGATTGATGGAATAAATTCGCACAGGAATGACATGCCCCCGCGCGACCACTTCCTCTGATAGCGTGCCGCCGTTCTAGGTAACTTCGCTGAAAGCCGAATCCTTCTAAGAGGAACGAGCGCTCAGCGAATCCGCCAGTTCAAGAGTTTGTCGGGCCCTGTCCACGATCGGGAGATCAAGGAGTTGTCCGCCGAAGGCTACCGCACCTTCACCGCGTGCCCTCGCCTCGTCGAACGCTTTCAGCACTCCTCGTGCATAGTCGATCTCGTCCGCCGCCGGCGTAAACGCCGCGTTCACAGTGTCGACCTGTGCGGGGTGGATCAGCGACATCCCTGAAAACCCCAATCGGCGCGATTGCAGCGCAAATGTCTTCAGCCCTTCGGCGTCCTTAAGGTCTGGCCAGACGCCATCGACGGACTGGACGTGCGCACACGCGGCGGCCGTCACCAGCGCCGAACGCGCGTAGATGAGATCGCGAGCTTCGCCTTCACGCCGCAGGGGCAGACTTAGCTCTCTTGAAAAATCCTCCGCCCCGAAGATCAGCCCAATCACCCGCGGCGAAGCGCTGGCGATTGGGTAGGCGTTGAACAATCCTCTCGGACTTTCAATAGCAACAAGCAGGCGCACGCTTCCTCGACCGAGTCCCACTTCCGGTTCGCGACGATCCAGGATCTGCTCGACGGTCTTGATCTGTTCAGGAGTCTCGACCTTCGGCACAACCAGGCCCTCCAGACCCGGCCGCACGACCGAGCCAAGATCGTCACGACTGCGTTCGTGCCCCACGGCATTGACGCGCACGAACCTCGCGGGCGTGCGAAGTTGCTTCTCCGTCTTCAGGCGCGTTGCCACCTGGTCAAGGCAGGCCGCAATTTGTTTGCGGGCGGCGTCCTTCTCCGCAGGAGCCACGCCATCTTCGATGTCCATCATGACCGCGTCCACCGCAACTCCCAGTGATTTTTCGATCATGCGCTGGCGATTTCCGGGGACGAACATCCAGGAGCGTAGTAAGACGTTTTTCTGGTCCATTTGCCTTTCTCCATTTATGACTGATGAATCCACCGCGAGCCTCTTCGTGTCTGTTCCACTCCCCATTTGCACGTAGTTCTAATATGACTTCGGCATCTTCAGCACGTTCTGGCCGGATCGCCTTTACCAGCACGACGGCGAGGATCCCGAGGCCAACGTGTACATCGGCAAGACCTCGGCGGGTGAGGACGTCACGCTGCACAAGCGCGCGGCCGAGTCAGACCTCGTCATCTACGTGAACCTGA
>PKUY01000372.1 GCA_003131705.1 Acidobacteriota bacterium | reverse complement strand
TCCTCGCTATTTCCGATTACGGCCGATCGTGGCCATGTTAAACGTCGCACTTTGCTCTGAAAGACTATTGCCGTTCAGTAGAAAACAGCTTATATGCTGTTAATTAGCAGAATATAACAGCTTATAATATGTTGTAAAGTACATTGGAACAGGTTATACTCTTCTTTAAACGGTGGCCTATGAAACCCGAATTCCGTGAATTGCGGCTTACACAACTTGATCGAAACCTAGAACCTTTTGCCCGAACTCACTCTGTCAGCCGGCCACNNCGCCGTGAGGGAAGCTCTCGGAATCACACTTAGAGAAGTTGCCCGCAAGATGCGCAAGACTCCCCAGACCGTCGCTTCGTTTGAAAAGTCCGAAGAGACACACCGCATCACGCTCCAAACGCTCCGGCACTATGCGGAAGCCATGGACTGTGAACTCGTCTACGCCATCGTCCCCAAGGCCGTTTCGATGAAACAATTGGCGGAAAACCGCGCTCGCGAAAGAGTCGAGAGCGACGTGCTGGCGGTTGAGCATAGTATGGCGCTCGAAGATCAGGCCACGACTGGAATCCAGGACAAGATTGGGCGCGAGATCCAGCGCATCTTGAAGAAGCGTTAAGAAACCCAGATGCCTGATGCTCCCATATCCGACTCCAATACTCCTCTCAGCCCTGACGAACAGGCGGATATCATTCCCAATCTGGCCACTCGCGAAGAGTTGAACGAATGGGAGCGCGATAACATTCTTCGGGCCCGACAATGGGCGCTCGCGGACCGGCAGTTAGCGCGGTTGAATCCGGCCAGCGAAGATTATGTTCGTGAACTCCATTGGCGCATGTTTGACCAAACATGGAAATGGGCCGGCATCTACCGCAAGACAGAGAAAAACCTTGGCGTGCCGGTCCATCAGATTCACGAGAAACTTGCCCAACTCCTGGGGAATGCAGCGTACTGGCTAGATAAGAAGACATACGAGGTGGACGAGTGCGCTGTCCGATTTCATCATGAGCTCGTCGTCATCCACGCGTTTCCCAACGGAAACGGCAGGCATGCGCGACTGATTGCGGACGTCGTCGCTGTGAAAGACGGGCATCGTTTTTTTTCCTGGGGCAGCAAGGACGTCATTGCTCCGGGAGAGGCCAAGGAGGCGTATTTGCGGGCCTTACGCGCCGCTGATCACGGACACTTTGAACTGCTCTTGAGATTCGCCCGTTCCTGAGCGTGAGTCACTTTGCTTATTTCATCTCCTGAACAGCAGCCCACTTTGTGAGGTGCGTTCCCCAGATTCCATTCGAACTAAGACCTTTCGGTAGTGCACCGAATGCTTGCACGAGGGGCAGCGAATTCCAATTCGAGGATGTAGCAAACATAGGAACAAAAACTCGTCACCAATTCGTCACCAAGATTAGGGCATTTCGGGGCTTTGGGGGGGCTAGTCAGAACCGGAAAAGAAAGACAGGCAAAGGGTTTCAGTCTTCTGACTTCAAAATTGACACGGTGGAGGTCTGCGGTTCGAGCCCGCACGGGCCTACCATTTGTCTCAGCCACTCCCGGCACCTATCCCGCGTTCGTCCTGCTTGGCGTCATAATCGACTACCTTTGCGTCTGTACGTTATTCTCCGTGAGCCAACTGAGAGCGCCGCCACCCCCTAATACAGTCTCCACAATTGGAATGATTTTGTCACTTCGTGCAACTCCGCCCTTGCTCGAGACACCCTGACGAAAGAGAGGATTTTCGTCGTAGAAACTGGAAAGTGACGTCGGTAGCGCATGACCAAGAGCATACGATCGGATCGGTTCTGACCGTATTGCAATGAAAGCCGTCGCGCGCATACTATTGCCACCGGGCCGCGACCCCAACTCGCCAGCCAATTCCAGATAAAGGGAAGAAGGAGATGTCGCCATGTCAGATTCCGGTTCGAAGCTTTCTGTGGAAGATCGGCTCGATATTCAGGAGCTGTTTGCAAAATATGCCTGGTCGATAGACATGGGCGATATCGATGGCATCGTGGCTTGTTTTGCCGAAGACGGCTCGCTCGACCATCTTTGGCAAGGGAAGCTGCAGGGCAAGGAAAAGCTGCGAAAGGCGTTTGAGGAGCTTTGGTACGACCGTCCGAGCTGGTGGATCGGGCGCCAGCATCTGGCGAATCATTTTTTGATCACGCGCGAAGGAGAAGGGGCGCGCGTGAAGGCTTTCTTCTCGATCCTTCAATACAACGTCGATTACCGCACGAATTTCGTATTCGGAATCGGGAATTGGGACAACTTCTGCGTGAAAAGGAACGGCACATGGCTTTTCAAGTCCATGTACATTAATGCCTGGACCAGTCCTGAGAAAGTGCCATGGGTCGGTGAGAAGCGGGCGTACTCACCGCAGCCGATGGTCAATACTCTACCGAAGTAGCCAGCAAGATTCTTCGCGTTAGGCGATGAACCGATAGCCCACCCCGCGCACCGTTAAAAGGTGGCGCGGGGCGGACGGGTCTTTCTCTAGATAGCGCCGCAATCGCACGATAAAGTTGTCTATGGCACGCGTGTCGGTATCCTCGCGCAGGTCCCACACATTCTCCAAAATTGATTTTCGCGATACAGTTCGTCCATTGCTGCGGATTAGATGACGCAGAAGTTTCGCTTCCATCAGTGTCAGCTGGATCGTGTTGCCGTTCGTACGCAACTCCAGCGTGTCAAAATCAATCGTCTTTCCATCGAACGAGAACACGCCCTCGTCCACAGTGCGGGCCGAGACCGCTTCTCCTTTCTTGGTAGTGGCCGCTTTTTTTAACCGACTTTCCTCGCTAGCGAGCCACGCGCTTCGCCGCAGCAGGCCCTGAAGCCGAGCCAGGAATATAGGCAGCTCGAAAGGCTTGGGGAGATAATCATCCGCTCCTGCCGCAAAGCCCGCGAGCACGTCCTCGGCACGGCCCCGAGCCGTGAGGATAAGAACGGGCACATAATTCCTGGCTCTACGCAGCGCGGAGACAACAGCAAAGCCATCCATACCGGGGAGCATCACGTCGAGGACGACCGCATCGAATTGTTCGCCGGCTTTGAGAAGCCGCTCGATCGCCACCTCGCCGTTTCCGGCAATCTGCACGGAGTGTCCTTCCGCTTCCAGGTTGAACCGCAATCCCGCAGCCAGATGAGCCTCGTCTTCTACAATCAGCACGCGGCTCACGATGGGTTCCTTGGTAATTCGAGGGTCACCGTGGTGCCGCGAGCCTCGCCGGCGCTCTCAGCAAACACCTTGCCGCCGTGCGCGCGCGCAATGGCGCGAACGATAAACAAGCCCAAGCCGGTGCCCTTCACTTGGCGCGTAGCTCGACTCGACACGCGATAAAAGCGCTTGAAGATACGTTTTAGCTCGCCCGCCGGTACGCCAACTCCACGGTCGCGAACTCGCAGCGCAACGCGCTTCTCGTCCGACGTGTCGATTTGCACGGATACGTCCACTTCGCTGCCAGAATACTTGATGGCGTTATCGAGGATATTCAAGATCGCCGCGCGAAGCTCGTCGGGATCGCCCTGCACCCTAGCTTCGGTGCCGTTCATCGGCTCCTGCCAGTGCAAGGCAGCGGGCTGCAAATGATGGCGCGTGCGAGCCAATTCCATGCACTCGCTGACGAGGCCTACGAAATCGATGTCCATCTTGTTTTGTGCCGCGCGCTTATAGCCTGCCTCGCCCGCTTTCAGCACCTGTTCCACGGTCCCGCGTAATCGGTCCGTGTCTTCCAGCATCAACTGATAGAACTGCTGTCGCTGTTTGTCGTCCACCTCGCGCCGCTGCAGAGTTTCCAGATAGAGGCGAATGGAGGTGATCGGCGTTTTCAATTCGTGAGTCACCGCGTTAATGAAGCTGTCGTGGTGCTCGTTCCGCCGAATCTCGCGCACGAGGAAAGTGGTATTCAGGATCAATCCAGTGATGATTGCGAGGAATACGATCACCCCAAAGAAGAAAAGGATGCCTTCGCGCCAATTGAGGAATATCCAGCTGATGTTGAGCGCTATGGCAAGGACCACCAGGCAGATGCCCAGTACCATGAAAAACGCGATTTTCTTTCGACGGCCTGTGATTCGCATAGCGGCTTCTGGAGATTGTACAGCGGCGGGCAAGAGGATTCGCCCAGAGATATTTCACACGAGCAGGTACCGGAAATGCTGATTGACCTCTCAGAATTGTCGCTTCAAGGATGTGAAGCGAAATGGTCTAGACCGAGACCAGATCGTTCTGTGGTTCGGCGGGGACCACATCGGTTGGAATCATCACGCCCGGTTTCTGCTTCGCCGGAAGCTTGGTGCGATAGATGTCTTTTGCGAGGCCGAGTTTTTGGAGCGTCCAGATGCCGTACCAGTTCAAGTCGACTTCGTACCAGGCCAGGCCGTGACGGGCGGACGTCGGATGAGCATGGTGATTGTTGTGCCAGCCTTCGCCCCAGGAAAGCAGTGCCACCCACCAGCTATTCGTGGACAGGTCGTGGGTTTCGAACCGGCGCGTGCCCCACGAATGCGTGGCCGAGTTCACCAGCCAGGTCGAATGCAGACCAACCACTGTGCGCAGGAAAATTCCCCAGAACAAGAAGGGCAGCCCGCCAATCGCGAGCAGGATGACACCGAGCACGATGATGGGCACGTAGTGGTACTTCGTGATCCAGACATGGAATTTGTCTTTGGCGAGGTCGGGGACGTAGCGTGCGAGCGTCGTTGTATCGTGATGCATCGATTTACCCATCAGGATCCAACCCATATGTGCCCACCACTTGCCGTCAATCGGAGAGTGCGGGTCGCCTTCCTTGTCGGAATATTGGTGATGGATGCGATGCGTCGCTACCCAGAAAATCGGTCCGCCTTCCAGAGCGAGAACGGCGCAAGTCGTCAGAAAATACTCAACCCACTTGGGAGTTCTGTAGCCGCGATGAGTCAGGAGGCGGTGGTAGCCCATGCCGATCCCCAAGCTGCCCGTGGCCCAGTGAAGAAACAGCGCGACGAGAAAAGCCGGCCACGTAAAGAAAAACAGAGCTGCTACCGCGCCGACGTGAAACAGCATCATGAACGTAGCAGTAACCCAATTGATTTCGTCAGCAGCCGCGGGTTTCTTCTCTAGGTCTTCGAGTGTCATAAGCCCTGTCTCTGTGTGGGATTGTCTATTCGTCAGATTGCTATGTCAGGCTAGCAGGATCGCGCGAACATCTCTGTAATAGTTCTGTAATACCCCTCCGATGCGTTGTATCAGTCAAACGCGGCAGTCCCCGAGCGCAAATAATTCCTCGGCTTGTCAATCCCGCGGCTTTCCCGGATAATCGAACCTCTTCCAATTATTCCTGCAATGCGGCGCTATNNCGATTCCCGTTAGCGCTACCAAATCTTCGCTTTTTCAGTGCCTACGAATCGAAATGGATCAAGACAATTTCAGGAGGCGCTCCCAGGCGCGCGGGCGGGCCCCAAGTTCCGGCCCCGCTCGTTGTATAGACCCAGAGATTGCCGAAGCGACTTAATCCATAAACGACTTTTCCGTAGATGCGCAAAGTAATCAGCGTCCAGGGAAAGAACTGCCCGCGGTGGGTATGACCCGAGAGCTGCAGGGAGATTCCCGCTTCTTCCGCAATCTTGATTTGATCGGGAGCATGGGCGAGCAGAATGCTCGGGCGATTCCGGTCGATGGCGGCTTCCCGAAGCGCGTATTGAAACTCTGCGGGGCGAACGATTGTGTGGTAAGGCACGCCGATCAGATCTACTCCGTCGACGGATGTCTTCTCGTTGTTTAAGACGCGGATTCCATATTTGCGCACGGCGTCCAGGTATTTTCGGCTGTCCGAAAATTCTTCGTGGTTTCCCTCAACGAAATAGGCTCCCAGGGGAGTCGTAAGTTTGGTCCACGGTTGAGTAACCCGATCCAAGTCAACGGCCGCTCCGTCGAAAAGATCTCCNNAGACTCGTCCCCGCCAGGAATCCGGCAGGTTGGCCAACTTCACGGAGATTCGTCTCACTCGAGTCCATCGCGCATTGACGACGGCGTAAGCGTTGACGCACACTGCAAATCCAAAGAGCGCAAGTGCAATAGATCGCCTTTCGATGTGCACACCAAAAGGTGCAGTGAGGGCGTACGTGACCCAGCAGAGGCATGCCGCACAAAAGAAGAAATTCAACATTCCCAGCCAGACTGCGGCGATCGTGTAAAAAACTCGAACCGGAGCATGCGAGTAGCGGAACGCGAGAAGAGAAGCGATCAGGAAGCTAATGGACAAAAGAGTCAGAACGGTTTTGGCGCTCACGCTCGCGAGAGGATCCGGCGCGCCGAAAAAGCTCAACCACGTCCAGTAGACGAACCCGTGCAAAAGAAACAGAAGCAGTTGNNACGATTACGATAAATGTTGTGAGGCGCCTGCGCACTTCGTGCACCTTCCCAATCTATTTTTTTGTGATCCGTCCCCAGCGTGGCAAATGTCGTTCGCCGAGCAGGACTTCGGCGGCCCAAGTCCCCAGATAGACTGACAGCGCCACTCCGTGGCCTGCAAAGGCTCCCAAGACAATGCCGTGGTGGCTCTCCGCATGCCTCGAGAAAATTGGCTTCCAATTGCTCCGAAAAGCGATTGGACCGCCCCACTCGTGCGTGAATTTGGCTCGGGCGAGCGCCGGATGGAGTCCGCGAATCCGCGTTTCGAATTTGGCAAACATCTCCGCGGGCCGACCTTCTCTAATCTCAACTTCCTCCAGGTCGCCTGACTTCGGCGGATCGNNAGTTGTCCGCACAAACACGTCCCCACAGGTAAGGAAAATCCACGGTGTAGAACGGCTTGCGCGCTGCAAGGCCAATATCTTTGATTTGCGTTTCGCTCATCGGCGCAGTGCGAGCGGCCAGCGTGAGTTTGGGATATGTTCGGAGATGCAGGCCCGAAAGTTTGAGCGAAAGCGCGTTTGTCGCGAGAAGAACTTTTCTTGCGCGTAAACGACCTCGCGAAAATTCCAGCTCCGGAATATTGGCCCATCTGATTCGCTGAACTTCGCGATTTTCTGCGACGATCGCACCCAAGCGCACTGCCGCTCGTGCAAGTCCGCTGACTTGTTTCCCGGGATGGAGCGTGCCTCCGGGAACTACGTTAACCACATGGAGCTTTCCCGAGTCCTGCCAGTCAATCGGAGGTCGGCCTCGCAGTGGATGTCCGTTGTCGGATTTTTCGGCCTCATCGCTGCGGGCGATTTCCCATGCCCCGGGAAGCGAAAGGTCGGAATCGACGCGAAGCTTCCTTAGAATCCTTCTTAGCCCCGCGAGAACATCGCCCAATCCAGAGAAATCGCCCGCGGCGGTTTCGCTCAGCACCATGCCGCCCGTTCTTCCACTCGCACCTGCTCCGATATGCGAGGCTTCGAGGAGCACGACGGATTTCTCCGGAGCCTTGGAGCGCAGCCAAGCAGCTGCAGCAAGGCCCGCAAATCCGCCACCGACAATCGCGAAGTCCACCGTCTCTGGTAGCGGTTGTTCGAGCGGAGCGAAATCGATTTTCCAGGGCGGGGTGCCCCAGGGCTGGTGCGTGTTAGAACGAGACATGGAGAACGTTGGAAGCCTGAAGCTACTTCTCAGTCAAAAGTGAAAGGATGAAAGCTTGAAGTTAAAAGCGAAGTGCCGACAGCCACGATTGAAGGCAAGCTAGCACCGTCGCTGGTACATCCTCCTACAAAATGCTTTCGGTCCAGTTCTCGAGCGTGTGTTTCACATGACCCATGAACTGGTGTGCAATCGCCCCATCGACCACGCGGTGATCATAAGACAGCGTGAGATAGACCATCGAACGAATGGCAATGGCGTCGTCAACCACGACAGGGCGTTTTTCAATCGTGCCCAGACCGAGGATCGCGACGTTCGGTTGGTTGATAACTGGGAGGCCGAATAACCCGCCGAAAATGCCAGGGTTCGTAATCGAGAATGTACTCTCCATCACTTCCTCGGGCTTCAGCTTTTTTGAGCGCGCACGCTCGGCGAGATCCGTCACCGCTTTCGCGAGCCCGAAGAAATTTTTCTCCTCGGCACTCTTGATTACGGGAACGATCAGCCCCCAATCGAGAGCCACGGCGATGCCGATGTTGCATTCTTTGTGCAGGACGACGTTTGTGCCGTCAACCGACGAGTTCACCGTGGGGAAAGCGCGCAGAGCCTCAACCGCGGCCCGTATGAAGAACGGCATGAACGTGAGCTTCGTTCCTGATTCCTTCTCGAATTTATCTTTGTTCTTTGCGCGCAATGTGGCGATCGCGGATACGTTCGCCTCGTCAACTGAATAGACGTGGGGCGAAACTCGCTTCGACAGCACCATGTGCTCGGCGATCCTTTGCCGCATGGAGGACATAGGCTGGACTTCATAGTGTCCGAAATATAACTTCTCGCGAGGGACAGCCGTTTCGAGAACGGCCGAAGCTGTCTTAGCTCCTGCTGCTGGCGCCGAAGCTGGTGGAGGACCCGATGTCCGAGACGGCGTTGTGCTGGGCGAGGCGGCGCTCGCAGTTGCAGCGCCCATCCGCGCGGTGCCTGCCTCGACAGCAGCGAGAATATCTTGCTTGCTCACGCGACCTCCGGCACCCGTACCGGTTACTTGCGCGAGGTCGATACTGTTTTCGCGGGCGATACGGCGGACGAGTGGTGAACTGCGAACATCGTCCCCATCGTCTTCCCCCTTGCTCTGTGGCGCTGTCCCGGCAGCGGGCGTGGGAGAGGATTTTGCTGGCACGCCTGCAGTCGTCGAGGCTGCCACAGTTCTCGGAGGCGGGGGCGTTGATTTTGCGGGCGCGCGAGACTCAAGTATCTCCTGATCAACCGGTGCGGAAGCAGCCTTTGCATCAGCCTTGGTTGCTGACGCAACTGGTGAAGGTTGGGCGGCCGCCGCGCCGGCGCCTGCCGCATCGATCACTGCCACAACCGTCTGGATAGGCACGGTCTGGCCCTCAATAACTTTGATTTCCTTGAGCACGCCTGCGCTAGGTGAAGGAATTTCTGCGTCCACTTTATCGGTCGAAATCTCGAAAAGAGGCTCGTCGCGCTCGATCTTGTCACCGGGCTTCTTCAGCCACTTAGTGATCGTGCCTTCGAAAATGCTTTCGCCCATCTGGGGCATGATTACGTCGACGGCCATCGGTCTCTCCTCGGGTCCCGAAATCAAACAGCGGTCAGGCACTCTTCGTGCCACCNNTTGCCACACGCCGGGTACACCCTCAAGCGTGTAAATCTCATCTCCGCCGTGGAAAAACTCGACAGTCTTCACCTTGGCCACGCGGCTCGCATATTCGAGCTGCTCCGGCTCAAGCTCATTGTGGTACTGTCCGGCTTCGAGGAAATTCTCCAGGAAGGCGCGATCCGCGACGCGAACTTCGGACCCTATTTCGAACTCTGGTGTGTTTAGCCCCTTCGTTTTTCCCACGGCGCAAGACCTGCTTTCTTCGAGATTAGTATTTTGCCAATTCCCGGGCAGCAGCGGCAACTTTTTCGGCGTTCGGTAGAAATCGTTCCTCGAGCGGTGGGGAGTATGGAACCGGAGTGTCGAGCCCGGTCACGCGTGCGATAGGGGCGTCCAGATCCTCGAACGCGCTTTCGCACACGATTGCGGCGATTTCTCCCGCGATGCCACCCGTGCGCGTGTCCTCGTGCANNCTCGGCTTCGATGCCTTCCTTCTCGAGAGCCGTGGCGGCTTCGAGCGCGATGTGCGCCATGGCAGCGTAACTTATGATCGTGAGATCGCTGCCCTCGCGACGCACCACGGCTTTACCGATGGGCACCGTGTAATCGCCCGTGGGAATCTCTTCCTTGATCCGCCGGTATAGAAATTTGTGTTCGAAGAACAGGACCGGATTGTTGTCGCGAATCGCGGACTTGAGCAGCCCTTTCGCGTCATATGCCGTCGAGGGATAGATGACCTTGAGCCCTGGCGTATGCACGAAATACATTTCCGGGTTCGCGGAATGAAATGGTCCACCGTGAACTCCGCCGCCGGAAGGGCCGCGCAAAACTATCGGCACGGGGGCGCCCCATCGGTAGTGAGATTTAGCCGCAAAATTCGTCACCTGGTTAAAGCAACANNAACACGCGATGAAATCGATGAATTGCATTTCGGCCACTGGGCGTAATCCAAGATAGCTCATGCCGCAGGCAGCGCCCACGATCGCCGTTTCGCTGATCGGTGTTTCGATTACGCGCTCGTTTCCAAACTTCGCGAGCAGCCCTTCGGTTGCCTTAAACGCGCCGCCGTAGACGCCGATGTCCTCTCCGATGGTTACAACAGTGGGATCGCGCTCCATCTCTTCGTGAAGCGCTGCATTGATCGCGTCAATGTAGGTCATGATTGCCATCAGAAGGTCCTTTCGAATTTCGGGGACCACGTCTTGCGCTCCAACTCGCGCTCCCGGATGCTGAATGAGTAAACATGGTCCAGCGCTTCATCGCCATCGGGTATTGGCGAACCCTCGGCAAAGGCAATGGCCTCATCGATTTCGCGATTGAAATCTGCGGTCAACTCTTTTTTCCAGGCCTCCGACCAGAGCCGATCGGCCTCCAGGTAGCGCTCCATTGCCGGGATCGGATCCCGCGACTTCCAGTACTCGAGTTCCGCGGCGTCGCGATACTTGGCGGCATCGATCTCCGAGTGACCGTACCAGCGGTATGTCTTGCACTCCAGCAGTGTTGCACCACCGCCGGAGCGCGCCAGCTCGATTGCTTCGCGCATAGCGGTATACACAGCAATCACGTCATTCCCGTCAACNNGAATTCCGTAGGCTTGAGCCTTGATACTCATGTCCTGCACGGCCGTCTGCAGCGCCACCGGCACGGATTCTGCGTACCCGTTATTCTCGACAACGAAGATCATGGGGAGCTTTAGCACGCCAGCAAAATTCACCGCTTCGTGCCAGAATCCCAAACTGGTCGAACCCTCACCCGAGAGCGCCACAACTACGTTCTGCTTGTGCTGCATCTTGTATCCGAGTGCGATACCGGTACCGATGTTCAATTGCGCGGCAATGGTGGACGAAGGAGTGATAATGTTCAATGGCGCATATCCGCAGTGAGCAGGCGCCGACCGGCCCTGATCGGGGCTGGTTTTGCGTCCATATAAATGTGCGAACATCAGCGGCAAGGGAGTTCCCTTCATGAGGTTCGTCACGAAGTTTCGATGCGAAGGCGCAACCGCGTCTTCCGGCAAAAGATCCAACGTCGCGCCCACTTCGGTGGCTTCCTGGCCAACTGCGGAAAAGTAGTTCCCGGCGAACCGCCCTTGGCGATACAGCGTCCGGATGCGCTCCTCCAACATGCGACATTTCAGCATGTAGGTGTAAAGACGCCGAAGCAAAGCGGGGTCCAGCCCTTTCCTCTGCTCTTCACCAGTTACTTCCGTTGGAACTTTGCTGACTGCGTCATTGGCGATTGCCATCCTGCGCTCCTGCG
>PKUY01000301.1 GCA_003131705.1 Acidobacteriota bacterium | reverse complement strand
CAAGGAGTATTTCACGCGCGCGGTAGCGCAATGAGTGCATTCTTAGCGAGCCTGTTTCAAGACTTTTACGTCCCGATTATTCTTGGGCAGAAAAAACGAAGCACGTGTTTCCGAGCGACCGAGGAGCCACTGAGCCCTAAACAATGAGCCAATTTCTCGAAGTCGCGATCGCAGCCGCCCGCGAAGCAGGAGCTATTCTGCGCACGGAATCCAGCCGCCCTAAGGAAATTTCGTACAAGGGCGAAGTGGATATCGTCACCGAATCGGACCGCCGCGCCGAAGCGTTGATCGTAGCTCGGCTGCGCGAGAATTTTCCGAGCCATGCGATCATCGCCGAGGAGGGTGGCGGCAGCGCGGAGGCTGGAGCCAAGTATTGCTGGCACGTGGATCCGTTGGACGGTACGACGAATTTCGCGCATGGNNTTTCGATTGGCCTTGTCGAAGATGACGAACCGGTCGCGGGCGTTGTGTTCAATCCCATCAGCAACGAGCTTTTTGCGGCGGCGCGTGGCAAAGGCGCGTATCTCAACAAAACCCCCATTCATGTTTCGACGGTGGGGGAATTGGCACACAGCCTCGTGGCCACTGGTTTTCCAACGCACCAGCGCAAGCGGAGCGCGAACATCGATTATTACTGGGAGTTCACGCTGCGCTCGCACGGCGTTCGTCGCGACGGCTCCGCTGCCCTCGATCTGTGTTCGGTTGCGTGCGGCCGCTTCGATGCGTTCTGGGAGTTCAACCTGAATTCCTGGGACACGGCTGCCGGGATACTTCTTGTCCAGGAGGCTGGCGGAACGGTCACCGATCTCGCGGGCCGGCGCTACCGACCGGGCGGCCCCGATATGCTGGCTACGAACGGCCTCATCCACGGCGAGATGCAGGAAGTTTCCGCCCGCATCGGCGAGCGAACGGCGAAAAATTCTCAACAGGCAGCGGCGGATGAATGTACTTGAGTTCGATTACGATCTGCCGGCCGAACGGATCGCACAGCGCCCGCTCGTTGAACGCGACGCTTCGCGAATGCTGCTGCTCGACCGCTGCTCTGGCGCCTGGGAAGACCGCCAATTTGCCAACTTTCCGGATCTGCTTCGTGGTAACGAGATAATTGTAGTCAACAATGTGCGGGTCTTGCCTGCGCGACTTTTTGGCCGGCGAGCTGGGATTCATTCGGAAAAGCCCAGCCGCAATAGCCCCACACGCTCTGAATTCCTGACAACGACTATTGAAGTGTTGCTGGTTCGTCAGGTCGCCCCGGATACCTGGGAGACCCTGGTACGACCTGGAAGAAAAGTGCCGGTAGGCGAGCGGATTGTTTTCGGCGAAGGCGAACTCGAGGCACTGGTTGAAGCGAGAAGCGATTATGGCGTCCGCGTGCTGCGCTTTACATCGAAGAATGGTTTGCACGAAGCGCTCGGCAGGCTCGGGCATATTCCTCTGCCGCCCTACATCAAGCGCGAGGATGATTCTGCGGACCGCGAGCGATACCAGACTGTGTTTGCGCGACGGGGGTGCGCAGTCGCGGCCCCTACAGCCGGATTGCATTTCACACCCAAGATTTTGAACCGGCTGAATGAACGCGGAATCGAGATCGCTGAGCTTACGCTGGAAGTTGGGCTTGGGACGTTCGAGCCAGTTCGCACCGAGCAACTCGAGGAACACAAAATTCACACTGAAGCCTACGAGATCCCGGAAACCACTGCGGCGGCCCTGGGGCGGGCGCGGCGAGAGAACCGTCCGGTGCTAGCCATAGGAACTACCGTGGTGCGGGCGCTCGAAGACGCGGCGGAGAAAAATACGGGACGTCCAGAGCCGGTCGCGGCAGGAAAAGCCGAGGCGGACATTTTTCTCTATCCGGGCAAATCGTTTCGCTGCGTAAATCAACTGCTGACGAATTTCCATTTACCGCGTTCGACCTTGCTTGCAATGGTGGGCGCTTTCGCGGGCTGCGAAAATGTCTTGCGCGCATACCGCCACGCCGTGGACTCGGGCTATCGGTTTTACAGCTATGGCGATTCTATGTTCATTCGCTGAAGCCTGAGCGATCCAGCGCGCGATGCGCGGCGGTGGTGCAAGCGACCGAACGTTCGTTTATGATGTTGCGTCTTGTTATGGAGAGTTGGGCATGCGCTATCTGATCCTGAGCGACATCCACGCCAATCTGACCGCGCTCGACACTGCTCTCGAAGCCGCCAAGGGTCAATGGGACAAAACCGTCTGCCTGGGCGACCTGGTGGGCTATGGTCCCGACCCCAACGAGGTAATCGACCGCGTTCGTGCGCTCGGTGCCCTCACCATCCGCGGCAATCACGATAAGGCTGTGAGCGGCCAGGCCGATCCCGAGGAATTCAATCCGATGGCGCGGAATGCAGTGCTCTGGACGCGCGAACGGCTCCGGGCCGAGAATCTCGAGTACATTGAAAAGCTCCCGAAAGGCCCCGTCGCCGAAGGCGGGTTCAACATGGTTCACGGCGCGTTCCACGACGAAGACGAATACGTCTTCGCGCCGGAGCAGGCGCTCGACGGTCTGCTCTCCGCCCCCACGCCGGCGGTGTTTTTCGGTCACACTCACATTCAGGGCGGTTTTACGCTCCGCGGCGAAGATATTGGAGTGCTGCGTTTCAAGCCGACGACCGGGAAGCGCTCTTCGACCCTAGCCATCGAGCCAGACATGACCTATTTGCTGAATCCAGGCTCGATCGGGCAACCCCGCGACGGAGATCCGCGCGCTGCGTTCGCGATTGCGGACATGGAGAAGCAATCCGTCGAATTCTGGCGCATCCCGTACGATATTGAAAATGTGCAGAAGCGCATGGCGGAGAATGGGCTTCCCGAGCCACTGATCCTGCGTCTTTCTTTCGGTCGCTGAGGAATGATGGCAATGGGCGAACCGGAAATCAGCTCAGAGCGCGAAGAAAAAAGCCGGCTTCCGGTCGCTTTCGCGGCCGGTGTGGGCGTCGTGCTTATTCTGGCCGCCGGGCTGGTGCTCCTGACACGCATAACCCAGTCGCATGGACGGGGAACGGCGGCAGACAAACTGCCATTTGGTTCCGCCGAGCAATCTTATGCCCCGCAGATACATTTCGAGGGCGGGCAGATGTCCCAAGCGACGAATTTGCTGAATCAGGAATTCACGTACGTGGCAGGGACAATTACGAACAACGGCCCGCGAAATCTGGGCGGCGTTGACGTCGTATTCGAATTCCACGATCCGTTCAACCAGGTAATTCTGCGCGACACCCAGAGACTGATCGATCCCAAAGCCGAGCCCCTTGCCGTGGGCCACTCACGTGACTTTCAGATCACGCTCGGCGAACATATTCCCTCGGATTGGAATCAGCAGTATCCTTCTATCCGCGTGGCCGGCCTGATTCTGGAGTAGTCGAGCAGCAAGTGTTTTCTAAACGCAGGTGAGTTGTCTATGAACGATTGGGCCGAGTTGGATCGCGCCTTGGGCGCGATGGCGGAATCCAGCTGCACCGAAGTCTGCGAAGACCATGAGTGGCTCGCGGAACTCACCGCGCTTCACTGCGAGCTGCGCCACGAAGGAAAAAGTTCGCTCGTTCACCTGTGGTCCGATGAGCGGAATCTAACCCGACGCGACGATCGATTCGCTTACAGCCGCGGCTGACCTCGAGCATTCCTTCTCGGGAGTATACGTGCGCGGACGCATGCAGGAAGGATCTCGTGGGGGGGGCTGTGCTAGCCGCTGCTCCTGGTGAAAGTTCCGCAGCTATCGAAGAGATTCTCGCTTTCGGAATTTCATGGCTCGATTGGACGCGCAGTCATGTAGATCGCCACGCCATCGAAGGTTTACGGTTATTTATTCCCGAAGGCAGCAGTCGATTTCTGCGGGAACGCATCTTTGGCCTGTCTGCGGCATCACCCGTCGAACTTTTCGAGATCCGCGAGGCGGACGGTCGGATGCAGAAAATGGATACGGCCGATGCGGGGAACCTTGAGAGCTGGGTTGTGTCCCGCGGAGAGGTTGAGTCCGCACGCGCCGAAGCACGCCATGCGATTGGACGAATTCGTACGCTCGCTTTGCACGTGCCGTCAGCCGGAAATGAAATCAGGCACCCGGCTGGCGCCGGGAACCAACCCTACTGGCTGCGCGTTCGGAGGCATCAACGCGAGGGAGATTCCAAGCGCTACGGTTATTTCGCAGGCGTTGCGCTCGATCCGAAACAGCCGCTGGTATGGCTCNNCTGCGGTTTCATTCCGCCACGGAGACACTACTCAAGTATCTTTCGCCTGAAACTCAGGTTACTCGCATTGGCCTAAACGAAAACTGGCGGCGCAAACTGAAGGTAGTCTTCCGTCAGTAGCACGGAAAAAAGGAGGGAAGCGTACCGGTTAAAACCGGTATCGCTTCCCGGGGTGTGTCCTGGAAGCATTAATACATTAGACGTTCAGACTCTGAAATGGTTGCCCATCGCCGCAACCGCTAGAAAATCAGTAGAAAAGATATTTTCGCCACTTTTCATCGCGATGCCCGATCAAGCGCATCAATTGGCGGGACGTATGAAGCGTGAACGGGCGCGGGCGCCGCTTAAGCTTCAGCCCCGCTTCTTCGGGAGTGCGGTCACCCTTGCGGTTGTTACAGGTGTAGCAGGACGCGACCAGATTCTCCCAGGACGACCGGCCGCCGCGCGAACGCGGCATCACGTGGTCCAGGGTCAACTCCGAAGCAGGAAACGCGGCGCCGCAAAACTGACAAGTATTCCGATCGCGCAGCAAGATATTCTTCCGGGAGAGCGCGCGACTCTGCTGGGGAATATGCCGATAGGACAGTAACCGGATCACGGACGGCACTTGAATCGCTTTCGATGTCGAGTGAACTTCGGTGCGATTCGTCTCCTCGGCCTGCGCCACCCCCTTCAGCATCAGGACTAAGGCTCGGCGGACCGCAGTCACGTTGATCGGTTCGAAGGTCGCATTCAAGACCAGCACCGGCGCTTGCAGCACGGAAGGACGGCTGGCCGGAGAAGGCACTGGCTTCGCCGAGGAGGAATCAAGCACTAGTCCACTGAGCCCAAGGCTGGGCCGGGGACGTAGGCCGATTTTGTGAGGGTTATCCATCGCGTCGCCTCTGCGCCGCCAGACAACTCACTTATCCGTCGCTATTATAGATGCTTTTGGCGCCCTTCAGGTTTGTTTCCTGTGCGTAAGTGCTTGTCTATGATGAACCCTGGGGGCATTAACCAGGAACGGACCCGCGCCACCGTCAAACTGAGTACCGCGGACGCTCCCGCTTTCTTTCGAGCGCGAGCGCACGCATCAAGAGTGGCGCCAGTCGTCAATACATCGTCTACCAGCAGAACGCGTACGTTGTCAACTTTCGGACCTTCGCTGGTGGAGTAGGCGCCACGCACAGACTTCCAGTGCTCGGTGCGAGACAGCACCAGTTGTGGCGGGCGAGGCTTCGTTCGAACCAGTAGGTGCGGCTCGAATTTAAGATCCAGGCGCTTTGCGAGCGGTCGCGCAATCAACTCCGCCTGGTTGAGGCCGCGCTCGCTCATCCGATCCGGATGCAAAGGGACAGGCACGACGATATCGACATTCCATTCGTTCGCAGCTCGCGAGATGATTTCAGCCAGACGTCCGGCGAACCAGTGGCCCAACCTCGTGACTTCGTCATATTTCGGCAGGAGGATTGCTTCGGAAATTGCGTCGTCGTAGACGGCGAAGCTGCGAGCTCGCTCAAACGCATAGAAATTCCCGCGACAGAGGCGGCAGAGTGGCTGCATCGCCTGCCCTGCGATTGCGGAGACAAACGGACGTCCGCAACACAGGCACATCGGCTCGACAATTCGCTCGAACCCATCGAGGCACGTTTCGCAGATGGGGATGGGACTCGCGTTCGTGAGGCTTTGGCCACAAATGCGACACGGAGCCGGGAACACGACTGTTGCGAGTGCCTGGAGGGCGCGCTTCAATATCACAGATNNCGAGAGGATGCGACGAGACGCTACTCCAAGTGCGTGGGCGAGGGAAGATAGGGAATATGCGCAAGTCCCGTTGACCGATACCGGAACTTGAGGCGAGACTTCGTAATCCGATGGCGAAATCCAGGAGAACCGAGCGCGGAGGGGCGGTGCGCGAGCTTAGAGCAGCCCGTTCTCTTTCTTTTCCTGGCACGTAATGCAGTAGCGCGTCCAAGGCACGGCTTCCAGGCGCTTCTGCTGAAGCTCCTCGTGGCATGAAATGCATTCCCCGAAAGAGTTTTCGCGAATACGCGTCAATGCGTCATCCACCAGTTGCAGAAGAGAGCGTTCGTTGTGCGTCTGACCGAAGAGGAACTCCTTGGTGTAGGAGTTAGCGGCCTTGTCCGCGAGATCCACTGTGGGATCTTCGTCGGCCTCGCGGCCTTCTTGTTGCGTGCGAGCGATCGTCCGCAACAATTCTTCGCGCCGCGTGACCAATTTCTTTTTGTAATATTCGAGGCGCTTTTTGTCCATTAGGTTAGGTCTCACGATGAGGTCAAATGCCTCATTCAAAGCGGGCGATTTTACCGATAACAACGCACGTTGTCAAACGAGTACCGCCGTCAGGGCCCGTCCGCACTGCGCTCGTGACGCGGTTTTTCATAAAGAGTGCGCTCAAAGTAGATGCGGCATGGAGGTAAAAGGATTCCAACGTGGTCTCGGTTAGACGGCTTTCCGCTTCGAAGGGAACATGCAACCAATTGCTACAGCAGACAGAAGCAACAACGGGAATACCAGAATGCTTCCTTCCGGCCCCACCGACCCGCCGGTGAGCCAGTTCGGCCCGTTCAAGGACGAGTTCATCAAGTGTCCCGTAGCCACAATGCCGCTGTTCGGAACTCCGTAGAAGCATGACTGACCCCAATCCCACGCTGTGTGCATACCGATCGCGAACCAGATGCTTCCGGTGCGCCTGAGCGAAAATGCAGCGAGCAATCCAAAAAAGCTCGCCATCAACAATCCCATTTGTTCCTCACCGGGATTTCGGAAGTGGAAAGCTCCAAAGGCTATGGACAGTGCAATTGCGGCGGGCCAAAACCCGATACCCGACTCGAGCGTCGCCTGCAAATATCCGCGGAACCAAAACTCCTCGAAGATCCCGACGAGCAAGAAAGCCAGCAAGTAGAGTAAAGCGGAACGCATGCCTGGCCCCGCGCCGAGAGCCCACCCGCCGAGCGAGTACCCGTGAAGCGCGTACATGAATGCCATCAGGAGAGTGAGCATTGCTAAGCCGTAGAACAAGCCCTGGCAGAATCGTCTTCCGAAGGCTTCCCTTGCTGGAAAGCCGTATTCCGCAAAAGAGCGTTCCTCGACCCTGGTCATAGCGAGCGCGACAAGCAGCACCGCCGCGACGCGAACACTTTCGCTAAAAAACAGGACCCCCGGAGTGAAAATCGTCACTCCATGCAGACGCCACCATTCATAGACGCTCGGGATGGTGATCAACGCGATCTGCAGCACGAATACAAGTAATTCATACAGCACCACGGCGATCAGGATTCGCCATACCACTCGAATTCCCTTGGGCCCGAGAAAGATTCCCTGCATCGATCGGTCGATACGCGATCCTGCCGTGTCCTTCGCAGGGAAACGTGGTTCGACAGGAGGTAACTCTGGCGTCATAAATGTTTGAGGATGAGCCGAAGTCTTGTGCGCATGCGACCTTAAGGTCTTTCTGAAGATACGCCGAGTAGGTTCGCCCGAAAAGACCTTTCCGGATCCAAATGAACATCGATAACTTCCGCGCCCATTTGACTCGGCAGGCCCTGAGGAGCGGCACGAGAAATTCGGCGGCGTTGGTTGCGGCGGGGGACAGCGGCTGCTAAAATCTTACTCTGCACGCTTGGAAGAGCCACCATCACTAACACCCTTCCATGCAAGGATCGAACCAGCTCGACGAAAATCAGAAACACATGGGAGGATTGGCTTGGCGAAATATGATCTCGTGATCATCGGGAGCGGTCCGGGCGGATATGTTGCCGCGATTCGTGCCAGCCAGTGGGGGCTGAAAACCGCTGTCGTCGAAAAAGATCCGTTTCTGGGCGGTACGTGCCTGCATGTGGGCTGCATTCCGACCAAGGTCCTGCTGCATCACGCTGACATTTACGACTATTTTCAGCGCGCCGAGGAATTTGGGTTTGAAGTGAAGGACGTCAAGGTCAACTGGCCCGCGATGCTCGCGCGCAAAGACAAAATCGTAAAGAAGCATGCGGGCGGGATTGGGATGCTTTTCAAGAAGAATAAGGTTGAGTCAATCACGGGCTGGGGACGCATTGCCGGACCAGGACGCATTTCTGTGGAGAGAGATGCCGTAACGACCGAGATTGAAACGACCTACACGATGCTTGCCACAGGCTCAGAAGCCCGCTCACTTCCGGGAGTCGAAATCGATGGCAAGACGATCCTAACCAACCGCGAAATTTTGCAATTGCCCGCTATTCCGAAGTCGTTGGTAGTGGTCGGCGCTGGGGCCGTGGGCGTTGAATTCGCTTCGATCTATCGTACATTCGGCACGGAAGTGACGATTCTCGAGGCTCTCCCGCGCATTGTGCCTCTGGAAGATGAAGAGATCTCTCCGGAGCTCGAGAAAGCTTTCAAGAAGAAGGGCATTCGCATCGAAACCGGCGCAAAAGTCGAATCGGTGAAGAAGGGCGCGAAGGGCGCGACGGTCAACTTCAAGGACAAAGCTGGAAAGCCGCAGTCCATCGCCGCGGAAAAGGTTCTGATCGCCGTGGGCCGCCGACCGCTCACTGAAAACATCGGCCTCGAGAAAACAAAAGCCAAGATCGAGCGCGGATACGTGCACACAAACGCATTTCTCGAAACGGACGAACCGCGGCTGTATGCCATTGGCGACATCGTCGCCGGACTGCCGCAGCTCGCCCATGCGGCATCGATGGAAGGCATCATCGCGGTAGGCCGCATGGCGGGTAAAGACGTGCAGCCATTTGACCGCAAACGGTGCCCCGCCGCGACGTATTGCGAGCCGCAGATCGGATCCGTCGGCCTGACAGAAAAGCAAGCCCGTGAAGCGGGCTTCGACGTGAAGACGGGCAAATTTCCATTCCTTGGCAACAGTAAGGCGACCATCCTCGGCCAGCATGAAGGCTTTATTAAGGTTGTGGCCGAGGCGAAGTATGGCGAGATTCTCGGCGTACACGCAATCGGACCGCTCGCATCCGAAATCATCGCCGAGCCGGTTGCAGCGCTCGGGCTGGAAGCCACGCTCGACGATATGGCAAACACAATCCATGCGCACCCAACCGTGTCGGAAGCTCTTGGTGATGCGTTTAATGCGGTGCGCGGGCTTACAATCAATTTTTAAGCTCGCGGCGCGGAACGCGGGCGTTCCCAGAGGCGCGTGAAACAGCCCAAGAAAACTTGTTGGGTCCTTAATCGTGGGCTAATCGCCTACCAACCGGCCTGTCAATTGCAGCGGCGGCTGGTAGATGCTCGCAAGTCCGGCGTAATTCCGGACGTATTGCTACTCTGCGAGCATCCGCACGTTGTCACGCTCGGCCGAAACGGAAAGCGCGAGCACCTCCGGGCCAGCGATGATTTGCTCGCGGAGATGAATGTAGAGAGCCATGTGACCAACCGCGGCGGCGACATCACCTATCACGGTCCTGGGCAGGTCGTGGGCTATCCGATATTGGATTTGGCTCAGCATCGACGCGATGTTCGGTGGTACGTCGAGCAGCTCGAAGAAGTGATGCTCCGCGCAACAGTCGATTTCGGCATCACCGGGAAGCGAATCGATGGCCAGCACGGCGTTTGGGTGGATACGTCTGCGGGCGAAGAANNGGATAACGTCGCACGGCTTCGCTTACAACGTTTCGACTGACCTGCGCTATTTCGACTTGATCGTTCCGTGTGGCATACCCGGAAAGCACGTCACGTCTCTCGAACGCGCGCTCGGCCATGCGGTTTCAACCCAGCAGGTGCGCGAGAGCCTGTCGTCGCATTTCGGTGAAGTTTTCGAGCATAAGCTTGAAAACGTGTCCAGTGATCACTTAACCGAAATCTTCGCCGCACAAGTGCAAGATACTGATAACGTGGTTGCGGCAACGGTTTGACGGCTTATCGATAAAGGTCCGGTCCAGTTCGTGGGTAAGACGTTCTGAGAATTCGGAGAGAGAATTGACCGACCGAGCAACGATGCCAGTAACTACCAAGCTGACGCGCGAGCAGCATCTCGAGCTCTACTATTACATGCGGCTCAACCGGCAGCTCGAAGACCGGCTGGTGCGCCTCTTCCGCCAAAACAAAATTGTCGGCGGCGTTTATTCGAGCCTGGGCCAGGAGGCGGTTTCAGTCGGGACGTCTTATGCACTCGAGCCGCGCGACTGGCTTGCCCCGATGATTCGTAATATCGGCGCACTGCTCGTGAAGGGGTTCAAACCGCGCGACGTATTCACGCAGCACATGGCGCGCTTTACGTCCCCTACGCAAGGGAAGGACGGCACGAGCCACTTCGGCGATTTGAAGGTCCGCCACGTGGTATCTCCCATCTCGATGCTCGGCGACCTGATTCCGGTGATGACTGGCGTAGCGATGGCCGGCCGCTACCTCGGCCAGAATATCGTCGCGATGACCTGGATTGGCGACGGAGGGACCTCAACGGGCGCGTTTCACGAGGGACTGAATCTTGCGGCTACGCAGCGGGCGCCATTTGTCCTGGTGGTCGAGAACAACCAGTGGGCCTATTCGACGCCGGTCTCCCGCCAAGTGCCAATACGAAATCTCGCCGACCGCGCTGCGGCCTACGGGATCGCGAGCAAGATCGTGGATGGCAACGATGTGGTCGCCGTATATGACACTACAAAGATCGCCGTGGATGAGTGCAGAGCGGGACGAGGCCCTTTTCTAATCGAAGTGAAAACCATGCGCATGAAGGGTCACGCTCAGCACGACCCGGCCGAGTACGTTCCGCAGGCCATGTTTGACTATTGGAAAACTCAGGATCCGATTGCCCGCTACGAAAACTATCTAACTCAGCACAAGATTTGGGACCCAAAGAAAAAGTCGGAGATCGACGCTCGCATCGAACACGAGCTGGATGCAGATCAAAAATTCGCGGAAGAATCTCCCATGCCCGCGGCCGAGTTGGCGGAACAAGGCGTCTATTGTGAAGGCTGCCACAAGATTGAGGCGGAGTGGCACCGCCCGAAGAAAGAAGTGACGCCGCCGGCATCGAGCGTCGAAGAANNACGCAGTTGCCACGCAATCTACAGGCAACGGCGCGAAGTTGCCTGGGACGGAATCGCAATCTTTCCCCAGACCACCAGCCGAAGCGCCTTCGAAGGCGGCGGTCGAAGCCGAGGTTCCCTTGCGCGTTCCGTTCGGCCGCGGACCGAAAGATCGTGCATTCGAGCGAGAGCGGCAGGACAAAACTCCGCCAAAGCCTCCGCGTAACAAGCGGCGGAGGCGCTGACGATGGCCCAAATCACCATGCTCGAGGCGATCCGCGACTTCGAGCGAGCAACCGGCCGAGCGGTGGGCATGAAGCCGGCCGGCGGGATCAGAGTGGCCAAGGAGGCGATCCAGTACCTGGTCGTCCTGTACGAGACGCTC
>PKUY01000440.1 GCA_003131705.1 Acidobacteriota bacterium | reverse complement strand
TCAGCGTCGGATAAAACTGCACGAACGTATGCTCCACGGCCGCATGATCTTCATGGCACTGCCAACAAGCCGCCTTCGGATTTGCTTCCGCCGTCTTTGTGTCGGGCCCGAAACCAAAGTAGGCCCATTTGTCGGGGAATCGAGATGAGTCCTTCACTTCGACGGCCATCCTCTCGAAGTCGGTCTGATTCGTTTTGCACCAGNNCGCTACTCGACCCACTTCCCGGTCGCGACAAATTCCCGGTACGCCCATGGCGCCACAAAAACGTTCGTAAATAGTTCCGGCCCGCCCATGCTGGCGTTGTAGTTCATCCCCAGCCCGGACGAAAGATATATCCACTCCCGATAGCCCCCCGGTCGCACGAGCTTGTCGCCCGCGTACTGCGGCCGCTGCGCGGTCTCGTCCGATCCCACCGCATGCCCAATCGCCGCGCAAAAAAGTATCGCCGTGCCCGCCAGCAGAGCTCGCTTCATGGTTTTCTCTACACAGTTCGTGCGCACACCTCGCGCCGGTATCACGATAGACGAACCAATGCTCAGATGGATAGCCTATGAATCCCGCGAAAAGCAGTCCTGGCAGCGCTAACCGAGCGCTATTTTGCGCCGCCGGCCTTCATGGTCGTAAGCGAGTAGTAAAGCGTCTCAATAAATGCATCTGTGTTCACGAAGCTGCCGGAGTACTTTTGCCAGGGCGCCAGAATCTTCTCCTGCTTCATCTGGTCGAGAGTTTTATGCTCCGCCAGCGCCTTCCCGACGACCGCCGAAGTGTCTTTCAATAAATTCGTGTATTCGCGTAGGTCGTCCATGGTTGCCAGCGCGCCATGCCCCGGTATTATTTTCACATCCGCCGGAAATTCGGTACTCACTCTTTCGCACGCGGCAATCATGCCCTGCACGCTCCCCCCGGCATTCACGTCGATGAACGGAAAGCCGTACCGCACGAACTCATCGCCCATGTGCACCACTTTGTTTTCGGAGAAAAACACAACCGAGTCGCCGTCGGTATGAGCCTCAGGGAAATGCATCACGCGAATATCCTCATCGTTGAAGTGAATGTCGAGGTGGTCGTCGTATGTGATCGTCGGCAGCGCTGCTTTCGGCTGGGCCGGTTGCTGAATGTGTATGGAACCTCCAGGGCCGTTGCCGATGGCGCTGCCGTTCTCCAAGCTTTTGCGCAAATTCTCCTGAGCGATGATGGTGGCCCCGCGTGCGCCGAACGCCGCGTTCCCATCGGAATGGTCGCCGTGATAGTGCGTATCGACGACGTACCGCACGGGCTTGTCGGTAACCCGGATATTTTTGAGCGCCGCCTGGATTTTTTCGGCCAGCGGTGAGTACTCGGTGTCGACGATAAGAATTCCGTCTGCGCCAACCGAAGCGGCAATGTTGCCACCCGCGCCTTCCAGCATGTATATGTTGCCGGAAACTTGCATAACTTTGATCTCAACCTTGGAAAAATCCGGCTGCTGCTGTGCGCGCGTCACGCCCGCAACGAGCAGTAGTCCGGCGACGAGAAGAAGTTTGCGCATCGATATTTCACCCCCGCGAATTGCGGGGATTCTATCACGGAGACTGTCTTAATGGGGCGGGAGGACCTGCCGGCCGATGATCCGGGAAACTAGCAGTTTTAGGGTAAAACGGCCACCTGGGGAGCTGCTCTGGCAAGCGAGATAGATGAAGTGGAGAGGTTTGCCCGATGGCCCCCCCCTTGCTTTCGCAAGAATCGTATCTGGCAAACCCTCATGAACCCGCCGCGGGGAAAATCCTAGAAAATATTGATCGAGATGCGCACGCCGGGATGAACGCGGTCGTACATGTAATACCCATCATCCACATACACAACGTAAACGTCATCGTCGTAGCCCCAATCGCCTGGCCACGGATCGACGAACCCGAACGAGTAGCCGCCATATTGGAAACGCCGGCTATCGTACTCGCGCCGATTGACGTGGAACCTGTGCTCGCTGCCAAAATTGGCGGCGTAATGGTCGTCAGAAATACGGCCATGCGCGTAATTGCCTTGGTTTCCACCGTTGCCCTGTGGCTGTTGCGTGGGCGACGCATTCCGCCCATCGTTACCTTGCTGCGTGCGATTTACCGCATGTGTCTGCGGCTGTTGTGAGCGCGAAGCCTGCTGTGAGTGCTGCTGTGGCGTCCTGGCCTGCTGCGCATGTTGTGGCTGTGCCCCCCGGCTCTGCTGTTGTTGTGCCGGCTTGGCCTGCTGCTGCTGCGCGCGCTGTTGTTGTGACGGCTTGGCCGGTTGCTGTGTGTGCTGTTGTTGTGACGGTTTGGCCGGTTTAGACTGTTGCTGATCCCCCTGCGAGTGCCCGTCCTGTCCCTTATCCTGCGCTCCGTAGGTGGAAGCCGTCGCTCCGAGAGCCAAAATAGCCAAAATCAGTATTCCTGTGGAAATCGCGAACTTCATGTGTGTCACCTCAAATTTGAATGCTCCTAGATTCTGGCAGCTTCGAGACTCCCGCGTCTGTCACTAACGGCACACGTTCCTCTCGGGTGAACCCTCGTGTTGCGCGGCACTTTCNNATTGATGACTCGGCCATATCTCTGAGACCCCGGCCTGTTTCTTGTTAGGCTTGGGGATGATTTCGAAGCTCGGACTTGTCATTTGCATCTTCGCTGTTTCCGCGTGGCCGTCTCTCGCCTCCCAGGAATCTTCTTCCGCGGCCCTGAACGTCTACTGGGAAGATGGCTCGCTGCAGCATTACCAGGCGTTTCCCGGCGCGATGATTCATTCTCTGTTTCCCAGCGGCGAAGCCCAGGTTGATCGGGAATTAGCTCCGGCCTGGCAGTTTCCTTCGACCGCCCTCCGGAAGCAGTTCCGATTGGTCACGCTCACCGATCCCCGCCGGCGATTCGCGATAACGGGCGTCATTTACCGCGATCGACTCTTCCTTTTCGATGAGATCTGGTGCGGCGAAAACGCCGACATCCTGACCGAGCTCATGCGAGCCGCATCGATCTCGCCGAAAAGCCCGGATG
>PKUY01000014.1 GCA_003131705.1 Acidobacteriota bacterium | reverse complement strand
GGTAACTTGTGGAAAGACAACCCGATACGCCGTCCTGGGAATTCTTGATTCCCTCGCTTTGGTTGCCGCGGTTAGCGTGGGTGTGATGTGGGGTGCCCGTGGAGTTGCTATTGGACACGTGGCGGCCACATACATCGTCTTCCTACCACTTGTATGGTGGGCCCTCAAGGACACGCCGGTGGAGTTAAGCGGCTGGTTGCGGGCGATCGCCCCCCCAGCGGCCTGCAGTCTATTCATGGTTGCCGTGCTGTATGTTCTGTCTGGCCTAATCCCATTCAAGAATAATCTGGCGGCTCTGTTCTGTTATGTGCCGGCAGGAGCCGCCTGCTATTTCGCGGGAATGTTGACGCTACCCGGCGGCAAGCCTGTTTTGCGCGCATTGTTGCGTGACTGTCAGTCTGCTTTCGGCATAAAGCCCCAACTCCGCGATAGTCCTATTGAGTCAGNNTGAGCAGTTAGCACGGACATCGTCAGGAGTTGGAACGCAACGGCGGCATAAATGAGGCCACATGGGGCGGCGGAGGTCAACGATATGAATAGGGAGACTCAACAATGAACACGAGTGAACAAACGTTGGTCAGTGTGGTCACGCCGGTGTACAACGGAGAGGATTTCTTGGTGGAGTGTATCGAAAGTGTTTTGCGGCAATCGTACTCCAACTGGGAGTACATCATTGTAAACAACTGCAGCACGGATCGAACGCTAGAGATAGCCCTAAATTATGTGTAAAAGGATGGGCGTATTCAAGTTCACAGCAACCACCAGCTCATCGGCGTTATGGAGAATCACAATATAGCGCTCGGTCTCATCTCCCCAAAGGCCAAGTACTGCACCATGGTCTGCGCAGATGATTGGATCTTCCCCGATTGTCTCTTGCGAATGGTTGAAGTCGCCGAAGCCAATCCTACGGTCGGCTTGGTGGGATCGTACTCACTGGCCGGAAAGAGAGTGAATTACCAGGGACTCGCGTACGAAAGGAAGGTCGTACCCGGAAACGAAATGTGCCGTGACTCATTGCTTGGAGGGCCGTATGTGCTCGGATGCCCGACATCGCTGTTATATCGAGCTGATCTAGTTCGAAAGCCTGGTGGGTTCTACCCAAATAGTAACCCACATTGTGACACTACTGCATGTTATCAATCCCTCGAGCATTCCGATTTCGGTTTTGTGCACCAGCTCCTATCGTATACGCGAATCCACGCCAGCTCACAGACGTCACGAAGCATAAAGTTCGGAGTAATCAACCTCGCGATGCTAAGTGATGTTGCCCGATTTGGCCCCCAATATCTAAGCCTGGTTGAACTGAAACAACGCTTAAAGATCTTAACGGATGAATACTACCGTGCACTCGTGCCCACCCTTTTGGCACAGCCGCGGAACAATGAATTTTGGCAACGGCAGAGAATCGAGTTACAAGAAATAGGACTCANNGGGCTTTTAAGAGAGCTTCTGCAATCAAACGGAACGCCGGAAAAATCGAAGCGCGATATTATGAGCAAGCTGGGTGATGGTAAAACCTGGTGAACACCGCGAGTATTTGTGCATGGTCTGGCTCATCGTTTGTTCGAGAAACCTAATCTTTCCTTAGTGGACCTTTACGTATCCCTCGTTGTGATCACGCTCGAGTTTCCGAGTATTAGGTCTGAATTCGAACTTAGGAGCCTGAGAATACGGCAGGACGAACTAGTTGGCGTCCGTGCGTGGCAGGAGAGGCGCAAGGAGAGCACAGATGAAAGTTGTCTTGTTTTGCGGTGGGCTGGGACTGCGTATCCGCGATGGCGAGAGCACTCCCAAGCCGATGGTGCAAATCGGCTATCGGCCTATTCTGTGGCACGTCATGAAGTACTACGCCCATTACGGGCACAAGGACTTCATTTTGTGCTTGGGATATCGAGCCGAGGCCGTCAAGAACTATTTCCTGAATTACAACGAATGCACCTCCAATGACTTTGTCTTGTCCGGCGGCGGGAAGAAACTGGAGCTGTTCAACAGTGACATCGATGACTGGCGAATTACCTTTGCAGATACCGGAATTAACTCTAATATCGGCGAACGCCTGAAAGCAGTGGAGAAGTACCTTGAAGGGGAAGACGAATTTCTCGCCAACTATAGCGATGGCCTCACTGACCTTCCGCTTCCACAACAATTGGAACACTTCCACCAGCAGGGGAAAATCGCCAGCTTTCTCTGTGTCCGCNNAACGGAAGTTTAGTGTCTGGAATCCACGCTATAAATAATGGCACCGTGCGGATCAACGGGGGCTTCTTTATTTTTAAGAAGAAGATCTTCGACTACATTGGCGAGAAGGAGGAACTTGTAAACGGACCTTTTCACAGGTTGGTCGAAGAAAGACAATTGATTGGCTACCCGTATGATGGCTTCTGGGCCAGCATGGATACCTTCAAAGACAAGCAGCAATTGGAAAGCTTGTGTGAAGGCGGCGTTGCTCCATGGGAAGTGTGGAAGGCCAACGACAATGATCGATAGTAACACCACGGTACCGCTCAAGACCCCATGCGTTCTCTAAGTCTGCTCAGCGATTCATCGTCCCCCCTTAACGTTCTGTGTTTGGGGGCCCACTCGGACGACATCGAAATTGGTTGTGGCGGGACAATCCTCCGAT
Organism: Acidobacteriota bacterium; assembly: GCA_003131705.1. Classification (GTDB taxonomy): domain Bacteria; phylum Acidobacteriota; class Terriglobia; order Acidiferrales; family UBA7541; genus Palsa-295. Next base: position 1,977 of record PKUY01000014.1, on the reverse strand, counting down.
TGTCCCAGCAATATCCGAACTGCGTGTTTCATTGGGTCGTATTCAGCGCCATCGNNCTTTGGTCGTATTCAGCGCCATCGGCGTTCGAGAGGCGGAAGCGAAAAATGCCGTCGCGCAGTTCGTCCCAACCAACCGTCTGAAAGGGCCGCTTTTGAAGACTTTCCCGGACGCTTTCATGCCATTTATGGGCGCGGAAGTGAAGGGCGTTTTCGAAGAGTTGAAAGAAGCCGTTTCTCCAGATTTGATTTTCACTCACAATCGGAGGGACGCGCATCAGGACCACCGGCTGCTTGCGGAACTGACCTGGAATACTTTCCGGGATCATTTGATTTTGGAGTACGAGATTCCTAAATACGACGGCGATCTGGGCCAGCCGAACCTGTTTGTGCCGCTTGAGACCGATGTGTGTGAGAAGAAAGTCCGCTACATCTTGGAGGCCTTTGGGTCCCAACAAACGAAACGCTGGTTCCGACAGGATACGTTTGTCTCACTCATGCGATTGCGGGGGATGGAATGCAATGTTCCGAGCGGTTACGCGGAGGCGTTTTACTGCCGCAAGTTGGTTCTGTGAGACGGAAGACCTCGCGTACCTACTGTACCAAACAAGTTGAACGGCTCCACTATGGCTACGCAAGTCCCAAAATATTGGTTGCTTTAGCAGGATCTAAAAACGGGAAGATATCTACAGGCACACCCGAGGGCTCGCTCTAAGATTTGTAGAAAGTGTCCGGCGACTCGTAATAGGAGGCACATCGATTATGGATGCCATGGTTGTGTCAGAGTCTTCACTAGCACGGGCGAAGTCACTTTTCGCCACGGACCTAAAGGCATGGCATCTCTATTTCATATTCTTGAGCGTCATACTGTTGGCGAGCGTTGGAGTGCGCGCGTTCGCATGGCATCACTGGCATACCGGCGCTNNAGAACCTACGAGAGGGACGGGGATACGTCGGAATATCGACGCCCGGTACACAATTGGTGTTTGCGCCTCTCTTCCCTTCGCTTATCGCTGCGGCCTCCTTGGTAACCCACAATGATTATGAATTGGCAGGACGGTTGGTTTCGTTTGTGCTGGGTGCGCTCCTCCCCTTGCCAGTGTTTGGCGTGGCAATTCGAATCTTTCGCTGGCGCACGGCAGTAATCGCAGCAATCCTAACAGTTCTATACCCGCTGTTCGTCAACCTGTCGATTACAGTATTTCNNACCTGGTCCTGCGCGCTTTCGATCGCCCATCGATCATAAATTGGTCCTTAGTTGGCGGGGCATTTGGCGCAGCCTACCTCATCCGACAGGAGGCCGTCGGACCTCTATTCGTTGCGGTCCTGCTTGGGCTGATTGCCCAAGATGCGGCGCTAGCGGTGAAGATTAAGCGTGCTGTCGCTGCGCTGGCAGTTTTTATGGTATTGGCGTCACCCCAAGTGCTTTTGCTATATAGGTCAACAGGTAAGCTGCGCCTCGAGGGGAAGAGCACTATCAACTACGCGTGGAACATTCTTGCTTTGGCGGAGCGACAGGGTTCTGGAGCGAACGAGTCGTCATTACTAGAAGCGTACTACGACACAGCGAATTCTATTAACGACAGCCTTGAGGGAACTGGTGTCGGCATGCGTCCTAATGCCGACGTTATTCGTGAAACGCACGTGCGCGTTAAAGACCTAGTCCGGTACTTTGGAGAGGCTGTGCATCGAAACACGTTTGAGCTATTTTCTACACTTCGTGAAAGATGGCTCGGCGCGCCGTTCCTTCCAGCACTAGCTCTGCTGGGCGCCGTTTGTCGACCATGGCGGCGACCGATGGCTTTGAGCCGGTTATTCGTTATGTTGGTTCCGGCGACTGCCGTTGTGGCGAGCTTTTCTATCCTTTGGATCTTTCCGAGATACTACTTTGTACTTGTCCCTTTCTTATTGATCTGGGCAGCAAATGGGTTGGTTGAGATCGGCCTGTGGACAAATAGAAATCTGGCTGTCGCATTTCGAT
>PKUY01000118.1 GCA_003131705.1 Acidobacteriota bacterium | reverse complement strand
CCCCGCCCGATGGGGAGCAAAGGGCGGGGTCGCATTAAGCGCCTTGGGCGACGGCTACCATACGATTCGCGCGGAACATTCTTCGGATTTGAAATTTAAAACGAGAAACGAGGCAATCTGTTGCTGGTCAGGCCGTGGTCAGCCAATCAAAGGCGAGAGATCTCGGTCTCCTTGGATGTGATGAACTCCAGCAGTACCGGGATGCCTTCTTTGGTTGCGGCGATCCCACGCTGGATCGCAGGGATAATGTCCTCTAGCTGTTCGATCCGTTCGCCGTGGCCACCAAAAGCACGCGCCATAGCAGCGTAGTCGCCGGAGATGTCGGTGCTTCGATACTTCTCTGTGCTGATCGGCATCACCTTCAGCTCGATGGCCATGGAGAAGTTGTTCAGAAGGATGGACAGAATGGGGATGCGCTCGCGCACCGCCGTTTCAAAGTCCATTCCAGTGAATCCAATCGCGGCGTCTCCCCACACATTGATGCAAAGCTTGTCAGGACAAACAAGTTTTGCGCCCATGGCAAGACCCAGCCCATAGCCCAGCTGCGTCGTCTTTCCCCAACCGATATAGGTGAGTGGCTGCTTCGTCACCCAAAACGGCGCGAGTTGATCGCGCGGGCTGCCCGCATCGTGAGTAATGATCGTATTCGCGACGTCGACTGTGTGCTGCAAATCCCAGAGCACGCGATAGGGCGAAAGCGGCGTTGCGTCCGACGTGAGCTTCGGCATCCATTCGTCGAGCCAGACCTTACGAACCTTCGCGATCTCTTCTGCGACCGACGATGCCCGCGGCTTCTTGATCAGGCGCTCGACCTCAACGCGCAGCGAATCGAGCGTCAGTTGCGCGTCGCCTACCAGGCCAATGTCCGCGCGCACATCCTTGTTCAAATGATCCGGATCAAGCGTCGCATGAATAAATTTCTTTCCCTTCGGCATGGCAATCCCGAACGCCGTTTCCGTAAAGCTGCAGCCCACGCCGAAAATCCAGTCGGCTTTTTCGAGGAAGTGAGGAACCATCGGCGGAAAAGCATTGCCGCCGGCGCCCAGCGCAAGCGGATGATCTTCCGGGAACGCGCTCTTGCCTTGCAAACTCGTCGCCACGGGCGCGCCAAGCAATTCCGCCAGATCCTTGAGCGGCTTCCACGCGCGCGCGTAGTGAATTCCCTGCCCGGCGTAAATCACGAGATGCTTTGCATCCGCCAGCACGGCGGCCGCTTTGCACACGTCCGCGATATCGGGTCCGTAGCGCGTCGCGATCACCGGTTCGTATGAAAAGGACTCAGGTACATCCTCGACAAACAAGTCGAGTGGAATCTCGACAAGCGCGGGGCCGCCGCGCCCGTTGCGAAGGCGCGAAAAAGCGCGGCGGAAAATATTGGAAATCTCGTTTGGGGACGTAATCGGTTCTGCCGATTTTGTGATGCTCCGCATGCTCGCAACCGAATTGAAGTTCGGATCGATGTGCGCCAGCCGCCGCGCATACCCCATCGGCAGCACCAAAATCGGCACCGATTCACTGTATGCCTGCGCGACGCCGCCAAAAGAATTTTCGGATCCCGGCCCATGCTGCATGGCAAAAACTCCGATCGTGCGTCCACTCGTCAGCCGTGACATCGCGTCCGCGATGTGCAGTCCCACGCGTTCCTGACGCACAATGATCGGACGAATCCCCGCGCATGCCGCCGCTTCGAGAACGTGGTTCACCGGATAGCCGATGATGACCTCGACTCCTTCGCGTTTCAAAATCTCGGCAATCGCTTCACCAACCTTCATGCGGAGCTCCTCGGGCACATGACTATACACTCGCCCGGCATACCGTGCGAAATGTCGGACCGTGCTGTGCGGCACGCCAACTTGCCAACAAATGTTTGAGGATACCCGGTAGAATGGGCGCGGAGAAGCCAATTCCTTGCCCTTCAGCTCTTACGCACGGGCGATTCACGCCCAGCAGCACGAGGCCAACGTCCGATGACGCGCGACGACCGTAAAGTTTCCTCGCCGCGCGTCGTGAACATCGCGGATCTTCGCCTCCTCGCGAAAAAGCGCCTGCCCAAGGCCGTCTTTGACTACGTGGACGGCGGCGCCGACGACGAAGTCACTCTGCGCGAGAACCTTCGCGCCTTCGAAGAAGTGACGTTCCGTCCCCGCAATGCAATCTTTGTTCGCGGCTGTGAGATGCGCACCAAGGTTCTCGGCTGCGAGATGGCGATGCCTCTCGTGCTCGCCCCCTGCGGCTTCAGCCGCATATTTCATCCCTCAGGTGAAGTGGGCGCCGCGCGAGCGGCCGGAAACGCAGGGCTCGGATTCACTCTGACGACGATGTCCGGCCACCCGCTCGAAGATGTTGCGAACGCGTCTTCCGGCCCACTGTGGTATCAGCTTTACCTCGCAGGCGGTCGCGAAGCCGCCGAAGCAGCCATTGAGCGCGCACACAAAGCCGGCTTTACCGTACTCGTGATCACGATTGATACCGGCACGTTCGGCATGCGCGAGCGGGATGTGCGCAACGGCGCGGGCGTGCTGCTCGGCCGCGACACGTTTGCGAAACTCCGCTTCCTGCCGGAGCTGCTTGCTCATCCGTCATGGCTCGCCGGATTCCTGCGAGACGGATCGACCCTCACCCTTCCCAACATCATCGAGCCCGGCCGCGGCCCGTTACCTCTTTCGGAAGCGCAGGATAGGCTCGCGCGCTCGGTAGTGACATGGGAAGACCTGAAATGGATCCGCAAAATCTGGCCCGGCCCGATTGTCGTGAAAGGTGTGCTCGTCGCCGACGACGCTCGCCGATCCTTGGACGAAGGCGCTGCGGGCGTGATCGTCTCCAATCATGGCGGCCGCCAACTCGACGGCGTTGGCGCTGCGCTTCGCGCCTTGCCCGAGGTAGTGAAGGCCGTAGGCGCCCGCGCGGAGGTTCTGATGGACGGAGGCGTGCGCCGCGGCTCAGATATCGCAAAAGCAATTTGCCTTGGAGCGCGTGCCGTCCTCATCGGCCGCGCCTACGCATACGGGCTGGGCGCTGCTGGTGAAGCGGGCGTTTCGCGGGCCATTGAAATTCTGCGCGCCGACCTGCAGCGCACTCTGGCGCTGCTGGGTTGCGAGTCCATCGAAGAACTAAACAGGTCCTACGTGGATGTCCCCACGAGCTGGCCGGCTTAATCCCGCGAAGACGATTCTAACCGCGCGCCTTACGCCAACACGGAATTCATCGTTTCGTAGTCCCGCCTATAGTGCCGGTAGGTCAGCGGCAGAATAATCATCATCCCCACGGAAGCCAGCGCGATGCTCAGAGACACGGACGGTCCCAGCATTTTCTCGTTCTTGAACAAATAATCGTTGAACACACCCGGCAGCAATGGACCGAGGCTGATGCCTCCCAAATTCAGAATGAACATAAAGAACGCCGACACCTGCCCGCGCACCTGGTTCGGGAATATAAGCTGCACGGCCGCGTACGCGCTGCCAATCGGCATGGCCTGAAAAAAGAGACCGGGCGCCATCAGGCTGAGCGCGAGGTACGGATTCGGGACCAACATCGCGATCCCCAAGAAAACGCACGCGCCCACCGCGCTGAGCATCGTCACCTTCAGAGGCGCTTCACGAATTCCCCGCTGCTGCCAACGGTCGCACAACGAACCTCCCACATACATGCCGCTACAACCGAAGATCAGCAAAATCACGCCCAAAGCTCTGCCGGATTGGCCTGGCGTCCATCCGTGAATTCTCTGGAAAAAAGCGGGCGCCCAAGAGAGAAACGAATAACTCGCCAAAGACTGGAAGATCATCGCCACGGACAAGCCTGTAAACGCCTGCCACCGCGTGCGAACCTGCGCAAGAACATCCCACAAACCAAGTTCGGCGGCGCGTCCGTCCGCGGTGCGCAAAAGATTCCGTCGAAGCGGTTCGCGAATCGTATAGACCAGCAGCACAACCGAAAGTCCCGGAATGCCCACCAGAAGAAACGAAAGCCGCCAGGTTGCTACCACTCCCAATATGGGCAAATGAAGCGCGGGCATGCGCACAACCGCATCCACAACCGTTCCGCCCACAGCCAGCGCGATGCCCGACCCAACAAAAATTCCCATGGTGTAAACGCTGATCGCGAGGCCCAGCTGTTCCTTGGGAAAATAATCGGAAATCAGCGAAAAAGCGGCCGGCGAAAGAGTCGCCTCCCCCACCCCTACCCCGATGCGTGCCAGGAAAAGTGTCCAGAAACTCTTCGCGGCGCTGCACGAAGCCGTCATCAGGCTCCACAAGAAAATCCCCGCAGCGATCGGATTGCGCCTGCCGTACGTATCGACAATGCGGCCGATTGGTAATCCTGCGAGGGTGTAGAAGACGGCGAACGCCAGGCCTTGCAGCACTCCAATCCGCGTATCGCTGATCATTAGGTCCCGCTTAATGGGACCCACGAGCAGGCTGAGTATCTGCCGATCCACAAACGATAGCGTGTAGCACAGCATCAGCACCAGGACCACGTACCACGCATAGCGCAGAGACGGACGATCTGCGGGAGTTATGGCTGGAGTCGCCGCTGCGGTTGTGTTCGTATTCAACGTGTCCGCGATTGTATGCTACGACTTGTGCGCCGGCCGAATTGCCGCGTGCGGCAGAGCGCGCCGCCGTTATCCTTCATCGAGATCACGCGGTCAAGCTGAATCTGAAGTTTTTCCGAAAAGCGGTCGCGGTTCCACCATCTTGCCTGGGTTCATCCGATTATCCGGATCGAGCGCCTGCTTGATCGCGCGCATCACATCAAGCCCCGCGCCATGTTCGATGGGAAGATATTTCAGCCTTCCGGAGCCGATGCCGTGTTCGCCCGAGCACGTCCCGCCCATTGCGAGTGCGCGCAAAATAATTTTTTCCTCCAGCACGAGAGCTTCGGCATGCTCGGCGGGATTTTCCGGATCGAGTACGAACGCCATGTGAAAATTGCCGTCGCCGACGTGTCCCACCATCGTCGTTGGGAAAGAAGCGCCCGTCGCATCCTTCTTTGATTCCACGATGCAGTCCGCGAGTCGCGAAATCGGAACGCAGATATCGGTCGTAAACAACTTGCCGCCCTTGCGAATCGCGATCGTCGCGAAATAGGCGTCATGCCGCATTTTCCAAAGCGTTTCGCGCTCTTCGGGGGTCGTGAACCACTGAAATCCGCGCGCCTTGTGGTCCTCCGCGAGCCTCTGCACCGTTTCCGCTTGTTCGTTCACGCTGCGTGCGCTGTCGCCGTGAAATTCAAAGAACAGAATTGGCGCCACGGGATAGTGGGTCTTCGAGTAGCGATTGCACGCATCGATCTGCGCTTCATCCATCAGCTCGATGCGAGCCACGGCCACGCCTAGCTGAATGGTTTCAATCGCGGTTTCTACCGCATCTCGAATCGTATTGAACGTGCAGCTTGCCACCGCCACGGAATCCGGCAGCGGATGCAGCCGTAGCGTGACTTCCGTAATCACGCCGAGCGTGCCCTCTGCTCCGACGAACAACCGCGTCAGGTCGTATCCCGCCGCGGATTTTCGCGCGCGCGTGCCGGTCTTGATCACGCGGCCGTCCGCCAGCACCACGGTCAGGCTCATCACGTTTTCGCGCATCGTGCCGTAACGCACGGCCGTAGTGCCGGACGCGCGCGTGGACGTCATTCCGCCGATCGTGGCATCGGCGCCCGGATCGATGAAAAATGTGAACCCGGTGTTCGCCAGCGCTTTGTTGAGCTGCAAACGTGAAGCGCCCGCTTCCACGGTCGCCTGCAGATCTTGCGGGCTGATGTTCAGGATTTTATTCATTTCGCGCATGTCGATGGTGATGCCGCCGTGAATCGCGTTCACCTGCGCTTCCATCGACGTGCCCGCTCCAAACGGAATCACGGGCACTTGATGCTTGGCGCTGATCTTCAGGATTTCGCTGACTTCTTCGGTCGAATGAGGAAAGCAAACGATGTCAGGCAGTGCAGCGGGATGGTAAGACTCGCCGTGGCTGTGGTTCTCGCGAACCGATTCCACGGTGCTCGCGCGCCGATCCAGCAGCGATCTCAGGTCGCGCACAGCTGCTTCCATCCGTTGATGTGCTGATTGAGTCAAGCTCGCGCTCGCCTCCATGCACTTCTCCTCTCTCGGCTATCTATTCGCCCACTTAATGTTCCACGGTTCTGCGGGACAACCACTCTTCCCTGTGCGTCATAAACGCACGGTCACATCGTAGTGCAGCACCGCGCCGCCATCGGAAAGCGCCGGATCGATCCGCGTCACTTGAAACGTGCGATCCTTCAAATCATCCACCGTGCGGCCGAGAATATCGTGCGTTTCGCGCTCGAGCTCGGGAGTCGGCCTTGTCGCGCGCTTTTCGGGAGCCAGCACCGCGGCGTCAATCCGGTAGGTGCGCAGTTGGCTGTTCGAATCTTCGGTGACGAGCTCGACGCCGGAATTCGGGCCAGCACTCGATTGCGGCCGGTCCTTGAACCAGCTCCGCGGCGTCGCCAGCACGAAAATCAGTATGGCGATGACCAGCAGATCGTAAGGCCAGCTTCCGCGCTCGTAGGACCAGAAAATGGTGCAAGCGATGCCTCGCCCGAATGAACGTATCGGCGTCGAACGCATCGGATTAGTGGCTTGCCGACCCATTCACGACCGATCCGTCGCGCATGTGCAGAACCCGATTCCCGTACGTCGCCGCTTCTGGATTGTGTGTGATCATCACGATCGTCTGTCCCAGGTCCTTATTCAGCCGGCGCAGCAACCCAAGGACGGCCTCCGAGGTTCTGGTGTCGAGATTCCCAGTCGGTTCATCGGCGAGGACGATCTTCGGCTCGGTGATGATCGCTCGAGCGAGCGCCACCCGCTGCTGTTCACCGCCGGAAAGCTCCGATGGCCTGTGATGCAAGCGATCGCCGAGGCCCAGCAATTCCGCGACAGCCTGAAAACGGTGCGGGTCGAAGCCGTTACCGTGTATGTGTTGGGCCAGCGTGATGTTGTGGTAGGCGTCGAGCGTGGGTAATAGATTGAACTTCTGAAATACAAATCCGACTTTGTGGCGGCGCAGCAGCGTGCGCGCCGCATCGCTCATCTCCGTGAGGTCGTTTCCGTCCAGTAGCACGCGCCCGCGCGTCGCTTGGGCCAACCCTCCAATCACGTGAAGGAGCGTCGATTTTCCGCACCCCGNNAAGGATCGAGATGCTGACGCCGCGCAACGCCGGCACGTCCATCTTGCCCGTGCGATACACTTTCCACAAATCTTCAGTCTTGAGTATCGGCTCCAAAGCCGGCTCCCGCGCGAGTGATCATGCCTGTGAGGATGGAAATATTCTAGTCGCGTTTCGTGTTTCTGCCTAGAAGTGATCTGGCAAAACACACCAGGCTCCGACTCGAATATCTCGCGTGCACGAGGGCGCGGACCGTTCGGCCGCCAACGCTGGAAAGGAATAGGACTGCGGCTTATTCGTAAGCCAGAGCTTCGACCGGGTCTTTGCGGCTGGCGAGCCACGCCGGATAAGCCGCGCCGAGCAGACCGCCCGCGACCGCGATCATGCCCGCCAGGATGATCCAGCGGAAAGTGATCAGGATGGTGAGCGAAGGGAAAAGTCTGAGGAAGATCGAACGCATCAGGAAGCTCAGACAAATCCCGGTCGCAACGCCGGCCAGGCAAAGCAAGGTCGTTTCGCTGAGAATAATTTCGACGATGTAGGTCTTCGAAGCCCCCAGCGACTTCAGCACGCCGATTTCGCGGGTGCGCTCGATGATCGTCGTGTACATCGAGAGGAACGTCACCAAAAATCCGATGGCTACGGCGATGCCGATCATTACGTTGATGAAAGCGCCCAACCCCGGCAGATTCGACGAGGTCATCAGCGAGATGTAATCCTTCAGCGGGCGAACTTCGTAACGCGGCAGCAGCTCGCGCACTTCATCCGTCGCGGCCGCGGTATGGTCCGTACGATCGCACTTGATGAAGAAAACCGAGGCCTTATCGTGCGCTCCGGACATTTCCTGCAGCGTCGACATCAAAACGAAAAGACGCGCGCCCTTGCCATGCTCCACAATCCCGGCCACGTGAAAATCGTGTTCCAGGATATGCAGAGTCTGCCCAAGCTTTAGTTTCTTGGCTCGCGCATACACGTCGTCAACCAGCATATCGTTGGGGTCCTGCAGTTCCGTGCCCGAGTGCAAAACGAAGCCACCCGAAACGGCGCGGAAAGTATCAGGCTGAATGCCATACACGATGTCGAGGCCGTTCACGGAATTAAATTGCACCAGCACGGGCGCGACCGCCTGCACATATTCGAGCTCCTGCAATTTGGTGCCAATGCTGATCGGCATCGGCGCCCCGCTGAACGCCATAAAAACGGACGCCGAAGGCGGCTGGACCATGATGTCGGCGCCCACGCCTTCGGTGCGTTTCGCCGACTCCATCAATAAGCCGCTCGTCAACCCGACGACGATGATCACCAGAGTCACTTCCACCGCCACGGCAATCACCGTAATCGCCGTGCGGATAGGCCGGTGCATCGTGTTCTGAACAATCATGTGCCCGATCAAGGTTTTTTCCCTTCCGCGTTGGTTTCCGCCGGATTGGTTCCCTCGGACTCTTTGCCCACGTTCACTAACTCCGTCCCAGGCGGTTGTTGCAGCACGAACCGGGCAGCAGGAATAGCTGTGTTGAGCGTCGCCTTGGTGATCCCTATGTGCAACGTATAGTCATTCTCCGGCCGCGCCAGCGAAATTTCCCGCGAAAACTTTACTCCGCCGAAATCGGTCCAGTCGCTGTAGCGAACATCGGAGCCGATTTTGCCGCCGACCTCGTATGTCTCCATGCGAGCCACATTCAAATCCGAGCGATCGAACCAAATTTTCTGCGCGATTTCCCATTCGCCCGCCGCCCGGTCCGTGCCGCTAGCCGCGTTCCTCACCACCGTCAGCACGTAAAACTGCGACGCAGTTTCGATCTCTTCCTCCAGCAGGACCAGAGATTTATCCGGAATCGCGTCCCAGAAAATCGCCGCCGTCAAATGTTGCGGCCGGAGATTTTCAATGGGCTTCGCTGAAGCACGCTCCAGATTCGTAGGCCCGGTGATGAACTTATGCTGGGACGGAATGAATATGTGAAAGGTTTCTCCGTCGCTCTGCATGTCGAAAATGTTGGTGCCCACCACTGGCGCCTGTCCAATCGCGCGAATGCTCGCGGGCTTTTGCACGACCAGAAATCCGTTGATCTCATGATACTGTTTGATCACGCCGGTATAGGCGAATCCCGCCGTCAGCGTCATCTTCACCGAAGAATTCAGCGACGTGACGGCCGCAGCCTGCTGATTGTATCGCTCGATCAGCTCTTGCTTCGTCGCGATTTGAACGGGCGTCGGCGCTCCGGATGGCCTAGTGACTGTCGTTTTGCTCGCGGCGCAGCCCGCGACAAGCGTCGCCGCCAGAGCCATTGTGACCACAGAGAGAAACCCGGCGGGCATCCGTTTTCGTGGCTTTACAAGCACAACTTAGGAATCTATCAGCCGCTTTCGGGGGTGTCAACGAAACCGGGATGAAT
>PKUY01000295.1 GCA_003131705.1 Acidobacteriota bacterium | reverse complement strand
GCTTTCCAGGTCGCACTCCGGTGATCCGACTACACGGCCAAGTTGCATGGGGGGGGCCCACAACCGCCGCACTTTACTTCCGAGGCAGGCGCATTCCCCCAATAGTAATTCCGACCTTCGGTGTATAATCCACGCCGTTTTCGAACTCAAGAAGAAGATCTTGAATTCATCACGCCAAGAGAGGAGAGGGTATGACCACATTCAACCAGCAGGTAGCGGCCGCCAAGCAATGGTTCGCGAGCCCCCGGTTCGCTGGCATCGTCCGCCTCTACTCTCCGCGTGAGGTGGCTGAACAACAGGGTACGATTTCTAGCGACTACACCGTCGCGCGACGCACAGCCGAGGAGTTCTACGCGCGCCTGCGCNNCCGCTAGGGGTTCACTCTCAGAGGATCCAGGACCCGACCTGGCAAGCTACCCGCTCAGCCAGGTGCCAGACGAGGCAGCCGGGTTAGTCCGAGCACTTCTCACAGCCGACAAGAATCAACACTTCGCGCGCATACGGATGAGCGAAGAAGAGCGCAAGGCGACTTCGGCAGTCGATTATCGACCCTTTATCATCGCCGATGCTGACACTGGGCACGGTGGGGATGCGCACGTGCGCAATCTGATCCGCCGCTTCGTGGAGGCCGGGGTTCCCGGCTACCACATCGAAGACCAGAAACCCGGAGCGAAGAAGTGCGGCCACCAGGCCGGTAAGGTGGTCGTCGCCCAGGACGAGCAGATCANNTCGCGGCCCGCCTGCAGCTCGACATCATGCGGGTCCCGGGCATTCTTGTGGCCCGAACCGATGCCGAAGCGGCGACGTTTCTCGAGAATCGTAGTGACGAGCGAGACCAGCCCTTCATCCTCGGCGCAACCAACACCGACCTGCCAAGCTACCGGGTTGGCTATCTAGCCATTTTGAGGAAACTATTCGAACTGGAGGTCGAGGTCCGCGGGCATCTCCTGTTCGCCGTGTCAGAGGCCGAGTACCGGGCGACCTTTGCTTGGCTTGGGGAGGTCGGACTCATGTCGATGATCACGGAGACTGCCCAGGGCCTCGNNTGCGCTCGAGAAGATCGACACCCGCTATATGGAAGTCTGGTTGGCAGAAGCCGGGCTGAAGACCTATGGGCAGGTGGTTGCCGACGTGATGAAGTCCCGCACGGACGAAGGCGAACGTTTCGACATGAGCGTCGAGGAATGGCTGGCGTTCTCAAAACGCGCTTCCTTCTACGAAGTGCGCGAGCGGGCGAAGTTCATGGGTATCCAGGTCGTCTGGGATTGTGAGCTGCCCAAGACCCCGGAGGGTTTCTATCAAATCCAGAGCGGGATCAATTATGCCATCGCTAGATCGCTGGCTGTGGCGCCCTTTGCGGACATGTTGTGGATGGAGACCAAGACGGCGTACCTGGAGGACGCCAGGATGTTCGCGCATGCAATCCATGCAGAATATCCCGACAAGATGCTGGCGTACAATTTGTCGCCGTCGTTCAACTGGGACACCACGGGCATGAGCGACGAGGAGATGAAGCGGTTTCCAGAGGAGCTCGGAAAGCTCGGTTTCGTCTTCAACTTTGTCACCTACGGTGGACACCAGATCGATGGCTTGGCCGCCGAGGAGTTCGCGACCGCGTTGAAGGAGGACGGGATGTTGGCGCTGGCGCGCCTGCAGCGCAAGTTCAGGCTGCTGGAGTCTCCGTATCGCACGCCGCAGACGCTGGTGGGAGGACCGCGGCTGGACGGCGCATTGATGGCTTCGTCGGGACGTACTGCGGCAACGAAGGCGANNCCCTCAAGTTGCTGGAGGAGTGGCTCGCGGAGTGGAGGAAGCACTGGGAGCATACGGCGAAGATTCGGGTCGAGCTGCGTCCCCACACGGCCGGATCGGAACTGTTGGAACTGAGCCTGCTCGATGAGCCCAGTAGTCAAAGGCTCGCTAACATCATCTTCGCCACTGTCCAGGATCGTCGCGGCCGGAACTTGCTCTCGGTGCGCGACCAAAACACGGTCGCGCCACTAGGCAAGAAGCGAATGATGACGCTCATCCAACTGTTTCTGATCCACCGCTACAAAGCTAGCGCCGTACACTACCTCACTCCGACCGAGGATAACGAGTCCCAAACACAGAAGATGAAGAGTATGGGAATCTTCTCGGACGTGCAGACAGAAGTTGGGCAAATCATCGTAGCGAACATCAACAAGCAGGTTGTTGACGAGCTGCTCAAGCCTGACCGGATTGCGCTCTTAGAGATGATCCGGAAAACATCGTCCCAGACGGTGCAGTCCCCGAGGGTAACCCATCATCACTCTTGAGACATTCCGTTCTTATCGGTCGAGCTCAGGGCGTCGGTTAGCATCACGCTCGGATTGACAGAATCGAAACTCAACTTGACGCCACCGGCGTCGCTCACTCGCCCGTGTAACCCTCTAACCGGATTCCCCAGTTCTCCGGTTACTCTAGGTGGCATTTGTGCTTTGCTACAACAGCTTTATCTTTGGCTGTATGATAAACACTCGGCATTTCCAGTTTAATTGGCGTCCGTGTAAGGAGGTTAAGAATGCGACACAGAGTGCTCGCCGGACTTATCTTCTTGGGCCTCTTGTGTCCGGTGGTGCTGGCAGAGGGTACCGATTCAGTCGCGCTCTACCAACACCGGTGCGCGATGTGCCACGACCATCCTGAGGGGCGGACACCGTCTCGAGACACGATTGCAGGGCTGGCGCCACAAGACGTGATATTCGATCTGACGTTCGGCGTGATGCAGCCGCAGGGCTTGGGGTTGAGCGCCGAAGAGATTGCAGCCATCGCGGCTTTTGTCACCGGCAACGCGTCCGTGCCAGGCGCCCAACCGAACCCCGAAGCCAATCGCTGTGCGGATGCCGCCCAGCCTATTCGCGTTGATGGCGCCGCGTGGAACGGATGGGGCCGCGACGTCGTGAATTCGCGCTACCAGCCTCAGCCGGAACTCAAGCTGGAGGACGTTCCGAAGCTGAAGGTCAAGTGGGCCTTCGCGTACCCCGGGCCACTGGTTGGAGCGCAGCCGACCATTATGGGCAATCGCCTTTACGTCACGAGCACAACAGGGCTACTTTATTCCCTGAACGCGCAGACGGGATGCACATATTGGAAATTCCAGGCCGAATCGGAAATCCGCGCATCCGTCAGCGCCGGCCCGCTGCCCGGGTCCTCGCCGCCAAAGCTCGCAGTTTATGCCGCCGACTTGATGAAGGCGTTTGCGTACGCGGTGGATGCCACCTCGGGAAAGCTACTTTGGAAGACAAAGCTGGATGATCATCCGCTGGCCCGGATTACGGGCGCTCCCACTCTCTACAAGGACCGGCTGTATGTACCGGTTTCATCGCAAGAAGAGGGATTCGGCGCGGTGGACACCCACGAGTGCTGCACATTCCGCGGGAGCGTCGTTGCACTCGACGCGTCCACGGGCAAGATCATTTGGAAGACTTATACAATCAAGGATCCGGCACGACCGTTCAAGAAGAGTTCCGCGGGAGTTCAAATGTACGGTCCGGCCGGGGTGGCCGTTTGGTCGGCTCCGACGATCGACGTGAAGCGCAAAGCGATCTACGTGGGTACCGGCGATTCCTATACTGATGTCGATACGGAAGCCGCAGACGCGATCATAGCAATCGATATGGAAACAGGCCGTATCCTGTGGATCAACCAAGTAACCGCGCACGACAACTACCTGTTCGGCTGTCCGGTGCCCGGAAAGGGCATCTGCCCGAATCCCGTTGGCCCCGATTATGACTTTGGAAGCTCGCCAATCCTCACCTCGATGTCGAACGGCAAACAGATAATCCTAGCAGGTCAGAAATCAGGAATACTCTACGCCATGGATCCAGACGATCGCGGCAAGACTCTATGGAAAGTCCAGGTCGGGCCGGGTAGCATGGGCGGTGGCATCGTCTGGGGCTCCGCCGCCGACCAGGAAACAGTCTACGTGCCGATTGCGAATCGATCGGATAGCAGCCTTTCCGCGCTGAAGATCACCAATGGTGAACTGGTTTGGCACAGGCCCGCGCCAGCCGGGGTATGCAGTTGGGGAACGCGAGGCTGTGCGGGCGTTGAATCGGCTGCGGTCAGCCTGATTCCGGGAGTCGTATTCTCCGGTTCGGCCGACGGACATTTGCGCGCCTATTCGACGAAAGACGGGGCGGTCGTCTGGGATTTCGATACGGCGCGGAAGTTCGACGCGGTGAACGGTGTTTCCGCGAACGGGGGCTCAATGGGCACCGCCGGGCCAACCATCGCGAATGGCGTCCTGTACGTAAACTCGGGAGAGGGCCGTTTTTCCGGGCACCGCGGAAATGCTCTGATTGCATTCACCGTCGACGGGAAGTGATGCCACGCTCGGGCGGACGCGGCTTACTCCGAAGTTATTCTGTCAGTTCGGTGCTGTCGCTCGGCACTTGCCTGCAATGTAGAAAACTACTAGAACGTATTGCACAACCCAGCTAAGTTATTGATTCCATAGGGTCAAATCGGGTTGTGCAACAGCTTCTAGTAGTCACGATCCACACATTGATGAGTAGGGATGTGATGCGCACTCGGTTTGCAGTGCTGCCCGCGTTCGAAAGGCTTGCCGAATCGGAGAGAACGGCGAGAAGATGACCGTGACCATGGTATCGGCGAACAATAGCGACAGAAGTCCAGATTCAACAGGTTCAACGAGAACGGAGTTTCTGGTAGGGATAGGTGTAGGGACACTCCGAATGGCAGACCGGCCGGACGAAGCCCACACGGAATCGATCGCCAAGAATGAGCTCAGGAAGTGGGGCAAACTCCCGTCGCATCCCACGCCGCAAGTGATCGCCGAGTCCCCCCGTTGCGCCTAGGCTTCTTCAAAAGGAGATTTCATGCCTCCACTCAAAGTCGAGACACCGCGTTCCCTGAATGATTTCCTAGGCCGCGAGATAGCCGTGACGGATTGGTTCATGGTAACGCAGGACCGCATTCGGCAGTTTGCCGAAGTGACTGAAGACCGGCAATGGATTCATGTGGACCACGAACGGGCGCAAAGAGAGTCGCCCTACGGCACGACGATCGCGCACGGTTTTTTGACGCTATCGCTGGTGAGCCACTTCATGAAACAGGCGGTCCAGATCCGAAACGGCGTCCGAATGGGCGTCAACTACGGTTTGAATCGAGTCCGCTTCCCTTCTCCTGTACGTGCCGATTCGCAGATTCGTGCCCGAGTGAGTGTCCAGTCTGTGAAGGAACTTCCAGACGCCATTGAGGCTGTCTTCGCCATATCGGTGGAGGGTCAGGGCAGCGAGAAACCCCATTGTGTGGCGGAATGGATTGTCCGTTACTACCAATAAGCGGATGACTCCTCAGGCCGAAGCGGGGTTCCAAGTGCGGTGCCTGGGTCAATTCGCGATCAGTCTCCCGCCGAGGCTGCGGGTCTGAACTCCAGGTTGGCACGCCACACTGAGCTGTGACCCAAGTCACAGCAATCTTCAGAGCGGCGCGAGACTCTGGCGCCAAGAGCTGGCCAGATGGCGGGCCATCTAGGATCATTCGAAGATTGGATGATGACGATCTCCCATACGTTGCGTCGTGCCAAGATTTGGTCGGAAGCGCGGCAGTTTCGCGCTTAGCGATTTTTGAAACAGATAGGGCGGCCGATGGAAGATCGTTTTCAGGGGCGATCAGAGGCCAGCGCAACCTTCTGCCGGGGTTCGCGGGTGCCCGTTCCCTGTGCAACTCTGGAGATGCTGCGGGGGGCAACGTTTCCTCTCCAGGGCTCACAGGGTTGAGATGAATCCGTGCAGGCACGGTTTAGTGGCTCCGCAAGATGATATGCAGCAGCCTTGCCAGGCCATTCGGTAGGGTACGCGAGGCCTCGAAGAGCGGAGTTAGTCGCGGCTCTTCGGGAGTAGGGGCGGCTTGCCTCATCCCCACCCGATCAGCCTGAGTCTTCGTCGCTGGTAGTTGTGCCCTGATACCAAACGCAAGATGTATGCTGATGATGGAGGGAACACGATGGGGGAATACAAAAGCCCTTGATCGCTCTGCCGGAAGCCGCGAATGTCGTCACGCACCTCTTGGATCGCCATGTGCTCGAGGGGAGAGGTGGGAGTATTGCGGTTGAGTGCGGCGACGAGCGGATCAGCTATCAGCAATTGCTGGAGCACACCAACCGCGTAGGCAATGCACTTCGCCACCTGGGTGTGCGTTCAGGAGAGCGCGTGCTCCTCTCGCTTGAGGACACGCCGGAGTTTCTGTATTGCTTCTTCGGCGCCATCAAGATCGGCGCAATCGCGGTGCCCGTTAACACTCAGCTGAAACGGCACGAATACGAATACCTGTTCCACGACACGCGCGCAAGTATCGCTCTGGTTAGCGAGTCCTTGTTGCCACAATTAGAGGGGATATCACGGGAACAACTCCGGTATCTGCGTGAGTTGGTCGCCGTCGGGCGA
>PKUY01000060.1 GCA_003131705.1 Acidobacteriota bacterium | reverse complement strand
CGGATGACATTTTGGCGAGGGACAGGTTTTGTGGAGCACGAGAAGTATAGTACCGTGTGAAAATATGACTGGCGACATTTCTGCAGTTACGCTCGATAGTGGCAAGACTCCCCAACAGTTGTGCGCCGACCGGTCCAAGCGCCTGCTGGACGCCTTGCAACTCAAGCAACCCGATCGCATCCCGATTCACTTATCCTTGGGCAATATGGTTGCGGAGTTGGAAGGCGCCACCCGACAGGAATTGTTCGAAAATCCTGACCGAGCACAGGCCGCAATGGTCAAGACGGCTTTGCAGTTCCAACCTGACGCCTTGTCAGGCCCTTGGGGTAGTCCTGAGTTAAGCCGCACCTTGGGCGATCAATCGACCAAGTGGCCCGGTTACGGCTTGGGGCCGAACGGCTCGTTCCAGTTCGTTGAAAGCGAGTACATGAAGGCCGAGGACTACGACGATTTCCTCGAGGACCCTGCGGACTGGGGCATTCGTGTATTTCTTCCGCGAGTATTCAGCGAACTGAACGGCTTATCGCTACTGCCGCCACTGGGGTTAAGCACCTTCGGCTACTATGGCATGTTAAACGTGGGCATATTCAATCATCCCGAGGTGGAGAAAGCTTTGCGGGCGTTGGCAAAGGCTTCGCAGTTGCAGGCTGAATCAATGCCACGACAAAGAGCTACTATGGAGCGCTTGGTGGCACTGGGCTTCCCCCCTATGCCATTTTTCGGCACGCTACTCGAGGCGCCGTTTGATTTTATGTCCGACACCTTGAGGGGCATGAAAGGTATTTTCCTCGATATGCGTCGTTGCCCGGATAAACTGCTCGCTGCGCAAGAAAAGGTGGCTCGCTTCCAACTCCAGCACGCTATTGTTTCTTCCCGCCCCCTGGTTTTCGCTGGTAATATCGCCTGTGCCACCTTTCCGCTCCACCGTGGTTCCGATGGGTTCATGTCGCTGCAGCAATTCGAGCGCTTCTATTGGCCGCAGTTGAAGAGTCTCTTCCTGAAGCTGATCGACCACGGCATAACCATCTTTGTCTTTTACGAAGGCATCTGGGACAAACGGCTCAAGTACTTGGCCGAGTTACCCAAAGGCAAGACCGTCGGATGGTTCCAGAGTAGTGACATCTTCAAGGTTAAAGAGGTCCTTGGCGACACCATGTGCATCCTGGGGGGCATGCCGGTTTCTATGCTCAGCGGTGGGACCGTGGAGCAAGTACGCGAACGCACGAAGAAGGTGTGCCAGATCGTGGGCAAAGGCGGCGGCTTTATCATGACCACCGGAACGGGAGAAATGGAGGGCTGCAAGCCTGAACTAGTGAAGGCCTGGGTGGACGCGACCAAAGAATTTGGCATGTATTGATCACCATGCTGCTGAATTTCTGTTAAATCTGTTTGGTTAGGGAATCTCTGAATAGAATCGAAGGGCAAAGGAATGAAACCAACCAAGAAAAAAAACAATGCCAAACCGGCGAAGGCGCAGATTTGCCTGCGTGTGAATGGTGAGCCGGTCGAGGTGGCGTTTGCCTCGCATAAGACGCTTCTGGAAGTCCTTCGCGAAGACTTGGCGCTTACCGGCACCAAGCACGGCTGCGAGCTGGGGGAGTGCGGATGTTGCGCCGTGCTGGTGGATGGTCGTCCGGTGCTTTCCTGCCTGGCCCTGGGGGTCGCCTTGGAAGGACATGAAGTCACCACGGTCGAAGGCATGGCAGAGGGAGCGAAGCTCCATCCGTTGCAGGAGGCGTTTGCTGAACTCGGGGCTGCGCAGTGCGGATATTGCACCCCGGGATTTCTCCTGACGGCAAAAGTGCTGCTGGAGAAGACTCCGCAGCCTTCCCGCGAACAAATCAAGGAGGCTCTCGCCGGAAACATTTGTCGCTGCACCGGCTACATCAAGATATTCGAAGCAGTGGAGCTGGCTGCCACTCGGATGGCTGGCAAGCCGGCCGAACCCAGCAAGGAGAGTATTTATGGGCGGCGCTAACGGAGCCGAGCGAAAAGAGCTGCGCGTCATAGGAAAACCCCATCGCAAGGTGGACGCTGCATCGAAGGTCACCGGCCAGACGAAGTACGCCGACGACCTCGTCTTCCCCCGCATGCTTTACACCAAGATTTTGCGCAGCACAGTTCCGCACGGCCGCATCCTAAAGATCGATACCTCCGAGGCGGAAAGTTATCCAGGCGTCAAGCTGGTGCTCCTCGGCAAAGACCTGCCGATCCCATACGGGGCTCTGCCCATCAGCGAAGATGAACACCCGCTGGCGATTGGCAAGGTCCGCATGATGGGAGATCCGGTGGCCGCCGTCGCCGCGGTGGATGAAGATGTGGCGACCGAGGCGTTGGATTTGATTGACGTCGAGTACGAACTCCTCCCGGCCATCTCCTCAATCCAGGCTGCACTCGACACCCCCGAGCCTCGTATCCATGAATATGGGGAATACGGCAATATCCATCGGAGACAGGTCTACGAATTCGGCGACGTAGAAGTAGGCTTTGCCGAGGCTGACTTCATCCGGGAAGACATCACCTTTTATGAGGCTAGCACCCATCTTGCTTTGGAGCAACACGCCAGCGTGGCCCAGTTCGGCCATGACGGCAAGCTCACGCTCTGGACTTCCACCCAGGACATGCACTACCTGCATCGGCATCTGGCCAAAGTGCTCGGCC
>PKUY01000275.1:14611-28437 GCA_003131705.1 Acidobacteriota bacterium | reverse complement strand
CCCCATTTTAGAAGGGTTTTCCAACTTCAACGACGAGTTCTCGGACACCGAGTCCTGTATACAATTGAATCTATTCGAGTTTTAATGGGACAGCACTGATTTGAAATCATTGAGCCGGGCGGCGTGTTCTGCAACCTCGAGCATGTAGCTTCTCCGACGCCAACGGTCCACACGCACTTCCTCGAAGCAATCGGATGGCCGGACGAAGATCCGTCAAACAAGTTGCTCGATCTCGAAATTCAATTAAGGTGGCTGCGCGAGATCGGCTTTGAGGATGTTGACTGCCACTGGAAGTGGCGCGAACTTGCGCTCTTCGCCGGCACCAAGCCGCGTTAGCGCTGCCGAATCCCTTTGCAGTAAACTTCGCGCGGAATCTCCCTTATACTTCGTTCTCGCGCCCGATGACTCAGCCTCCCCTCACGCGTGAAGTCGAAATCCGCCACTGCTCGAAACTCGCGGAATACGACGATTGCCTCCGCCTCCAGCATCTCATCTGGGGCAAGGATATCGCCGTGCCCTCTGCCATTTTCGTCGTCGCGCATCACACCGGCGGACAAGTTCTCGGCGCTTTTCACGGTGATACCCTGGTCGGGTTCAGCCTCGCTCTCGCGGCCACGCGGACAGGGAAGCCGTTCCTCCATTCGCACATGACCGCCGTCCTTCCCGAATTCACCGATAGGGGCGTCGGCCGCCGCCTCAAGCTTTTCCAGCGACAGGACGCGATCAAGCGTGGCATCGACCTGGTCGAATGGACTTTCGATCCCCTCGAACTCAAGAACGCGCATTTCAATCTCGTACGCCTCGGTGCTATCGCACGCCGCTTCATTTCCGATTGCTACGGCGTCACTACAAGCCCGCTGCACGCTGGCCTGCCGACCGATCGCTTGGTCGCCGAGTGGTGGCTCAACTCCGAGCGCGTGAAATCTATTCTCGCGGATGACGCGCTGCCCATCAAAGAGTCCGTCGAGCGCGTCTCGCTGCCGTCGAATCTCGCCGAAATCAAGTCTGTCGGTGCGGCCGCGAGCATCCAAACCAAAGCTCGCGAGGAATTTCAGCAATTGTTCGCGAAAGGCTACGTTGCCACCCGCACGGAATCCGCCGGCTCGACAGTTGACTACTTTCTCGAACTCGCCGCTGGAATCGCCGGTTTGAATCTCCCAAAAATCGCGGAGGACTAAAAGTCAGAATGCGCCTTCGAAAAATCACGCTGCGCGAAATCCACCTTCAGCTTTTGTCGCCGTTTCAGACTAGCTTCGGCACTTCCGACCTTCGCCGCATCCTCCTGCTCGAAGCCAATGTAGACGGCGCCGTCGCGAGCGTCACAGGCTGGGGCGAATCGACCGCCGGCGAAAATCCGTTCTACTCCTATGAGACGGTCGAGACCGCGTGGTTAATTCTGCGCGATTATCTGTGGCCCCTGTTGCGTGGAAGAAATATCGCCGCAGCGTCGGAAGTCTGGGACATGCTCGCCGCCGTCCGCGGTCACAACATGGCCAAAGCGGCGCTCGAAACCGCCATGTGGGATGCTGAGGCCAAACAGAAAAACTTGCCGCTCGCAAAGCTTCTCGGCGGCACGCGCGAGGAAGTTCCCTGCGGCGTTTCGATCGGCATCCAGCCCTCAACGGCCGCTCTCATCGCGAAAGTTGACGAGGCGCTCGCCGCTGGCTATCAGCGCATCAAAATTAAAATCAAGCCGGGCCTCGACGTCGAGCCCGTGCGCGCGCTCCGCGAGAAATTTCCACGTGTTCGGCTGATGGTTGACGCGAACTCCGCCTATCGCCTCGAAGACGCAGCCCTGCTGAAGCAGCTCGACGCTTATTATCTGATCATGATCGAGCAGCCGCTCGGCTGGGACGATATTTTTTCTCACGCCCAGCTCCAGCGCCAGCTCGATACACCCATCTGCCTCGACGAATGCATTCACGATGTCGAGCACGCCCGCGCCGCGATTGAAACCCGCGCGTGCCGCATCATCAATATAAAGCTCGGCCGCGTCGGAGGCCACACCCCTGCGCGCCGCATCCACGATCTTTGCCAGACGAACGCCGTGCCCGTCTGGTGCGGCGGCATGCTCGANNCGCTGCCAGCCGCCGCTACTGGGCCGAAGACATCATCGCGCCCGAAGTCGAAGTCACTCCGCAGGGAACAATTCGCGTTCCGTCGGCGCCCGGAATCGGTTACGAGCCGCGCATCGACCGCATCGAATCGCTCACAAAACGCCGCGAGGTCCTCGAGTAGTTCGGAATTCCCGATCCACAGCAGAGCCGGTGGCCGCAAGCGTCGGTGGAAATTCGCCCAGCGTTGCACATCGCCCAAGACCTTTCGTCCTCGCCCTCGCGCTCGCGGCTGTGCTTCTCGTCTGGTCGGTGAACTACATCGTTGGCACGATCACGCTCGCCCACCTCGACGCGCTCACGCTGGCCTCTTTCCGTTTCCAATTGTCCGCCGCGATTTTGGGCGCGATATATTTCATCNNTGGGCGATTTGTGGACTTTCAGTTATCTCGGCTTCTTCGGATTCGCTGTTAATCAGGGCTGTTTCGTGTTGGGCCTGAGCCAGACCACCTCCGAGCATTCCGTGGTCATCATCGCGACCGGTCCCGTGCTGATCCTTCTGCTCGCCCGGCCTTGCAGCTCGAGTCGCTCACCACAGGAAAAATTCTCGGCATGGCGATCTGATTTCGCTCGTGGGTGTGCTCGGCTACTCGACGTACACGGTGCTCGGAAAGAGGGTTGCCAAGAGGTATGATGCAATTTCGATGACTGCGTTTAGCACCGTCGCCAGCGCGATCCTTCTCTTGCCGCTTGCAATTCGACAGGGCGTCCGNNCTGGCGTGGGCTGGGCGGGCCTGCTGTACATGGCCGCTCTGAGTTCTGCGGCTGGCTATATGCTGTTTTATTGGCTGCTGCGGTACATGGACGCGTCGCGCGTCGTCGTGAATTACTTGCAGCCGGTGATCGTCGTTTTGCTTTCGATTCCTCTACTTGGCGAGCGTCCGAGCAGGCGATTGCTTCTGAGCGGGGGATTGGTGCTTCTGGCGTCTATCTGGCTGAGCGAGCGGCGAGGTCCAAAGTCGAAACTATCAGCCAGAAATCTTGAGGTGAAAAAAAAGGCGGCGCTGTTTGCAGCGCCGCCTTCGATGCCGATTGCAAGCAATATGTCGCGTTATTTCGGCGGGGCAGGGGCCGTCATCTCGGAGTCAATCTGAATGGCGATCTCATCGCCAACCATTCCGGCGTCCGCCGTCATCCCGAAATCTTTGCGGCTGATTTTGGTCGAAGCAGAAATGCCGCGGCGCTGTCCGCCCATTGCTGTAATCGGGGCAGTCGGGCCCGTCACGTCCAGCGTCACTTCCTTCGTCACGCCGTGGATTGTCAGGTTACCGGTAACCTTCAGACCGTCGCCGGACTTCGCCACGCTCGTCGATTGAAAAGTGATCGTGGGGAATTTCGCGACGTCGAAGAAGTTCGGGCTCTTCAAGTCGTCGTCGCGTCGAGACACGCGTGTGTCGACCGAACTCGCGTCAATCGAAACGCTGACGCTCGATTTTGTGATGTCGGAATCGTCGACCTGCACGGTGCCGGTGATTTTCGTGAACTCGCCCTGCACGCTGGAAATTCCGAGATGCCGCACTCTGAATTCTGCGTTGGAATGCATCGGATCGAGATTCCACGTCGAAGTCGCCGCCAGCGCGGGCATCGCCAGAACCGCCGCAAGCCCTGCCGCCATAATCCATTTCTTCATCTGTCATCTCCTCGAGAATTGAATGTCGATCGAAATTTAGTTGAAATTCATCGGTTGAATCAAGTCGTCGCCGCTGCTCGCGGTTAGACAGTCAAAAGCTGTTGTGGACTCGCCAGGCCAGCGGAAATCGCCAGAGTAAGCCCCCATTCGGCGAAAGTATATACCGCCGCCCTTGCAGGTCAATACAAAGGTGAAAGCCGTGTTTCCGATAGCTGCCCGATCGCACGAATTTAGTTTACGGGCCTGTGGATCAGCCGTAACTGAATTTCGTTCTCGAACTATTGAGGGTTTGTAGATTGACTGGGTGAGCCAGTTTGCACCCACTTTTATTGTTTCCCCGCCGGGGTTCCGTGACCTGAATCACCGCTAGCCGCGATCCCAGCCAGTTGTTTCGCGCAGGCATCCACTCGGTGCCGAACCAAGGCGAAATCACGCGAAATGGTGACACAGGACACAGACTGGATGTGATCGACCTGGGACTATGATGCTTGATGTGTCGACCATCCCGTCTGCCCCTACGTTTGCAGCAACCAATTCTTCGCCCGCTACGCTCCGGTTGGAAGAGGCCGAAGCTATCTGATGGCGGGCATTAGCCATCTGGGTTTTCCTGCTGTGCAAGATGCAGGACCGTCGCAAAACACCCCGCTGAAAAGGATCAACATGGAGTTGTTACCAGTGATCACACTCGTTGAATGGCTGCCCCAGCCTAGCCGCACAGAGTAGCTATGCGCCGCAGCATTTATGGGGCGCTCTGTCTCCTGTTCCTGTTGACGCAGCTCTCAGGCTGCCGACATTCGTCCCGTGATGCGACGGGAGGCAGTTTCGATTCCAACTCTATCGATACTAAAGGGCCTCGACAGCTTTCGCCCGGTGGAGAGGCAACTCTCAAGGCTTATCTCGACGCTGCCGAACTCCCTGACATGCAATATCCCAATTTCCAGAATTACCTTCCAGAGGCCAAGGAATTCTATGAGTCAGTCGGCGACAGATTGCCATGGGTTCTCGGCCGGCGTCCTTCACCTCAGGCTCAGGTGATCGTTAGACTACTCAAAGTCGCCGATGAGGAAGGCCTCAATCCTGTCGATTACGATGGTCCTCAGTGGGACGGCCGCCTCGGAATGATCGATTCGGGTCACGCGCCGGAGGCCGAACTCGTCCGATTTGATCTTGCGGTCACGATATCAACGATGCGCTATGTCTCCGACCTGCACCGTGGGCGCGTTAATCCCCGTGACTTTCATTTCGACCTGGATATCGAGAACAAGAAAATCGATCTTTCCGAGTTCCTGCGTCAAGAGCTGGTTGACGCAGAAGACGCAAACGCGGTGATGAGAACTGTCGAACCGCCATTTCTGGCATATCGCCAGACGATCGACGCGTTGAAAGCGTATACGAAGCTCGCGAGGGAGGATGACGGCGAGCCGCTTCCGCTACCGCCGAGATCGGTGAAACCCGGCGACTCCTACAGCGGCGTACCGCGACTCGAGCGGCTTCTTTTCCTTCTGGGAGATTTGCCGAGAGCTGGCGTAGCTGTCGTGCCTGATCTCGCTTATGGAGAATCTCTCGTAGCCGCTGTAGAGCAATTTCAGCGGCGTCATGGACTCGAACCGAACGGCATCATCGACACTCACACCTTCAAAGAGCTGAACACACCGTTGAGTCAGCGTGTCCTCCAGCTCAAACTCACTCTGGAGCGATGGCGATGGCTTCCTCATGAATTCGAACGGCCGCCAATCGTCGTCAACATTCCTGAATTTCTTCTGTACGCGGCGAATGAAGAATACCGTCCGGCCTTCTCGATGAAAGTGGTTGTCGGCAGATCCTATCAGCATCAGACCCCGGTATTCGCCACGGAAATTCAATCCGTGATCTTCCGCCCTTATTGGAATGTCCCGCTGAGTATTCAACGCAAGGAAGTGCTTCCCGAATTAAGGAAGAGTCCGGACTATCTCCGAAAACACTCGTACGAAGTCGTGGACGCTCGCGGGGAAATTGTCAGCGAAGATAGCGTTAGCGAAGAAATGGAAAAACAGCTCTACTCTGGGAAGCTCGCGATTCGGCAAAGACCTGGCCAGGAGAATTCACTTGGACTTTTGAAGTTCGACATGCCCAATGTTTATGACGTTTATATGCATGGCACGCCTGCCACGCAATTGTTCGCCCGATCCCGGCGGGATTTCAGTCACGGATGCATCCGAGTGGAAGACCCAGTCGCATTAGCGGCATGGGTCTTGCGCGATAAGCCCGGATGGGACACCGATCATATTCTCGGCGCCATGGACGGAGACCTAACGTCCCGCGTAAGCCTCACTAAACCCATTCCAGTTTTAATTCTGTACGGCACGGCGGTTGTCACGGAAGACGGAAAGACGCATTTCTTTGACGATATTTACGAACTTGACGCCTTGCTCGAACAGGTCCTCGCGAAAGGGTATCCATACTCAGGGATTAAGTGAAGGCGAAGTTCGAACTACATTACCAGCGTCGGACGGGCCCGAGATCCACGTGCACAAATTGAGATTGGGGATAGTAGCCGACTCCTCCACGATGCAAATCCAGGGCAGCGTCGCGCAAGCGAGCGGTCGACACTCCGGGGATTCGAATGTCAATCGCCTCTCCTTGCACATGTTGGCTATGTTTCGCCACTCCCGAGCTCGTGCGGTGGAGAAATTCGTTGCTCCACGGCGTGCGGAAGCCGCAGACAATATCGATCTCGGTCCCGGGGCGACCCAGCTCTGCGGTGAGATCGCTCAACAAGTCGAAAAGCCGGGGATCCAAGGCAATGACATCGCCTGTTCGGTGATCTCGTAAGAAATGATCGAGTTGGTTGACTGCGTCAGGGAGATAGGAGTCTCCCCTCCGGTAAACGATATTGATTCGTTCGTTCGTGTGCAGATGGAACAGCAACAATCGGTGCTCTTGCACGGGGAGACTCGTAGCAGTTGCAATCTGGGACGGCAGTAACAGTGCCGCACCCAGCAAGATCGCTACCTGAAAAAGTCGTGATGTAACTCGCCCCGAGCACATTCTAAAATGGTACCACAACTTAGTCCAAGGGCTTCAGGTTCACGGCCAGGGATTGAGCTACGTGTCCGCTTGATGCGTTATTAACCTGGGTCGCCTCTGCGTTGACACTGCCAAACCTGCATGCTACGTTCCGCGACGCTCATGACTGAACGCTATCGCCCTGCGAAACGCATCGCCATCATCCCCGGCGACGGCATCGGCAAAGAAGTTATCCCCGAAGCGGTGAAGGTTCTGAAAGCCGCCGCAGCCGCAGGCGGCCGCGAAATCGCTCTCACCGAATTCGACTGGGGAGCCGATCGCTACCTCCGCGACGGCGCCACGCTCCCATCTGACGCGCCCGAAATGTTCCGCCGCGACTACGATGCAATTCTTCTCGGCGCGCTGGGCGATCCGCGCGTGCCATCCAACCAGCACGGCGCTGATATTTTGCTGGGCCTGCGCTTCAAGCTCGATCTCTACGTCAACATGCGTCCGTGCGTCCTCTTCGACCAGCGCCTCACGCCGCTGAAAAACCGCACCGAGAAGGACATCAATCTCTACGTAATTCGCGAGAACACCGAAGGCCTCTACACCGGCATGGGCGGCTTTTTCAAGAAGGGAACTGCCGACGAAATCGCCACGCAGGAAGAGATCAACACACGCAAGGGCGTCGAACGTATCCTCCGCTACGCTTTCGACTTCGCCCGCCGCAAAAGTTCGAAGCGCCTATGCATGAGCGACAAATCCAACGCGCTCACGTTCGGTCACGATCTCTGGCAGCGGGTCTTCGCCGAAGTTCGCGGCGAGTACCCGGAGATCGAGTCGAGCCACATGTACATCGACAATCTTCTGATGCAGATGGTCCGCGATCCTTCGCAGTTTGAAGTCATCGTCACATGCAATCTATTCGGCGATATCGCCAGTGACCTAGGCGCGGGCCTGATCGGCGGGCTCGGCCTCACGCCGTCCGGAAATATTCATCCAGGTAAAGTGTCGCTGTTCGAGCCCGTTCATGGCTCCGCGCCCAACATCGCCGGCAAGAATATCGCGAACCCGATGGGAGCAGTCCTGGCTGCCGGAATGATGTGTGACTACCTCGGATGGCCCGCCGAGGCGCGCACCATCGAAAACGCCGTCCGCGCCGCGCTCCGCGAAGGCAAGATCACCACCGATCTCGGCGGCACGCTAAGTACGCGCGAAGTAGGCGATTGGCTCACCGCCACGGTCGCCGCAAAATAATGGTGGGGCGAGCCAATGTCTTCTCGTCAGGTCGAAATTCTCTTTCCGGTCTTCGTCAAAGACAGACGAAGCCAGGGGCATTACAAGGCTGGGTATATTGATTTCGATGGCGCAATGATAATCGAACCAAGCTTTGACGATGCCGGCCTTTCTCAGAGGGACTGGGTTCTGTAAAGATTCGCGGAAAATGGGGCGCGATTGGCCCAGACGGGAAGATTGAAATAGAGCCCTTTTCTGATCTGGCGCTCCATTTCTCTGAGGGCCGAGCGCACTTCCACGCAAATGCAAAGCGCGGCGTGTTGTCCCACAATGACGACATCATCGTTGGCCCGAAGTACCGATTCATCGGGGATTACAGCGAAGATTTGGCATGGTTCAGGTCTGCGCTGCCTGAGAGCAACTTTGGCTTTCTGAATCGCGACGGGCATGAAAAGATTCCCACGTTCTTCGAAGACGCGCGCCGCTTCTCTGAGGGAGTAACGCCGGTGAAATTTGACGGCAAGTGGGGATACATCGACAAGAGCGCGCGGTTTGTAATCACGCCATTGTTTGATGACGACTCCTTGCCTTTCAGTGAGGGCTTGGCCCGGGTTGCAATTGGCAAACGCTGGGGATATGTCAATCATTCCGGGGAATTGGAGATCGATCCCCGATTCGATGACGCGCGAGATTTTCATGAAGGGCTGGCGGCAGCAAAGATTGCGAACGCCTGGGGCTTTATTGATAGGCGAGGAGAGTTCGAGATCAAGCCAGCGTTTGCATTCGTCGGGCCATTCTCGGAAGGTCTCGCTGTCGCTGAATCTCGCGCTCAGCCGGACAGCCAATCCGGCTTTATCGACCACAGCGGCAGTTTTGTGATTCCCCCTCAGTTCAGTAANNGGAAGTCGGATACATCAATCAACGCGGGAGTTTTGTGTGGCACGGTCCTTAGGTGGACGTAATGATAAGCGCTAGTCTGCGGCTGTAGGATTGGTCGGATGCAACGCAGCGTATGTTCCTTCGGGCACGCACGCTCCGCGTCTCTAAGTTTTTTTCCGTTTTGCTCTTCTCGACGTTTTTCTTTATGCTGTTTCGGCTTCGACAATCTTTAGTTTCGCTTCGATGAGAGGGCCGATCTCGATGGCTTGCAAATCCGTGAAAAGTTTCTCGCTCGCGATCTTCCTCGCCGTGTTCGTCACGGCGCTCCCCATCGCGGCGCAAACGTCGGCGTCAAACGCTCCCTCCGCAACCGAATCTGGACCCCGGGCCGCGCCCGCTGACGCAACTCCCGAGCAGGCACCGTTCCTGAAGAACACGGAGGTCTTTGTCCGCGAGCTTTTCGCCTGGGGCCCGGATATCAAAGTCAGCCTGGGTCCTCTCGGCCCGTCTGCGTCACCCAACTTCTACGTCGTTCCCCTTAAGGTGACGCTCAACGACCAGAGCGAATCCGGCGAAGTCTACGTGAGCAAAGACGGCAAGACCCTGCTCCGCGGCGAAATCTTCGACATGTCCGTTGATCCCTACTCTGCCAACCGCGCGAAGATTCACACCGACGGAAGCCCCTCAAAGGGACCGGCCGACGCCCCCGTCACGCTTGTCGAGTTCAGCGATTTCCAATGCCCGCACTGCCACGAACTGTGGGAGGAGATGAAGATTATCGAACCACGCTATCCGCAGATCCGCATCGTGTACAAGGATTTCCCGCTAACCCAGATACATCCCTGGGCTCAGACGGCCGCGCTCGGAGGTCACTGCGCTTTCGATCAATCGCCTGCCGCGTTCTGGAAAATGGAGGACTCGATCTTCGACCAGCAGGATGTGATCTCCCCTGAAAATGTCTGGGACAAACTGACCGGTTTTGCCACGCAAGCCGGACTGAACGCGGACACCTTCAAGGCATGCCTGTCTTCACCTGACGCTCAGAAAGCCATCGACGCCAGCCACGACGAAGGCGTCGCGCTCGGCGTCAACAGCACGCCCACGGTTTACATCAATGGCCGCCCGCTCGTCGGCGGCGACGTCGCCACGCTTTCGCAGTACATCGATTTCGAGCTTGCCGCGCAGAAAAAGTGACGATCCGAAAAGGATCGTCATCCCGAAGGGCAGCGCGGGGATATCTCTTCGCTCGTGGCTAACGCCATAGCTCCCGGCGAAAATCCGGCGAGAATCTTTGCCCGTGCAACGATTCTATATTTTCCCCGCAGTTAAGGTTCTTAATTCGCCCCAGATTCGTTCTAATTCGAATGGTTGGATTCGTTCGGATTCGAAGTAAATTTTCCAGTCGATGTCTGGGAATCCCATGCGCGTGGTCTGCGCCGGCAGTTGATCGCGCAAGGTTTTAGCGCCGCGCCCGCGCACTCGCCGAAGCGCTTTGTAAGCCACTTCGTGGTCGGCTTCCTGCCAGCTGTAATTGGCCAGTTGGCGCGCGACCTCATCCCACCCGTTCGGCATGGCACACAGCGCGCGCAAAATTGCGAGCTCGAGATCGGAGATTTTTCGGGAGGAACTTTTGCGCGGCATGGAGGGTCCCACGAAAACGTGCGGCCCTATTGTATCTGTTTTGCGTAGGTCGGGAGGTCCCGTCCAGCGCGACCGAAACGGCGATGGGCGTAATTAAGCAGCCGACTTCGCGACCACCGGCCGTACAAAGTCGATTCGGTCGATCGTAGCCGCCACGCCGTAAATCGGAGTAATCTCGCCCGGCAGAGCCAAAACCCTCAATGCCTTGGCGCTTGCGCGGACCAGAACGGAACCTCCACGGTCCCTTTCCGTCGGCAAGGCGAACGTCAATTCCAAGTTGGATCCAGGCTCGAGTGCGACGCCGGAATGGAAGTAGATCCCCGATCGAGAGATATCGCGGAGCTGCGCCGTGTAGAATTCAGCTGGCCGACGCCGCGACGTGCACACCTGTAACGGCAAATACACCTCGTACCTTCGCGCGCTTCTCCGTTCACCCATGGTATCCCCCTCTAACCGTAGTGCACGAGGGTTGCCACCGCGCTATGGGGTTCCATATTGAAAACAATAGACTTGGTTTGTCTGGCCGAGGGTCAAAATGACATTCGCTAGAGAAAACTTTCCTAGAGTGGGAAATAGCTGCATTCTCAAAACCCGGTTTGGTTCTAGAACCGCAGGGTTCCATAACTTGGCTGGACTATTACTTGCGGGGCTTGAGTGTCTAAAGCACCGGGTCGTGCAAAATAGACGCGCCTTCCGATTCCGTCAGGATGCCCTTGCCGATCATCAGCTGCACCAGGCGAACTAATGTTGCCGACTGGTCGGGACGGTGCTTGGAATCTTGTTTGTAAGCGGCCCGCGCCGCCTCGTACGCTGGAGGTGAAGGCTGGCGTCCTCCCGTCAACTCAGCTAGCCAGGTGTCGAGAGATGCTCGTTGATCGGGGGCCAAGGTATCGAAGGCGATCCCCATTCCCAGTCCGCCCTGGGAATAGACAACGATCCCGCCGGTCTCAAATTCGGTCTCGCCCTTCTTCACATGCACGCGAACGCTTGCACCGACCGGGAAGGGAACCATGGTGTCCACGAAGCAGCCGCCAGGCCCGAGATCGGTCGTTCGCGTTGAGAATCGCGCGCCCGAACTGAGTTCAACGACTTCGGCGGACGCCGTGAAAGAGTGACGATCTGCATTCCGCCTCTCCGCCTCGCCCGTGGTGGCCGATTTCTCGCTTAGCTTGCCGCTTGAATGCTTCTTGGGGCCGTGCTCATACATGAAGTTACTACCTGCCTTCCCCCGCGACTTGGCTGGGTTTCTTGGACGTCTCTTAGCCGCGCATCGAGGTTCCAGGGCTATTGTCTCTGCCGTGTCCGGCTGCTGACAAGGCCAATCCCCCATGACTTGCTCATAAGCCAATCAGAACCCAAAAGTAGATCTGGGATGTGTAGGTCACCCTGCCAAACGCTATAGCAGGAAACGCAACGCAATACCCCGAGTATCGTTCCCTCGAACTTCGAGCCTTACCACCGTGGCCAGGAATTTCCTGTGCGCAGAGGCATTTTCACCGTAGGGAAACGTCACAATCAGCCTCATGCCGACGAAGTAGTGGGGCATGCTTGTTATGAAGTACAGCCCATCCCGGGTGAAATCGATGACGTGGCCTACATCTTCGATTTCTGCATATCGGGCATCGAAAGGGCACACATGCAGGGGGAGCGATACCTGCAGCCGTTTCCTGCGCCGTCCGTCTCGTGGCGCTTTCTGCGTCGCTTCAACTGCCGGACTAAATGCCGGCCAGGTTCCCGTGCCCATCTTTCCTCCGAGTAGCGATTACATCTGCGCATTATGGTAGCGACGTACCCGGCTTGTTTCGGGGTAGTACGCCTCCTGTGCCGACGTTGAATCCATTAGATGCTTGAGGACCCTGTTTCCGCTCGGGGCTCCTGCCGCTGCAACATTTCTGGTATTGCCCGCGACACGCACAGAAATGCCAGAACTGCCAGGATTCCCCTCGTCATACTTATAACGACCATCGGGGCCTCGCCTTCTACTGAACGCTAAGGCCACTTGCACGAATCGTTCCAAGCGGCCAGGTTGGGCATATCGAACATTCGAAAGCACTAGCAAAAAATCCGGGAGGTGCGTATGGCAGACGGTCGATCATTCCGGGACACACCTGTGGCCTCTTTCCTTCGCTTGATGGAAGACAATTTCACTCGCGGAACGACAGGCGGGACAGTCTCAATTTGGCGGGTAGTTCCAAACGAAGTACACTAAGAGTTCCTTGACAGGTAGAGTGGCCGCGTCGTAACGTATGTCCCTGTGGCGCCGCAAGGAAAGTGGGCGCTCAGGTCTCTGAACGCGAGCGCATGAGCATCCACAAAAATTCGAACCGACTTCGTCACGAAATTGTAGTAGTAAGACTCGTGTGCGCGTTCTGGCGTGGAGGGCATTACTGAGCTGAGTGACAGGAAATCTCAAAAGCTCAAAAAACCCACCTGCCAGAAACGCTGGCAAGGTGGGTTTTAGTTTTTATGGCTGTGAAAAAGGGGAATCCGATGCACAGCAATAAAGCGACAACGAAAAAGCCGACGATCGCGAAGCCGCTCGAGGCGAATGGCAAGCCGACAATGATTGGGGCGAGGATCATCTGGGAATGTTTGGAGCGTGAAGGCGTCAAAACCGTATTCGGCTACCCGGGCGGTGCCATCCTCCCGGCGTATGACGCGCTGCAGCACAGCTCGATCCGGCACATCCTGGTGCGGCACGAACAGGGCGCCACGCACATGGCGGACGGATACGCACGCGCGACGGGTGAGGTGGGCGTAGCGATTGCGACGTCAGGCCCCGGCGCGACGAACATGGTCACCGGCATCGCGACAGCCATGATGGATTCTTCGCCGATCGTGTGCATCACGGGTCAGGTTGGCAGCAAGCTGCTGGGTTCCGACGCTTTTCAGGAAACCGACATCACCGGCGTCACGCTGCCCATTACGAAGCACAACTACCTCGTCACGCGCGCGGACGAAATCGCGCCGGCAATTCGCGAGGCTATGTATGTGGCGAAGTCCGGGCGCCCGGGCCCCGTGTTGATCGATATCACCAAGGACGCGCAGCAAGGCTCGTGCGAGTTCGACTGGGAAGGTGCGGCTCCTCGCATGCGTGGGTATCGTCCCGATCTCTCGCCGGCGAAAGAGGAGTACGAAAAAGCGCTCCACCTGATCCGTGCGGCTAAGCGGCCCGTGATTCTCGCAGGCCATGGAATCGAAGTTTCTGGCGCGGGGAGTGAAGTGCACGCGTTCGCCGAGAAGGCGTGCATTCCGATGGCGATGACGCTGCTGGGACTCGGGGCGCTTCCGGCTTCCCATTTTCTGAACCTTGGAATGATGGGCATGCACGGCGAAGC
>PKUY01000275.1:14426-14601 GCA_003131705.1 Acidobacteriota bacterium | reverse complement strand
CGCGCTGGTCGGCGATCTGCGCAAGATTCTGCAGGAAATGCTGCCGCAGCTCGAGCCTGCGAATCGCATGGAATGGATCGAGCACATTCGCAGCCTCAAGGGAGACACAGCAGTCCGCGACATCCAGAATCTCCCCGACAACGGCCATCTGTACGCGGCGCACGTGATCAACGAC
>PKUY01000275.1:0-14406 GCA_003131705.1 Acidobacteriota bacterium | reverse complement strand
GGCTTGGGACGATGGGCTTCGCCCTGCCGGCTGCCATCGGCGCGAAAGTAGCGCGGCCGGACGCAGACGTCTGGGTCGTGGTCGGAGACGGCGGTTTTCAGATGACCATGGCGGAGCTTGCGACGATCGTGCAGGAAAACGTGAAGGTGAACATCGCGATCANNCATGGTGCGCCAGTGGCAGGAGTTTTTCTACGAGCGCAATTACGAAGCCACGCCGCTGCTCAGTCCGGATTTCGAGAAGCTCGGCCAGGCGTATGGTATCCGCAGCGTGGTAATCAAAAAACGGGCCGATGTAATTCCTGCCGTTCGTGCCGCACACGCGCACGAAGGGCCGGTGCTGATCGATTTTAAAGTGGAGCAGGAAGACACGGTATATCCAATGGTTGCCGCAGGCGCGGCGCTGCATGAAATGATCCGCCGGCCGAATCCTCTGGTCGAGACGGCCGAGGACGAATAGGACAGCCATGCTCCATACAATTGTCGTTTACGTGGAAAACAAACCGGGTGTGCTTTCGCGTGTCGTGTCGCTGTTTCGCCGACGCGCATTCAACATTGACTCGCTGACCGTCGGCCGGACGGAAAAACCCGAAGTCTCGCGAATGACGATTGTGACCGATGCCGACGAAGACCAGGCCCGGCGAATCGTCGCGAATGTTTACAAACTCGTGAACGTGCTGCTGGTGGACGACGTCACCGGACATCCTGCGCTGCTGCGCGATTTGGCGCTGGTTAAAGTGAAGGCTGCCCAAGAGGCTCGATCGCAGATTCTGGATTTGGCTGTGGTGTTTCGCGCGCGAGTTTTAGATATTGCGTCGGACTCGATCACGGTCGAGCTTACGGGCGGCGAAGAAAAAGTCGATCGCCTACTGGAATTGCTGACTCCATACGGACTGATGGAAGTGGTGCGCACTGGAATCGTTGCCATGCGGCGCGGGACGAAGTCTCCGACCCTGGCGACGAAATCCTCGCGGCCAGGCGTGGCGGATGGCGACAGCGTTTCGCAATCTGTATAGCTCAGTCGAAATGCGGAGTGCGTTGTCCTCGGGGGGAACTAGCCCCTTTTGGCGAGAGTTTCTTTGTCGGAGCTGAGGTTGTTTAGCCGCGGAACATTCGTTTTTCCGGTTCCTACACATATCAGCCTCGGAAGTTTTCGGCGTTGCCGCTCTTTTACCCTGCTCGGCCCTATTTGTACCTTCGTACAGCCTGTAAATCTCCTTACAAAATGTTACCGTCGAATCGTGTGCTTGCGGCATTTTGCATTTGCCGGGCACAGGGCACATGGCTGAGGCGCCAGGCGTCGAGAATCTTTGTGTGTCGCCCCTTTCATNNGCCTGCCCTGACGCAAGAAGGGGTGACGCCGAAGGGCTCCGCTGTTACCCGCGCCCATGTCTACTCGACAATGATGATGAGGCGTAGTTGGCTCTTTTGACGAGAGCCCGCCTCGCTCTTTGACAACTGAATAGCAACATGTCGCGGGCCACAAACCGCGCCTAAGCCGTCATCCGTAGTTTGGCGAGTTCGCCGGCTGGACATATGCGGAGCCGATTTAGGCTGATTTGTGTTTTGCGAGTTTTGGCTTTGCGGCGCCGGGCTTGGGGCGCAAGGCGGCGAGAAATTCTTCGAGCGGGAGCGTGTTGATTACGTCTTTTTTTTCGATCCATCCGCGGCGTGCCGTGATGACGCCATATTTCATCATGCGGAAATGCGTCGTGGAATGCGCGTCGGTGGAAATCACGATTTTCGCGCCGCGTTGTTTGGCCATGCGCAGGTGGACGTCGCGCAGATCGAGACGGTCGGGATAGGCGTTGCACTCCATGGCGATGCCCCGAGCGACTGCCGCGTCGAGAACTTTCTCCATGTCGTACTCAAACGGCTCGCGCCTCAGCACCAGCCTTCCGGTGGGGTGCGCAATAATCTGGGTGTAGGGATTTTCAATGGCCGCGAGCAGGCGCTCGGTCATTTCCGCGCGCTCCATCTTCATGTGCGAGTGCACGGACGCGACGACTACATCCAATTGGGCCAGCACCTCATCTTTCAGATCGAGCGTGCCGTTCTTCTTGATGTCTACTTCGATCCCCGCGAGAAGACGGATTCCCGGAACCCGCGCCTGCGCCGCGCGGATTTTCTTGATCTGCTCCCGTGTTCGCTGCTCGTCCATGCCGTTTGCCACGGTGACGGCTTGCGAGTGGTCGGTCAACGCAATGTATTCGTAGCCGAGCGCGCGCGCCGCCTCACCCATTTCTTCGATCGAGTTTTTGCCGTCGGAGGCAGTCGTGTGCATCTGCAAGTCGCCGCGAATGTCCGCAAGTTTCACAAGCTTCGGCAGCGTACCGTTTTCGGCGGCTTCAATCTCGCCGGTCATCTCGCGAAGCTCGGGTTCGATGTATTCGAGTTTCAGCTTCGAGTAAATCTCTTCCTCGGTTTTGCTTGCCACGACCTTGCCGCCCTTTACCGTCGTCAGCGCGTATTCGTTCAGCGTCCAGCCCATATCGAGGGCGCGGCCGCGCAGGGCGACGTTGTGCGCTTTCGATCCGGTGAAGTAAAGCAGCGCCGCGCCGAAACTTTTCTTCTCGAGGAGCCGAACATCCACTTGCAGGCCGCTGCCGAGTTGAACGCTGACTTTGTTTTCGCCGTGCGCGAGTTTTTGATCGATGCCGGGATATTTCAAAATGTGCTGAGCCACGGCGTCGACGTCTTTTTGCTTGTCGTGGCCGAGGCGCATGGTGACCAGCAGATCAAGGTCGCCCACGGTCTCCCGTCCGCGGCGAAGCGATCCCGCCGGGGTAACGGACTCGACGGGCTCGCTCGCCTTGGAGATGTAGGCAACGAGTTTCTGCGCTTCGTCTTCAGCAACGTTGAGGCGAAATCTGCCCGACCCGGACAGATTTTTGAACTGTTCGGCTGCCTTCAGGATGGTCTGTTCGCTTTTTTCGCCGAAACCAGGCAGGTCGCGCAGCTTGCCTTCGCTTGCGAGTTTCCTGACTTCCTCGACGGTGCCTGCTTTGAAGTGGCTCCAGATGAATGCAACTTTTTTCGGTCCCATCGATTGCAGTTGGAGCAGGTCGAGCAGCGTGGGCGGATATGTGTTCAGCAGCTTTTGGCGCAGCGCGTAGTCGCCGGTCTCGAGGATTTCGCGGATGTGCTCGGCCATGCTGTCGCCGACGCCGGGAAGTTCCTTGAGTTTCTTTTCGTCCTTGGCGAGATCTTCGATGCGTTCGGGAATGCTGTAGAGCAGCTCCGCGACTTTTTCGTAGCTGCGATAGCGGCCGATGATAGCACCGTCGATTTCGAGCAGTTGCGCCGTCTCGCGCAATATTTTCGCGACGTCTTTGTTTTCCATGGCTGCGTCTCCGAGTCGCTAATTCCGGTGCTTTTTCCCGGTTACGAACCTTGCGTAAAACAGAATGCCCGAAACCGACTTGGAGTCGATAATTTTGCCGAAGCGAATCCATTTTTCAGCTTCGGCCAGGGTGACGATTCGATTCGTGATTTGTTCGTCGTCTTCAGGGCGGGCTTTTCCTTTCGTCAAACCCTCCGCCAGAAATATTTTCATCACTTCGCCCAGCAATCCGGGAGAGGGGTAGATGTCTAGCAGCTTGGTAAATCGCCGGGCGGTGTAGCCGGATTCCTCGAGCAACTCGCGGTGCGCGCCCTGCAGAAAACTTTCATCCGGTTCTTTGTGGCCGGCGACGAGCTCCCAAAGATATTGGCCGGCGGCGTGGCGATACTGGCGGATCAGAAGAATTCGTCCGTCGGGAAACGCGGGCAGAACAACGACCGAGCCGGGATGCGCAATCATCTCGCGGGTGGTCACAATACCGCTCGGTTCGATAACGCGATCGCGCTTCAGAGTGAACACGCGCCCTTTGAAGAGCACGTTGCTGCTGACGACTGTTGCCTGACGCGCTTTCGGGCTCTTGCGTTTCTTCACGGCTGTTCCTTGATAAACGCGCGAGGATAATTTCGCGGCCTGTTTTGCCGCTGCAATTCTACCGCACCCCAGGCGCCGAGGTTGCATGCGCTTTTGCTATACTCCGGGCAGACGGTGCCATGCCGATTAACACACTGATAATCGACGACGAGCGACCCGCGCGCGACGAGCTCACCTATCTTCTCAAGGGCTTTCCGGAGATCAACGTGATCGCGCACGGAAAAAACGGCATCGAGGCCGTCGCGCTGATCAAGGAACACGAGCCCGATCTGGTTTTTCTCGACGTGCAGATGCCGGGACTCGACGGGTTCGGCGTGATCAAGAAACTCGTCGAACGCAAAGTGCGTCTGCCGCAGATTGTTTTCGCCACGGCGTACGATCATTACGCGGTAAAGGCATTCGAAGTGAGCGCCGTCGATTACGTCCTGAAGCCGTTCGACAAAGCGCGCATCGCTCGTGCGATCGAGCGCGTGAAGAAAATGGTGGAGGCGAATACGTCGCCCGTCGATCGTCTGGAGACGCTGGTCGGCCAACTCGGCGCTGCGGGACCGCAACCTCGCGCCGCGCAGCCGGTAAAGCTGCTGGTGAAATCACAGGCGCGCATGATTTTGATCGATGCGGACGACATGATCTACGCATCGATTCAGGACGGCGCAATCACCATTTTCGCGCGCGATATGGAAGGCGCGTCGAATTATCGGACGGTTGAGGAGTTGATGGAGGCGCTCGATCCGGGCGTGTTCTGGCGGCCGCACCGGTCGTATCTGGTGAACATCAACCACATCAAGGAAGTTGTGCCGTGGTTCAAGTCGAGCTACATGCTGAAGATGAATGATAAGCGGGCCAGCGAAATTCCGGTTTCTCGCGCGCAGACGAAGCGGCTGCGTGAATTGTTGAAGCTGTAGCGGCGCAGCGCATCTAGTTCCTGCTATCATCCCGTAGTTCATTTCTAGCGATAGTTCAGCTATCTGCGCGGGGGATTTTCTACAGAGTGGCGAAGCGAAAACGAGTCCTGAGCGGCATGCGGCCCACGGGGCGTCTCCACCTCGGCCATTATTTTGGCGCCCTCCAGAATTGGCTAAAACTCCAGCAGGAATACGAATGTTTTTTCGTCGTGGTGGACTGGCACGCGCTGACGACGCATTACGAAGATACGTCGTCGATCGCCGAAAACACCCTGCAAGTGGCGATTGACTGGCTGTCGGTGGGCCTCGATCCCGCGAAATCTACGCTGTTCGTCCAGTCGAGCGTTCTCGAACACGCCGAGCTGCATTTGCTGCTCTCGATGATCACGCCGCTCTCATGGCTCGAGCGCGTCCCGACGTACAAAGAGCAGATTGAGAATTTAAAGGATCGCGACCTGGGGACGTATGGATTCCTGGGCTATCCGCTGCTGCAGGCGGCGGATATCGTTATTTACGACGCGGATTTCGTGCCCGTGGGTGAGGACCAAGTTCCGCACGTCGAGCTCACGCGGGAAGTCGTTCGCCGATTTGATCTGCAGTTCGGATTCGAGACGAAGGACGCTTTGTTTGCGGACCCGGCTGCGCTCGAAAGGGTACTGGAGAAGGTCCCGCATCACGTGCCCGAGTTGGCCGATACTCGGCAATTGTCCGATAGGAAGAATATTCTCCGGGCAATCTTCAGAAAACGGGCTGCCGAAATTGGCATCGAAAACTTCCGCGAAGAAATGGGCAGTAGCGGGAAATTGTTTCGTGTCGGGAAGATCTTGCAGGAGCCGAGCCATTTGCTGACCGAGACGCCACGCCTGCCGGGGCTCGACGGGCGGCGGATGGCGAAATCTTACGGCAACGCGATTTGGCTTTCGGATCCACCCGATGAAATTCGCGTGAAGGCGCGCAGCATGATGACGGACCCGCAGCGGCAGCGGCGCACCGATCCGGGGCGGCCGGAGATTTGCGCCGTGTTTGCGTGGCATAAATTATTTTCGCCCCAGGAGACCGTCACGCAAGTTGATCGCGATTGCCGGACGGCCGCGATCGGCTGCGTCGATTGCAAGAAGATGATGGCGGAGAATCTGGTCACGTGGATCGAGCCGATTCAGGCGCGCCGCAAGGAATTCGAGGCGCATCCGCAGCAGGTTTGGGATATCCTCGACGCGGGCGGGACGAAAGCGCGGGCGTCGGCGCGGCGCACGATGAAGCGCGTGCGGAACGCGATATTCAAATGGGACGACGCGCGTAAATCCGCCGGGGGTAAGTGACGTGGCGAGTCCGTATCGAATTAACTTGCCGGTGTACGAAGGTCCGCTCGACCTGCTGCTCGACTTAATTCGCAAGCAGGAGATGGACATTCACGACATCCCCATCGCCAAAGTCACCGAACAGTATCTCGACTACCTTCACCAGCTCGGAAAGCTCGATATCGATGTCTCCGCCGACTTTGTTTACATTGCCGCGACGCTGATCCACATCAAGTCAAAGATGCTGCTGCCGGCCGATCCGCTCGCCGGTCCCGACGCGCAGGAAGATCCGCGCGACGAGCTGGTTCACCGTTTGCTGGAACACGAAAAATTCAAGAATGCCGCGCAGCTTTTGTATCAGAAGCAGCAGATTGAAGCGCACGTATGGTCGCGCCCGGACCGCGCACTGTACACCGGGGACGCGATCGAGGGCGAGATGGTCGTGTCGCTCGTCGATTTGATTAAAACGTTTCAGCAGGTGCTCCAGCGTCGCAAGGAAGTCACGAAATTCGAGCTGCACCACGAAACGGTCACGATCGCGCAGATGATGGACCGTCTGCGGCAGCGCCTGACGGCGACCGACGATCCGATTTCACTCGGCGACTTCTTCGACACCTGCGAAACGCGCAACGCGATGATTGTTGCGTTGCTGGCCGTGCTGGAAATGGTGCGCATGCAGGCGGTGATACTTGTGCAGTCCGATCTATTCGCCGATATCGGCTTGCGCAAGCACAAGATGTTCGACGCGGTTTTTGCCGGGCCGGATGCGATCTCGCAAATCGAAGAGCAGTATCTATGATGCTGGTAGCGGCAATAAATGAGTTCTGCAGTTGCGTGGGTTTCTGGGCGAAGGCGATTGCGCTACATACGCGAGGCTAATAGACGATGAATCCCGAAGAAATTCAGGCGGCACTCGAAGCGATTATTTACGCTGCGGACGAGCCCGCGACACTCGATCAGATTGCGAACGCGCTGGGCGTCGAAAAAACGATGGCGCGTGCGGCGCTCGATCTTCTTACCGCGTCGTATCAGACGGAGCAGCGCGGGATCGAAGTGCGCAAGGTCGCCGGGGGATGGAAGTTCTACACCAAGCCGCAGCATCACGACGCGGTGCGCAAATTTATCAAGAGCCTACAGCCGCCGCTGCGACTTACGATGCCGGCGCTCGAAACGCTCGCCGTGATCGCGTACAAGCAGCCAGCCACGGTTCCTGAGATCAACGAAATTCGCGGCGTGAACGTCGGCGGCGTGATCAAAACGCTGCTCGAAAAGCGCCTGATTACAACTGCGGGCCGCAAGGAAGTGATCGGGCGGCCGATTTTGTACCGCACGTCGAAGCAGTTCATGATGAGGTTCGGGCTGTCCGACCTCGACGAGCTGCCAAGCCTCAAGGAATTCGAGCAGTTGGCGCAGGCGGCGCTGGGTTCAGACGCCGGAATTGCGCCTTCCGAACCGGAAGGGGATTCGGTGGCCGCAGCGCAGGCGGTACCTGGCGATACATCCTCGGGCGACTCCGCTGGAGACGCCCTGATTCGGGAATCGGGAGAAACGAATGATCTCGCCGAGCTTGCCGAGGACGCTGCCGAACTAACTGAGCAGTCTCGTGCGGCCTCTGCTGGGGCGTCTGCGGGGAATGCCGCCGGATATACCGAAGTGAGCTCTGCTGCAACCCCGGCCGTGAGTTCTGATGTGAACTCTGTGGGGAATTCCTCTTTCATTCCGCCGGGTCGTTCGGAATAGTCACAGCGTATTCTTACTCGCTAGCTCCTTAACCACCCAGTTCATGTATTATAGGCGCCGCATCCAGCCCATGCAGGGCGGTGCCTGGGCGGGGGTTCCATGCGTACGGCACGATTCATCGCGGTACTGCCTTTGTTTTTCGTTGCAACTGCAGGACGAACTGCACCGGCGCCTCGGCCGCGCCAAAGTCCTGCCGCAGAAAGGCCATTACCCGCATCGAAGGTTCCAGCGCAGCAGGCCCCCCCTCAGCCCGGCACAATCACGACGCAGACGCGGTTGATCACGGTGGACGTGATCGCGACCGACTCCCACGGCAACCCGGTGCGCAACCTCAAGGAAGAGGATTTTCAGGTCATCGAGGAGCATCTCGGAGCGCAGAAGATTGCGCGATTTGAGTTTGTGGATACGGCGGCGAGGGCCGCAGCGGATAGCGTTGCTCAACCGGCCGCGGCGCCGGGCATGTATTCGAACATGCCGGCGAGCCGGTTGAAGGTGCCGCCCACGGTCTTGCTAATGGATGCGCTCAACACCGGAACTCAGCAACAGGTCCAGGTTCGCCGGGACATGATTCTGTTCCTGAAGAAACTTCCAACCGACACTCCCGTGGCCGTTTTTCTTCTCGGC
Organism: Acidobacteriota bacterium; assembly: GCA_003131705.1. Taxonomy (GTDB): domain Bacteria; phylum Acidobacteriota; class Terriglobia; order Acidiferrales; family UBA7541; genus Palsa-295. Next base: position 5,906 of record PKUY01000275.1, on the reverse strand, counting down.
CACACGCTGCATGTGGTGCAGAACTTCACGACCGATCCGAAGCTATTGCAGGCGGCGGTGGACAAGGCGCACCGACCAACGGAGCTGGAAGCGAATCCGCAAGATGACGCCCAGAGCGCGTCGAACATCGAACGAAACTCGCCTTTGAAGGTTCCGGAAGACGTCCTCGAGCGGCTTGAGGATTTCGAAAAAGAACAGTACATGGAGCAGATCACCCAGCGCGTGGAGGAGACTGCCTCGGCGATGCTGTCGATTGCGAAATATCTCGGCGGATATCCCGGTCGGAAGAATCTGATCTGGTTTTCCGAATCGTTTCCGCTGTGGATTGCGCCCACTGCGGATTTTGGCAGCCAGCCATTCGAAGGAACCACTAACTACGGGGAGCAAGTTCGGGACGCTGCCGAAGCGCTAACGGATGCGCGAGTATCGGTGTATCCGGTTGACGCGCGCGGACTAGAGCCCTCCAGCATGTACACCGCTGCTCAGAATCCGAACATCGACCGGCGGAATCCCGGTGCAAGCCTTGGGGGAACGCTGCGCCGTGAGGATGACGAGCGGACCCAATCGCAGGCCACCATGGAAGAAGTCGCCGAGGACACCGGTGGCAAGACGTGCAAGAACACGAATGACCTGGCGGGTTGCGTACAGTCGGCGCTGAACGAGAGTTCGTCTTATTACGAACTGGCTTACTACCCTGTGGGCACCAAGTGGGACGGGCACTTCCACAAAATCACGGTGAAGACGGCGCAGCACGGCGTAAAGCTCGCTTACCGCCGCGGCTATTTCGCCACGAATACAAACGCGGCAGATCAAAAGCCTCCGGCTGCGCTTCTACAGGACGCTTGCTCGGAGGCGCTGCCTTCGGGTGCGATTGCTCTAACGATCCAAACATTGCCATTGAATCCCGTGCCCGGCCAGGCAGCAGGAGCGAAATATCTGCTGACAGTTTCTCCCAGCGCGCTGAGTCTGGCGCCAGGGGACGGATCGCACCGACTGAACCTCCAAATGGCAATCTGCGAATTTAGTCCGAAAGGTGATTCGTTCCAGTTCTACCCGCACGATCTTTCGCAACCGGCGACCGACGCGCTGTTTCAAAGCTGGCAGGCGCATGGAATTCGAAACATTTTTGACTATGCGGCGAAGCCAGAAAATGAACGATTGCGATTTGCGGTGCTCGACGTGCCAAGCGGCGCGACGGGATCGGTGGACGTGCCTGCCCACCCGCGCGAGTTTGCTAATATTCCCGAGCTCCGCGGCCCGGTCGCTTCCTCCGCGTCGACAACGGCGGTTGCAAGTTCCGCTCCAGCGCCGGCGAAATCCTCTGAGCCACTGATAACCCACGTGACCTTTCGTGTGGGTACAACCAGCTCGAGCCTCGATTGGAGCGGCGACAAGCTGTGGTACCACGGCGATATCGGGATCAATCAGGGAGCGCCCGCGTTTTTTAAGAGCATTTACAGTGCAAAATTCCATTGCGATGCCGGGTCGCTGATTTCCAATGAACCCGGATCCAGCGCGAAGCCGAGCTTTCTTTTTGCATTCCGAAATCCTGCCGGACCCGGCGCGTTGGTCGAGCTGGGAGGCAGCGAGCCCGCGTATTCAGGCAACCTGACTGTCGATCCGAGTGCTAAGGCATTTTTCGATTACCTCTGGAAGCTTTGTCATTGCCAGCAGCCTTAAAAGCTTCGTCATCCGCGAGATTTCCGTTAAGCTGAGTGTAGCGGTCTTGCGCCGCAAACCCCATGGAAGAACGCCTACAGAAGATAATCGCGCGCGCAGGAATTGCGTCGAGGCGCCGCGCCGAAGAAATGATTGCCTCGGGACTGGTAACGGTAAACGGCAAGACCGTCACCGAGCTGGGCACCAAGGCCGACGAATCGCGCGACCACATCAAGGTCGCCGGAAAACTGATTCATCCCGATCCCGAGCGCGTCTACCTGTTGCTGCATAAACCGATCGAGGTGGTTTCCACGCTCAGCGACCCGGAGGGCCGCCGCACGCTGCGCGATTTGCTGTACGGAGTTTCCGAGCGCGTGTTTCCCGTTGGGCGTCTCGAATATCACGCTTCGGGCCTTGTGTTTCTCACTAACGACGGCGCTCTGGCGAATCGCATTCAGCACGCGCACCACTTGCCCCAGACCTATCACATAAAACTCAAAACCTTGCTCACGTTCGAGGAAATCGAAAGCCTCTCGGGTTCGACGGGCGCGCGCATTTCGCGGCTTCGCGGCAAGGACGCGCCGTGGTACGAAGTCACGCTTTCCGAACCCCGCGGCGACGCTCTGCGCAATAAACTTTTTGAGACGAAGCATCCCGTCGAGAAAATGAAGCGCGTCCGCATTGCAAACCTCGACCTCGATTCACTCGCGACTGGCGCGCACCGCCCGCTCGCGCCCGGCGAAGTTGCCGAGCTGAAACGGGCACTCGAGGGACGTTTGGACACATCGAAACCAGCGGAGCGCAAACAGCCGGAGAGCAAGCCGGTCTTTCGCAAGATTGCGGGGCGCAAGCCGTGGGAGCGCAAATCCGCCGAGGCCAAGTCTGATAGCGACGAGCTGGTAGAAGAGAAACCGGCGCAGAGGCCGGAGTGGGACAAATCCCTTCGGGACCGACCATGGGAGCGCCGTCCCGTAAGCGGCCCGCCTTCGAGTAGCCAGCCCGTGGCCGGTCAAGCCGCGGGGCGTCGAGAGTCGTTCAACATACCTGCCGGCGCAAAACCGTGGCAACGCAAGCCGTTTGGCGGAAAGCCGGCCGGAAGCAGGCCTGGCGGCAGCAAGCCGTCCTGGAGTCGGCCGGGCCAGGGCGGTCCGAGCCAGGGCAGGCCGGTGTATCGTAAGCCCGAGGAAGGCCAACCCACCGTCGTAGGCAATCCCGTGTACGGCGGGTCGGGAGAACGCAAACCGAGCTGGAACAAACCCATGGGAGGAAAACCGTGGGAGCGCAAACGCGAGGGCGGCAAGCCTTTCGGCGGAAAGCCGAGCGGCAAGCCGTCGTGGAGCAAGCCGGGGCAGAGCGGATCGGGTCCGAGCAGGCCGGTGTATCGCAGGCCCGAGGAAGGCCAGCCCGCCGAAGGTAAGCCCATGTATGGCGAGCCCGGCGGGCGGAAACCGAGCTGGAGCAAACCCATGGGCGGAAAGCCGTGGGAGCGAAAGAGTGCGGGCGGAAAACCTGCAGGCGGCAAGTCCTCCTGGAGCAGGCCGGGGGGCGGCAGGCCCGCCGGTGGACGGCCTGCTAGCGGCAAACCCAGCGGCGGGAAACCCTGGAATCGCAAACCAATGGGTGGCAAACCGCCCTGGGGCAAGCCGGCAGGTGGCAGACCGGCGGGACGCAAGCCTTCCCGAGGATCGCGCCCTCCCTCGCGTTAGTGCCCCTTTTATTTTCCCCGAAATTCAGTATGATACGGCCACGGTCGGGGGGATTTCCCAGCGCGCGCGTTTAGAAGGACGATTGGAAGGCAATGCACGGGTGCGGTCCGCCCAAGTGTGTTTTTGGCCCGCCCGCGTGTCCGTGCCGTTGCGCGTGTGATGTGAAGAATCTTGCCGAAGAGCAATTGCTCCGCGCTTTATTCGCGACGCCGAAACTCGCAACGCGCTTAAAAGGACAAGGATGAATAAATCCGAAGAGAATTCAGATCCGAACTCGCGTCCTTCGGCTGACCGGGCCACCGCATCCGCCGGGGATCCCGCCAGCGAAATCCTAAAAAACAGCCACACCATCGCCGTAGTAGGACTTTCAAGCCGCCAGCATCGCCCCAGCTACGGAGTTGCGGGGTACCTGCAATCCGTGGGCTATAAGATCATTCCCGTGAATCCCGAGGAGACGCAGGTGCTGGGCGAGAAATCTTACGTGCGCCTGGAAGACATTCCCGAGCACGTGGATATTGTGGACATATTTCGCCGCTCGGAATTCGTGCCCGAAATTGTCGAGGCCGCGATTCGCATCGGCGCCCGCGGCATCTGGATGCAGGAAGGCGTGATGCATCCGGAAGCGGCAGAGAGCGCGCGCCGTGCCGGACTTTTCGTCATCATGAACACGTGCATCCTGAAGGAACACATCAAGCGCTTCCGCCTGCACTGAAGTGTTCGCACCGATGTTTGGTTACTGCAGCGGATAGACCTTCAACGCACGCTTGCCAGGGATCGTCACGGCAATCGATTGTCCGTCCGGCGATATCTCGAAGTTGCTGAATTGTAGGTCGTGCAAGATCGAACGGAATGACTCGTCGTACAGCCCGACCCACAATAATATGTTCGATCGGTCCTCGCGTCCGCGCTTGAGCAGCACGCGCCGGTCGTCGGGCGCCCACGCGAACCGTCCGAACCCGGCGCGGACTCGCACGGTCTTCGATGGATTTGCGATATCGATTACGTCAATCGTGTCGCCATCCTCGAAAAATGCAATTTTCTTTCCTGAGGGCGACAGGCTCAGGGACCCCTGGTAATTTTCGATTCCCGCGATCTCTCGCACGGTTTCGTGCACCAGATCGAGCTGCACCAACGCCTGACGTCCGTGAAGACTCAGGTTATCTCCCAGTGCGAAAGCCCGATTGTTTTTGGTGTCCCAAACCAGGGCGTTAAAAGTGTGGCCTTCAAAGAGTGTGACGGTTTGTCCATCCTCGGGTCGCACGCGAGCGATAGCATACGGAGCGCCGCCTGTGAGATAGACGACGGTCTTGCCATCGGCGAGCCACGTTCCGTCGACCGCGCCCTCGATAAATCGAGTTTTCGATCCCGCGACCTTTATTTCGTGGCCATCGTCATCGAGCAAGGCGAGCGCGCGTCCGTTTCCGACGCCCGGCAGCGGCGTGTCTTCGTCTCGATCATCTTCGGCGCCTGCTTTCTTGTTTTCGTATCCGGGCGGAGCCGCTTGCAGCGTCATGTTGACGGCTATTTTCGTGCTGTCCGGCGACCATGCCAAAGAGTTCACGACGTAACCAGCCGGGGGCGGGAAGGGCATGAACTTGTCGGCTTCCACGATCTTTTTTATTTTGCCCGGCCCTTCGGCGATCGATATGTCGTCGCGCTCGATGAGGAGCCGTTTGACGCGCTTGAAGTGCGGCACCGCGTAGACGATGGCGTTGTTTGGTGCAATATCGAAAGACTGGACGTCTTCGTCGATGAAGAGTTTCGGATTGTCCTGCGCGTTCGCGGCTTGCGGATGGACGAAGAAAAGCGCGGCCATCGCGGCGGATGCTAATAGAGCCACGAACCGCGTGTTTTTTAGAATTCGCGTTCCGCCCGAGAGGTTGTGGCTCACTCGCCACCCCTCGTGGATTGCGACTTCTTCTGGATGCGCCGAATTTCTTCCAGCCTCTGGCGAATTCGCGCTTCGAATCCCTGGTCCGTGGGCTTGTAATAGGTGCGACCTGCCAAACTTTCGGGCAGGCACGTCATGTCCGTCACTTTCTCCTCCGCATTGTGCGCGTACTGGTAGTTTTTTCCGTATCCAAGATGGCTCATTAGTCCGCTGGCAGCATTTCTTAGATGCAGGGGAACGGGCTCCGCGATGGTCTTCTGCAAATCTTCCAGGACTTCGCCATACCCCGTGTAAAGGGCATTCGATTTTGGCGCGAGCGNNGACCGCAAGCGCGCCGGGTTCGGCGAGGCCGATGTCCTCGCTTGCCATCCGCACCATGCGGCGCGCGACGTAGAGCGGGTCTTCGCCCGATTCGAGCATGCGCGCGAGCCAGTAAAGCGCGGCGTCAGGATCGGAGTTTCTCACGGATTTATGCAGCGCTGAGATGAGGTTGTAATGCTCCTCGCCGGCTTTGTCGTAGGGCAGGAGTTTCTTCTGCAGCACATCCTGGAGGCGCGCTTCGGACAGGATGCGCCGGCCGTCGGCATCCGGCTCGGTGCCCAGCACGAGCGCTTCGATCGTGTTGCAGGCCGAGCGCGCGTCGCCGTTGG
>PKUY01000223.1 GCA_003131705.1 Acidobacteriota bacterium | reverse complement strand
CTATCAGACCCCAGGCGGTTTGGGAGGCGGTGCTCTTCCCCTTCGCTTTGAATGCAGGATCGTAGTAGGACAGAACCGATTCTCCGAATCCGCCGTCCGAATTCTGCACCGAGCGTAGCCATCCGGCGGCCCGATTGCACGCAGGCAGCGACCCGAGTCCGACGGCATCGAGGGCCCGCAGCACACCGCTAGTGCCATACACGTAATTCACACCCCATCGCCCAAACCAGGAGCCATCCGCCTCTTGCTCCTTCATTAGAAATGCACGGGCGCGCTCGATCACTGGATGGGTCGCGGGCCATCCCATTTGTCCGAGGCACTCGACGGCCCGCGCGGTGACATCGGCGGTCGAAGGATCGAGCATTGCGTTATGGTCGGCGAAGGGAATGTGGTTGAGAAACTGCCGATTGTTCTCGTGATCGAACGCGCCCCAGCCCCCGTCGCCATTCTGCATGCTCGCGAGCCAAGCCAGCCCACGGCGAATGGAGGCTCGGAGCCGCGCAGGTTGCGGATCGGCGACGTGGCCAAGCGCCATCAGCACGAATGCCGTATCGTCCACATCGGGATAAAAATCGTTGCGAAATTCGAACGCCCAGCCACCGGGCTCGGCATTAGGATTCTTTACCTGCCAATCGCCGGAACCGAGAATCTGGTTGTCGACCAGCCAGCGCGAAGCCGCCAGCAGAGACGGATGCGCGGGATCAAGCCCTGCCTCTTCGAGCGAAACCATGGCGATGGCCGTGTCCCACAGCGGAGAAATGCACGGCTGGACGCGCAGCGTGTCTTTCTCCTCGATCTCGTAGCGCGCGAGAAAACGAATTTCGCGGGCGAGCAACGGATCGGTTGTGTCACCGCCCTCGGCCAGCAGCGCAAAAATCGAATTCATCATCGCAGGATAGATTGTGGCCAAGCCTTCGCTGCGCTCCAGACGTTCCAACATCCATTTGCGCGCGAGACTAAGAGCGACTTTGCGGAAAGGTTTCCACGGCGAGTTCTCGTAAAGCTTCACGCCGCGATCCACAGCCAGGAAAAGATTCTTCCACGATATGACGCGCTTATCCCACGCCAATGAAGGCGGCGTCTTGCCAGGAGCTATGAAAAGTTCAGTAACGGTGACGTTTTCCGGCAAGCGCCAACTCGGCTTATCCGCGTAAACAATAGCCAGCGGGATCACGATTCCACGCGTCCAGGACGACATATCGTAAAGATTTATCGGGAGCCAGTCCGGGAGGAGCATCAATTCGGGCGGAATGGCTGGGACGAAATCCCAACTGATCGCACCCACCATAGCGAGATAAAAACGAACGTAGGAATTGGTGGCTTCAAGACCACCCAATTCGTGAATCCTGATCCGGGCCCGCTCCAGATGCGGGGATGTAGCCAAATCGCCGGCGAGACGAAGGGCGACCCAGGCTTTTACGGTAGCGTTTAGCTCCGCCGGACCGCCGTAAAATATATTCCATCCGCCATTGGGGAGCTGGCGATCACGAATATATTTCGCGAGTTTCGCGACTTTCTCGGATTTCAAATCGCCGAGAACGTGGAGATACAGGATGTAATCGGATTCCAGAGTGGTATCCGCTTCCAATTCGCCCCACCAATAACCGTCCTCGCTTTGGGCGGACAAAAACCAGTTAACGCTGCGATTTAGAGCGTGCTCGACCTGAGACTCGATACCCGGGCGAGAAACAGTGGCCGCGCCATGAGCTGCGGTACCGCTCGACCCTTCCACGCGCAGTCTAGCCTCCGGTGTCATCAACCCCCTCAGACATTTATCGTCACTGTTGAGCCTGCCTCGACATGACCCAATCGTCCCAGCTTCAGTCTCTTCGAGGTCGGCTTCAGTGGGTTCCGGAAGGCACGAACATCTCCCAAAAAAGAGGTGTCCCCCAATCTCCCGGCTTTGCAGTTAGTTACGGACTTGCCATCATTGTTATTATCTTTTGTAACGGCCCTAGAGGTCAACTGAAAACACGCGGCCATTGCCACCGTAAAGACCCCATAGTGAGATGATGCCGAAGCATAAGAGGCTGCCCGAGAAAAAAACACGGAAGAAGACAAAGTGGCGTCTCCCCTCCGCTACAGGCATCTACCCCTTCGGCGATCTGGTTAAAACGCCAGATTCCCGGCGCACCTAACGGCCCTCAGTGCGGCGAAGGTAAAACGAAGGGTTCGCTCGGCGCGGCGTAATTCCGAGGGGATGAAATTGCCCACACCGCGTCGCACTATTTTCGCCTTGACGTGTCTTCTTCCATTTTTCGGACGCGTGCGGCCAATTCCGGCACGCGCGCGGACCATGCGAACTGCTCTTTGAATTTTTCCAGGGACCGCGCGGGCGTACCCCACACGGTCTGCCCTGCACGGACTACTTTGCCGGGCAAGATTCCGGCCTGACCGCCAACCATGGCGCCATCCTCGATGGTGCAGTGGTCACCCAGGCCCGCCTGGCCGCCAACGACGACATTTTTGCCGAGGGTGCTACTGCCCGAGACACCCGTCTGGGCGGCGAGAATGGAATGCTCCCCGATCTCAACGTTGTGCGCGATCTGCACTAGATTGTCGATCTTTGCGCCGGATCCGACGTGGGTGACGCCCAGCGCGCCCCTGTCGATCGTCGTGTTCGAGCCGATCTCCACATCGTCGCCAATTTCGATTTTCCCAATCTGAGGAAATTTCCAGTGACGCCCTTCGCCGAAAACATAGCCGAATCCGTCGCTGCCTATCACCGTGCCGGAATGAACTTCGACACGGTCCCCCAGCCGTGATCCTGCGTAAAGTGTGATCCGCGGATGCAGCCGGCAATTCTTTCCGACGCGCGAGCCCCGACCCAAAAAACAAAACGCTTCGATCACAGTTCCCTGGCCAATTTCCGTTTCTTCTTCGACGACTACATACGGACCCACGAAAACCCCTTTCGCGATCTTTGCGCCCGGCGATACGATCGCGGTGGGATGAATCGCCGAAGGGAAATTATGTTTAGGCAGCAGCCGGTCAGCAGCTTTCGCGAATGCGAACTTGGGTTCGCTCACGTGCAGAATTGTCTTTCGAGCAAGCCGCACGCCGGGCTTCGCGATAACACATTGGGCGACGGAGCTTTCAGCGCGCGCTCGATGACGCGGCGAATCGAGATAGATCAGATCGCCGGTGCGGGCAAGTTCAGGGCTGGCGACGCCTGAGATCGTCGCGAGCGCGTCCCCTTCGAGCGTGGCTCCGAGATGCTGCGCAAGTTCACCGGCGGTGCAAGTCATTGTCGCCTCTCTTTTGCGTTCGTGATGCCGTAACAAGCCTCAAAACGGATATAGCGGTTTCTCCCCAAAGGGACGCGTCTTCCATCGTTTGTGAACCCATATCCACTGATCGGGATACGCGCGAATGTGGTCTTCGATCACGCGGGTGAAGCGCGCGGTGTTCTCGACGATGTCAGCTTCTTCGTTTTCCGTGCGCGCAAGTTCCACGGCAGGTTCAAAGCGCAGGCGATACTTGCGGCGGCCACGATCCCAGGAAAGGAAGCCGGGCACGACGGCAGCGTCCGTGCGCAAAGCGATGCGCGCGAGTCCTGACGTCGTGGATGCCGGCACGCCGAAAAAGTTCACGAACACGCGTTCTTCGACCGCCGTGTTGTGATCGGCGAGGACTCCGACCGTTTCGCCTTCGGCGAGCACCTTCAGGATCGATCGAGCCGAACGGTTCTTCTCGATTGGCTGATTCCCCGACCAGCAGCGGTAGCTGTTGATGAGCGCGTCCACGCGGCGATTCGTGATCGGCCGCACCAGGAAATGCAGTGGATAGCCATAGAGAGCTTGGGCGAAGGGAGCGAGCTCCCACGCGCTCATGTGGCCGGTCAGGAACAGGACTCCTTTGCCTCGCCGCCGCGCGGCGTCGAAGTTCTCAAATCCATCGACAACGACGATGCGTTCTATCTTCTCGCGCGTGTATTTTGGAAACTGCGAGAATTCGCCGGCCATCCAGCCGACCTGCCGAATCATGCCGTGGATTACACGTATGCGCTTTGCGTCATTCCACTCGGGAAAGGCCATCCGCAAATTGAACATCGCCGCACGCCGCAGGGGAGTCCGAATCTTGTACGCGGCAGAGGCGAAAACGGCGCCCAGAAATCTGGCAGCGGGCCGTGGCAAGAGTCCGAGAAACTTTATTCCCGCCCAGGCGGCAGCGTACTCGAGCCATTCGCGCATCGCGAGCCATTATGCGGGAGGCTCGAGTCCGGCGCTAGAGAAGGAAATTTTCATCGCAGAGATGCAGAAAAGGGGGCCGCAACGTTAGGCCGTTAAATTTTAATCGGCCGATGCTAGACTCGACCTCGCCTTGATCGAAATCGACCATCGAGATCACAGAGCAACGCGCATAGAGCTTGCTGCGCTGGTGGCCGCGGCAATCGTGATCGTTGTTTGCCTCTTCGGACATCTAGGCGCGATCGGACTTGTCGGTCCCGACGAGCCGCGCTACGCATGGATCGCTCGCGCGATGGCGGAGACGGGCGATTGGGTCACGCCGAGGCTTTACGGGCAGCCGTGGTTTGAGAAGCCGAGTCTCTACTACTGGGCGGCGGCGCTGGGTTTCCTGCTGCACCTGCCAGCTGAGTGGGCCGCCCGGCTGCCATCTGCCTTTGCCGCGCTCGCGGCTGCGCTCGGAATTGGCTGGCTGTGCTCCCGGCATTACGACCACGAAAATATTTTACGCAGCCCGGCGCTGCTGGCGCCCCTGCTATTCGCAACGAGCGTCGCGGCGATAGGATTCGCGCGTGCGGCGGCGCCGGACATGCTGTTCAGCTCCTCGATCACGCTTGCGATGGCGAGCGCTGCGTGCGTGCTTCGTCAGAATGACGCCTTACGCGGCGCTACCCGCGATGAGCGCCGCGTTTCGAGCAGCGACCAATTGCCGGTGTTGCTGTTCGGCGTTTTTCTGGGCTTCGCTGTTCTCGCGAAGGGCCCGGCCGCAATCGTTCTAGCTGGTGGAGCAATCGGACTGTGGGTGATTGCGACGAAACAGTGGCGCGCGGCCATTCGCGTCGCACATCCTTTGGCCATTCTCACATTCTGCGCAGTGGCGCTTCCCTGGTACGTTGTTTGCGCTCTGCGGAATCCCGATTTTCTGCTCGTCTTTCTGCTGCAACACAACTTCCAGCGGTATGTGACTCCTCTGTTTCAGCACCGGCAACCGTTCTGGTATTTCGGTCCGATCGTTGTGCTAGCGCTGCTTCCGTGGACCCTGCTTCTGTGGCCGACGGCGGAGGAAGGTCGCCGAATCTGGCGTGAAAACTCGTGTAGGAAATCGCCGGGTTTCTTTTTCGCTTGCTGGACTGTATTCCCTCTTATTTTCTTCAGCTTTTCGCAATCCAAGCTGCCGGGATACGCCCTTCCGGCGATTCCTCCGCTCGCAATGCTGTGCTCTGTCGCCGCGACTCGCGCAATCAAAGATGAACGCTTTAGGTCCCGTATGATTTTCCGAGGCATTGCATTTACGTGGATCTTGCTGGGAATTGCCGCCTTCGTTGCACTGCGAAGAATTCCTTTACTGACCGCTGAGGGATTGCCTTCGCACATCGCAGCTGCTGCCGCCGCTTGGGCCGCGATCGCCGGAGGCGTACTCATCACGACGGCGTTTTCTCAACGGCGTCATCTCGTTGTTCCTCTGTGTATTCTCCTGGTGGCTGCCAGTGTGGAAGCTGCGAATCTGCGAATTCTCCCGGCGCTGGACGCTTTCTATTCAGCGCGAACCCACGCGCAACTCATGCGCAACGATCTGCATCCGGATCGAATCTTTACCTACCGCCTGAACCGCTCGTGGAATTACGGACTCGCATTTTATTTTCAGCGCGAACTTCCGGAGTGGTCACCCGACGACCCCGAGGCGGCTCTCGTGCTCACGACGCCGGGTGGCATCGAAGAGATTCGAAAACTCGGCAGATTCCGCGGAACGCTGGACGAAAACTATATGGGAATTTTGTACGTGCCGATCGGGCCGAGTCCGGTTGCGCGTTAGTGGCCGGAGGTCGGCGGGATACTCTGCAGAAAGAAATTGACGATCTGGCTTTCATAGCTCTTGCGATCGTCATCGGACATGTCGCGGTAACTCAGTCTCTCGCGCAAAAGCAGTTTCGGGTCAGGCGCTTTAGCAAATAACTTTACGGTTTCGTTTGCAAGCGCGGGCCGGTCGTCCGTCTCGACGAAGAGCTTTGGAATTCCCGCGGTCCCTCCAATGCGCGCGGAAACCGAAGGCTCATTCCGAAAAGAATAGTTGAGCATGCGAAATACGAAATCCGACACACGGGCAACTCCTGGCAATACGGTGAGCCCAGATTTCTTGATCTCAATTTGCAAAATGGTGCGGGGATCGTCGTAAGCATCGTCAACCGCCACAGCCACGATGCGCGGATCGCTTGTGGCCACTTCAAGCGCGGCATAGCCACCCATGTCCACGCCCCATAGTCCGACGCGCCGGGCATCCACAT
>PKUY01000140.1 GCA_003131705.1 Acidobacteriota bacterium | reverse complement strand
GGTGGAAGCGCAGTAATGCGTGCAGCTTACCCGTACTAATCGGCCGTTCGGCTTAACCATAAAACTTTCCCAACACGTGACCATCCGTCGAGGATGGTCACCCGCCGTAGTCCCCCAGTTTTCGGGACGAAGGCGGGCTACACGTCGCATGGAAAGCAAGCTTTTCCGCATACGTTACTTCATGTGGATTTGCGGTTTACCTACTTCCTTCAGTCTGTCATCGAAATTCGATTGCGATTCCAATCCTGGTGCAAGCCGGATNNCGAACACGGAAGTTAAGCCTCGTTGGGCCGATGATACTGCGCTGGAAACGGCGCGGGAACGTAGGTCACCGCCAGGATTAAATTTCAAAGGCCGCATTCGCCACAAGCGAGTGCGGCCTTTTTTTTGGCGCTCACGTCTGGAAATAGATGTCCTGAGTGACTAGCTGCGGTATCTTTGCTTGCGAGGCGAAATGCAGGCGACCGGAATTCACGGCATCGAACGGATCGTTCTACTGCTGATGATTTTCGTTGTGGCGTTAGCATCCGTTGCAAAGCGACTCGCAACGTTTCACCGCCCTGGAGGATTTCATGAAAACGAGACTCTGGCTGCTTCCGCTGGCGCTTCTCGCAGTTTCACCTGTCACTCACGCGCAGGGTGGCAATGCAGCCGACGAGAAAGCGATTCGCAACATCGAAACGAAATGGGAGACGGCGTGGAATCAGCACAACGTCGCTGCGATGACTCGTCTTTTCGCGCCCGGCGCCGATGTCATCAACTTGGCCGGAGAATGGTTCAAGGGGCGCGACGCGTTTGCGAAAAGTCTCGAGGCGCTGCACTCGGCAAAAGTCAAAGACAGCGTCTGGCAGACCGAGGAGACGCAGATAAAATTTCTCACGCCGGAAATCGCGATCGTGCATGTTTACTTCAACTCACATGGCGAAAAAAATCCCGACGGCACTCCCCTGCCCCCGCGCCGCGGTATCTTTACGCGCGTGGAAGTGAAGGGTAACGGCGAATGGCTGATCGCGGCATCGCAGGCCACCAAAATTGTTCCGCCCGAGACGGCAAGCCTCATCGCCGCGCCGACTGGCAATGTGGGGCAGTAATTCGTCTCGGGATATTGCATCCCGGCGGCGAACCGAGATTAGGAGTCACTGCATGATGTGGCGCATCGTGAAAATCGTTTTCGTAGTGGCGTCGGCATCAGGTTTGATATCTGGCGTGGCATACGGCCAGACCCCACCCCAAGCACGCACCCAGGCGCAGGCCCCATCGCAAGCCCAGCCCCAGCAAAAGCAGGATTCCGACCGCCCCGCTCCGACGTGCTCGAAAATTTTGCAAATGACGTCCCCGGAATGGATTGCAAACGTTACGGCCATCCACGACTCTTCCGAGGACGGCCAGTTGCGGGGCATCCGCATCTACGGCGACTGCTACGATGCGCGCACCAAGCGCTTGGCCGCCGCGCTCGGCAAATCCGGGAAAGGTCCGCTGATGGGCGCGCGGGGGGATTTCAGAGATTTCGAAAGCGCGATCAAGGATTTCACGGCCAAGGCGCTTGCAGCCACGAACCCCCCGGCCGACGCATTGAAATCCGCCTATGCGTCGCTCTACGAGAAACAGTTTCGTTACGCCTTCTTTCAAAGTTACGAACCGAAAATCGCTAGTGCTTCAGACGCGGCGAGCAAAACCGCGCCGCACGCAAATGCGGCTCCAACGGCCCCGAAATATCCCGCACCGGCCTCTTCGGATGCGTCTTCAAAAACCGCGCCAAGCGACGCCGATTACATGACCAAAGTGAAAAACCGCTTCGGCGAATTGCTGGAAGCGCTTCCGGACGACAAGCTGCACGCACTCCACGCCGCGTTCGGCAATATTTTGGGATTGCATCCGACCAGCAGCGCGACCCAACTCGCCCTCTATCGCTACGCCATATTTCTTCTCGAGCCGTTCACTTCGCAGAATTCGCTCGATTCGAAACCGCTGGCGAAACCCTTCTCTTCCCCTCCCTTTTGATGCCGATGCTTCCCTGCAAGCTTTCACGGCAGTTTCACCGCCGGGTAACTGGATTCGCCACGGCGAATCCAGTTATAACTTCCTAGCATGCTCGCTCCGGCAATTGCCGTTGAAAATCTCGAAAAATAGTTTCCGCCGGCGCTTTCCGGATGGCGTGCGCTTGGGTATTTCAGGTTTGGTGGGCGGGATGATGTACCCAGTCGCCGTGCTGCCCGGGCCTCTAAGGTTTCTGGCCCGTCTAATTCCGGTCACCTATTCTCTGGAAGGAATGCGCGCCGCTCTCCTCGCGGGCGCGGGATGGGCCGTGCTGTGGCCATCGTTGGTCGCGTTGCTTATCTTCGCGGCAATCTTGATCCCAGTTTCGATTGCCGTTTTCGGATGGGCGCTCCGCCGCACCAAGATCACCGGCACTCTCACTCATATCTAGCCAGTCTTCCAGCTAGCTGCTAGCGTCCAAGGAATCTCTCGATCTTCGACGCCTGGACATCGGCCGCATCCAGGAATTGCTTGGCTTTCGCGCCGTCCTTTTCTCCGAGCGCAGCCTGAGCCCGCGAAAGATCCGTCTTCATAAGCTCCTGGGCGGCAACGATGTCTCCGCGCAACCCATATCCTTGCGCGCTTTGTTGACGCTGCAAAGTCTCCAGGCTGCTCGAAACTGCTGCGGAGCGACTATTCAACTGGTCCGCCTGCTGTTCCGCCTCCGCGAGTTCGGCGGCTTTGCGTTGCGCTTCCTGCTCGGCCGCCTGCTGTGCCTCGAGCTGCGCCTGCTTGGCAGCGGCACTTTGAGCTTTCGTGGCCGCGGAATCATCTTGGGCGGGCTTGGCCGGCGCAGTAGGGGTCGGCGTTTCCGCGGCGGCCGCGGGCGCAGAAGAATCCGGAGGTTGGGTAGCAGGCGTTGCTGCTGCGGGCGCGCTCTTGGAGCTGTCGCTGGCTTGGGTCTTGATCTTGCGCGGCACGTAATAAGCCGCGGCAGCGAGAATGCACACGACGATCAATCCGCCAAGCGCCATGTACAGACCTCGACGGCTGCTTTGATGCGCAGTCGGCAGCGGCAGCGTTTGGGCGCCCGCGGCAGCAATCATGGGGGCGCTCGGAACACTGGCGGTTCCAGGAGCCGGCATTCGAACTGTTGGAATTGGAGTGGCGGACATTGCTGGCCTAGCGGCGCTCGCCGCCACGTTCGGCGTCACATTCGGCATCACGCTCTTCAAGGCGTTCGCGAAAGCCTCTGCCGACTGGAAGCGGTTCTGCGGTTCTTTGGCCATCGCCATCAAAATGATGTCATTCAGCCCTTTGGGCAGATCGGGACGCACAGTGATCGGGGGCGGCGGCGGCTCCTGCAGGTGCGCCGACATCACGGAGTAATTGCTATGCCCTCTGAACGGCAGCTGTCCGGTTACCATTTCGTAGAGCGACACGCCCATCGAATACAAATCGGAGCGCTGGTCAACAGGCTCGCCTCGCACCTGCTCGGGCGACATGTAGTTGAGCGAACCGAGTGTGGTGCCCGTAACCGTCATGCCGGCGTCGTTGTTCGGGCGGGCAATGCCGAAATCCATCAGCTTAACGACGCCTTGGGGAGTCAGCATCATGTTCGCGGGCTTGACGTCTCGGTGAATCACATTCAAATGGTGCGCATAGCTCAGGGCGGAGAGCAACTGCTCCGAATAATTCACCGCATCGGCGGGAGGAAGGACCTCCTGATGCAGGCGCGATGCCAGCGTCGAGCCTTCCACGTATTCCATGATCATCACAAGTTGGTTATCCAGGGTGACCGCGTTGCGGAGCGCTGCGATGTTGGGGTGATCCAGCGTGGCGAGGAGCTTTATTTCGCGAAGAAACCGATCCGCCAATTCCTTCTGCCCGGCCAGGTTCGCCAGAAGAACTTTCATTGCCTCGACGCGCTCGGAAATCACATTCCGAACTTTGTAAACCTTGCCCATGCCTCCGGCGCCGAGCTGGCCCAGAATTTCGTAGTCTCCCAAACGCTGGCCGATGATGAATTCGTCGCTCATTGAGGAACTCCTTTTTGCTGCTTTCTTCGGTTAACCGCCAGGCCGATCCGGTTTTCGTTTAAGCTTGCCGGAAAAACTTTTTCAACCTCTCTTGCAGAGCTGCCGTTACATTGCATTTCGTTCACGTCCTCGGCCGAGGGCAGCGCGCCGGCCAGTGCGGCTGAGGATTCGAGGCAGCCTTGACCGCCCAATCGGCGGATTGTATCTGGAGCGAGGAGAGTGAACAACAGGATTCCAACCTCACCACGTGGCTGCATCCAGCCGCCTCTCTACAATGGGATATTCGAGATTTGAGGCGTCGAAAGGGGCTGCATTTTGCTCGGATGCCTCAGGAGTAATTCGGTTTAACGCGACGGGAGCCCCAGCAGTGACTTCCCCGCTTTGCACCCACACCACGATCCTCGTAGTTCGGATCAGCATCAAGAAGTGCGTAATTGCCAGACCGGAGGAAGCCCAGAAGCCTTCCGCAGAGGTCCCCGGACAATAAGTCCGAGGTGCGCTGGCATGTACGGCTCTTTCCGTTTGCGCTCCCGTCTCGCAAAATGCCGGAAATCAGAATTCCCTCTGACCCGGCACGCGTCGCCATAGGTTTCGATGAAGACGTAGTACGGTGTGCCTGCGCTTGCAGGCATTAAGCGCGCGATAAGCGTCGCCAGGCGCACCACATCCACCTGATTCATGTTGGTAAATTCAATTCCTATGCCCTCTTTTGGAATCGTGTTCCGCACAATCGCGCCGCTGCGTATTTCTCCTTCTGGAACGGAAAGCAATATCGTGACGATTGCGCCCAGAGGTAATGCATCGGGGGTGACAATGAATAGACCGCCGCGATTCAAGTCGCGAACGCGCGAGACATTCTGCTGTTTGCCGTCGTGCCAGGCCACCCAAACGCCTTTCGGTGTCGGGATGCGTTGATAGCGGCGGTCTGCCTTGGAGGTATTTGGGGACATAGGGCCCACACGGAATAAAAACCCTATCCGGCTGACGCGCACTTTTCCACCAGCGCTTGCACCCAAGTAGTTAATTTTCGATCACACATGCTCGGCGGCACGCTCCAGGTAACCCGCCTCGGCGTGGGCGTCGGTCACTTCCACTTTGTTCCTTCAGGCGGGTTCTTTGCTGTACCGCGGAATTGATTGATGGACCGGAGGCTCGGATCCGACCTTGCGGAGAGCGGCTGCGTACAGTAGAGTTTTTGTCCGGCCCAAAAAGGCGTCGCGCGATGAAAGTTCCTGTTCTCGATCTGAAGGCGGAATACGCGGAGTTGCGCGGAGAGATCCTTCCCGCGCTCGAACGCGTTTGCCAGAACTCCTCTTTCGTACTCGGCGAGGAAGTCGAGGCGTTCGAACGCGAATTCGCCGACTACTGCGAGACGCGACACTGCGTAGCAGTGTCTTCGGGCACCGCCGCTCTACATTTGGGCCTGCTGGCGCTGGGAGTGCAAGCGGACCACGAAGTCATCACCAGCCCCAACACGTTTCTGGCAACCGCCGAAGCGATCACCTATTGCGGTGCCGTTCCTGTCTTCGTCGATATCGATCCGGCAACCGGGAACCTTGATCCGAAGCTGATCGAACGCGCGATCACGCCTCGAACGCGCGCCATTCTGCCCATTCATCTTTACGGCCGACCGGCGGACATGGACCCCATTCGAGAAATCGCCGCCCGCCACAATTTGCGAGTTTTGGAGGACGCCGCCCAGGCACACGGCGCACGTTATCGCGGCCGTCGCGTGGGTGGAATTGGGCATGCCGGTGCATTTAGTTTCTATCCGACAAAAAATCTCGGTGCCTACGGCGAGGGCGGCGCGCTCACGACCGACGACGACCAGATCGCGAAGTTTGTGCGGGCGGCCCGCTCTCACGGCCAAACGGCGCGCTACGAGCATGAATTCGTCGGCTACTGCTATCGCATGCAGGGATTTCAGGCCGCTGTTTTGAGGATCAAGCTGCGCCACCTCTACGCGTGGACCGCCCGGCGCCAGGAAATTGCTCGGGTGTACCGCAGGCTGCTCGCCAATGCGCGCATCGAGATGCCCATCGACGATCCGCACGACGAATGCGTCTATCATCAGTTCATCATCTACGCGCACAATCGCAATGCGGTGCCCGCACAACTGGCAGCGCGCGAGATTGAGACGGTTGTGCACTATCCCAAACCCGTGCACCTGCAACCGGCTTACTCGTCGCTGGGGTATCCGCCGGGAACTTTTCCGCGCGTGGAGCGCGCCTGCGAAACTGTGCTGAGTCTGCCCGGCCATCCAGGATTGACCGCGGAGCAGATTGACTACGTGGCGAATTCGGTTCGGGAAGTCGTCGGAGAAAAGTGAAAAACCAGCTGGGAAGCCCCCGGCAGCGATTCATCCGGAATAACGATCAGGCGTTGGCGCTGTTAGCCGATTGATTGTGGGGCGCGGACGTTTCACCTGATTCGCGATTCGGTCCCGGCGTAAAACCCACGGGCGGTGGCGCATTGCCTAAGCGTTCGCGGAGCATCTCCGAAAGTCCGTCGAAAACCTTCGCGCAGGAATCACGCAGAGCCTGATCCCCCGAACGCATCAGCGATTCAATAATATTTTGCCCGTGTTCGTTGAGCCGCCGTACCGATGAAACAATCCAGGAATCGCAAGACGTCTGCAGGCGGTCCTGATATTTTTCCACGGCTTCGTCGCTTGCGCGGTTGAGGCTCTCGGCCCATTTCTTATCGTGTGCGTCGCGTTCGGCGCGATATCCTTCGAGCGCCAAAGCAAACTCAGCGACGAGCGCGCTGCGGCCTTCGGCCACATTCGTCTGGAGCTGCGAAGCCATTTGAGCGTGGAAGCGATCGATCGATGTTCCGGCGCCTACTTCGAGATTTCGAAGAAGCTCTTCGGCGAATCGCTGCAGATCCTGTTCTCGTTCCTTTAACGCGCCATGGCTGCTGCTGGTGAATTGGCCGACTTGCTCGTCGGAAATGCTGCGGAGAATTTGTCCGAAGGACGAGGCTGCGGCTTCCGCGGCCTTGTCGAGCTGCGTACGAGTGCGGCCGGTGATCTCGCCCGNNACCCGCCACTCCGTCGATTTGCAGTTGAATTTGTGCCAGGCGCACGGAGGACTGGTCTTCCAGGCGGGCCTCGAAATGGTGCGTTGCCTCCGCCGTCTTTTCCGCAAAACCCGCTCCCGCAGTGGCGACCGTCTGCTCCACCAGAACCTGCAGGCGTGCCCGAGCCTCCTGCTGGAACCATTCAGAGGAGCGGCCAATGGATTCTGCGGCGGCGTGAGAAGCGCGAACGCCGCTCGCATCCAGTTCCTCGTTCCACTTCGTCAAAGCTTCCTTCCGCGCGAACTCAAAATCGTGGCGCAGGCCACCGAGGGTCGCAGCCATCTGTGCGGCCACTTCTCGCTGGTTATTCTCGGCAACTTGGCGCAAACGCTCGCGGTGCAATCGGAGACTCTCCTCGGCTTCGATCTCGCGAGCGGCCAGATCGCGAAGCACTTCGGAGGCGCGTTCGATGCGTGGGGCAAGCTTGGATTCAACCTCTCCCATCGTTCGCTCGACCAACTGATCGCTCAGCGAGTCCAGCGTGGGCGCGAGGCGTTGCGGCACGCCGGCGGCAAGATTTTCGGCGCGGCGGTTCATCTCATCTGTTTGCGCTTGGAGAATATTTTCCAGGCGCCGATGCAATTCGTTCAATGTGTCATGGCTGGCCGCTTCTAACTGCGCCGAATATTCCTTCATCCGGCTCGCCGCATGCTCGATCTCGGCCAGAGAAGAGCGCGCGCGCCCGACTTCTTGTTCGAGCGATGCCTTGACGCCGGAGAGCGTTTCGCGGGCCTCGGTGTACATCTGGCCAAGGGGCTGCCGCATCTCGGCGAATCGTTCCGTCATTTTCTTTTCGGCGGAGCGCAAGACATCTTGCGAACGCCCGGATAATTGCTCGACCAGGCGCTCGACGTTACCGTCGAGTGATGACTGCAACAGCTCGTTCCATTGCGCCTGCGCAAGGTGCATTTCCGAGTCAAGGCGCTCGCGCCAGCTCGCGATGGCGCTCTCGGTCGAGGCTACAGACTCTTTCGACGGCTCGGCTGGCTGCTGCAAACGCGCCGCTTCAGCGGCTTCCATCTGAAGGCGCGTTTGCGCCATCCGGCTAACCGATTCGAGCGCGGATTCCTTTTCAGCGCGCAATGCCTGAGTTTCCCGTTCAAGCAACTGCAGAAGTTCGCGGGTTTGCTGGAATCCGTTCTCGAACTCCGATCTCAATCCGGCAAGGAATTCTTCTTGTTTCGCGGCTGTCTGCGCGGAGAAATTTCCTCGCGCGCTGTCTTCTGTCCGCTCGAACTCTTCGACGGCCCCGCGGATTTGGGCGATGGCTTGGGCCGCAGCCGTCTCGGCGGCCCGGCTCGCGTGCCGCTCAAGCTCGGCGTTCCATTCGCGCAAAAGAGGACTGTCCTCCACCCGTATCGACTCCGATCCGAGTGACGACTGAACGGCAAAATCAGAATCGAAAGATGGATTGGTCATGGCGGGCCCGGTGCTCTCCGTGAAATTGGTAGTCGCTGCTGAATCAGTGCCGGCTTCGGCTTCTGCGTCTGTCTGTATGCCTTGCGGAGGAGAGAAACCGACGGGTGGATTATCCACAATCTCGCTTATCGCCCAATCCGGCGGGGGAGGATCGATATGCCAGACGTTCGCAGGGCTCTCCAGCTCCACTGCGACCTGGAAAAATTCCCGGACCGAATGCGGACGCTGAATCCACGCTACACGCGCCCGCATACTATGGCGCTTGGGTTCCTGGGGCAGTTCGAGTGTCACCCAGGTGTTTTTCGGCAAGTGGTGCTTCGAAGAATAGCGGCAGCCGTGCAGATTTAAAGCCAAGGTAGAAGTGCGCTCCTCGAAGGGCTGTCCAAGAAGGTCAATCCCGCGAATGATTACCGGCAGGGACCGGGAAAGTCGTTCGCTGCGTCGGCGCTGGGTGCTTGGATGGCTTGAATCCGCTTGCACAGGTTCCTCTCGGCAACAACTGCGAGAGGATAGCACTCTCGCCCCCTCGCGTCGAGGGGCCCTCTGGCCTCAAAAATCATAAAACTGGAGGCACGGCGTTCTCGGGGAGCTGCGACTGCTCGCAACTCCCCGCATGGCAGGTACTACTTTTTCTTCGGTTTCCTCGCACCGACAACCGTGCTGTCGCCAGCGCCCATTGCGGCCAGGGCGTCGAGGTTTTGTTTTGCCTGCGTGGCATAAGGTCCGCTCGGATCGAGGTCAATGCACTTTTGAAAAGCATCGCCCGCGCCCGGAGGGATGATATAGGTGATCTTGTCGCCCTCCTGCTTAGGTTCGATCAATCCCGTATAGGCGCTGCCAATCAGAAACCACGTCTGGGCGTCCTTAGGATCAGACTGCGACGCCTTCTGCAGCGGCGCAACGGCATCCTTAAAATTTCCCTTGTTGCTGAGGACGATGCCAATATTTTTCCAGCATCGCGCGGTAACGCCCGGCGTGGGGTCAAGCGCCGCCGCTTTGTCGCAATCGGCGCCGGCTTCAGTGATCTTCGCACCAATGGCAGCTGGGTCTGTCAGCCCCGCCGCGGAATTGGCCAGCGACGAGCTTAAGCCGGTGTAATAACTGGGCTGCGGATTCAGATCGATCGCTTTCCGGTAGGCAGCGTCGCCGTCGTCATAGCGCCCGGAGAGGTTGTAAGCCACTCCCAAATTGGACCAGACTACCGCATGATTTTTCCCATCCTTGGCACCGACTCCCTGTTCGCCAAGCTGCAGTTCACTGATGGCAGTCTGATAGTCGGCGTTCAGCTTGTCTTGAAGCGCGGCTTTCTGGTCGGCTGGCGCCGCCTTCAGCTGCTTGCGCAATTCGTCCGCGTCGTTGAGCGCGGCCACACCTGCATCCACGTGGGCTTTCATGTTCTTGAATGCGCTGGCAGCTTCCTGTTGCTGCTTTTGCTCCTCGGGATGCGCCGCAGTTTGCTTCGCGAGGATGTCCTTAAAGTTGATCATCACAGTGTTGTCCTGATCCGTCACGAGCTGGTGCTGTTCAGCGTAGTTCAATTGGTCGGGTGCGCTCGTGAGCGTGAAAGTGTACACACCAGGACTCAGTCCGATCTGAGTGAACTTTCCATCTTTGTCCGTTTTCAGCGAATAAGTTCGACCGGAATCGCTTTTCAGTACCACCGAGATGCCGGCCCACGGTTGTCCGTCGCGATTCAAAACTTGGCCATTGACGCGCGCGTTTTGCGCTGCGGCAATCGCAGGCAGCAAAAGAACTGCAGCCAGCGCCACCCAAACAGGAATCAGTCGTCGCATTTGCTTATCCTCCAAACCTGAAATATGACATCCCCTTCATGATTACGACTATTATGGCGCAACTCGCGGCCGATAGGCGATAGGATCGCGCAACCCCGCCTCGGCAAATGCCCGCAACCTCAGCCGGCAACTATCGCACGAACCGCACGCTTCGTCATCAAACTGATAGCAAGACCATGTGCGGTCGAGTGGAGCGCCCAGGTCAGCGCCGCGCTGGATGATCTCACTCTTTCGCATCGCGATCACCGGGGTCTCGATAACGATATGAGTTTCGGGGCGTGTCCCCTCGCGAATCAGCGCCTGGAATGCTCGATAATATTCCGGGCGGCAATCCGGATAGCCCGAGCTATCTTCCGCGACCACCCCTATGAAAATTGCAGTCGCTCCAATTACTTCGGCCCAGCTCACCGCCGCCGAGAGAAAATGAGCATTGCGGAACGGTACGTACGTAATCGGGATTCCCGCGTGGGGTGCAAGCGCCTCTCCCGACTCCGGTACGGCTACCTGCCTGTCGGTGAGTGCCGAGCCGCCGATTTGCGCGAACGCGTCAAACCGGACGACCAGCCGTTCGCGGGCACCGTCAAAATCCGCGACTTCATCAAACGCCCGCCGCTCGCGACGCTCGGTCCGCTGGCCGTAGCTCGCGTGCAGCAGCGCGAGAGAATAGTTTTGGTTTGCGATCGCCGCCGTCACGGTGGAATCCATGCCACCGCTCAACAGCACGACCGCCTTGGGTTTTGCCGCCATCGAATGAATTCAAACTCCCTTTGTCGCCGGATCCCAAATAAACTTGTGCAGCTGCAGCCCGAGCCTTACCGGCAAACCGTCCGCCAGAATCCATTCGGTCAATTCCCGCGCGCTCAGTCCAGCCCAGCGTTCGGCCGGGTCCGCGAACACCGGCGAAAACAGCACTTGATGGACCCGCTGGGCTAGCGCGTGGCGCGTTGTGAAATCGCGCGCGAAATCATAATCCCGGCGGCTGGCAATCACAAACTTGATTTCGTCATCCCTGCCGATTGCATCGAGATTGGCCAGGTCGAAGGTACCGGGTTCGCCCGAGTCGGGGCATTTCAGGTCCACGATTTTGATGACTTCGCTCGGCAGGACACCCACAAAACGCTCTCCGCTCGTTTCGATCATCACGGTATAACCTGCGGCGAGAAGCTTTTCGGCAAGCGCCGGAGTTTCCGGCTGCAACAGCGGCTCGCCTCCGGTGATTTCGACGAGCGGAATCCGGGCGGCTCCGTCGCCTGTAAGCGAGCGAACTTTTTCGAAGACTTCATCCACCGTGTACTTTGTCCCGCCGTGGAAAGCGTAGGCGGTATCACACCAGGTGCAACGCAGATTGCAGCCCGTAAGGCGCACGAAGACGCAGGGCAGTCCGCCGCGGGTTCCTTCCCCTTGAACGGATTTGAAAATCTCGGTGATAACCATTGCGATGCTTTAACGGAACGACTGCTGCCTGCATGAAAGACGCCTTGCAAATCCCATGGTGCCCATAGTGAATGATGAATACTGATAACTACGGGCGATAAGTTGCCGCGCTCGTATCCGTCTCCCAAACCGTGATACTGGAAATCCCGACACCATTCGGCATTTGCTGAAGCTGCTTCGACGCCTGATCGTGAATGTGCCGCGCAATATTTTCCGCCGACGGGTTCAGCGTGTCGAATGGCACAAGTTCATTCAGATATTTATGGTCGAGCGACCCGATTACGCGCTTGATCACCTGCTTGAGGTGCACGAAATCGAACAGCAACCCGGCAGAATCGAGCTCCTTGCCCTCAACCACGACGCGCACCTTGTAGTTATGGCCGTGCAGGTCTTCACACTTTCCGCGATAGTTGCGCAAGTTGTGCGCGGCTGCAAATGTTTCGTCGATGCTCACTTCGTACATGAACCGTCCTTCAAGACGAAAACCACGCTACTCCGGATGGTTTTCCATGAATCGCGCGACTTCCGCGAGGTCCTGCGTGGTTGTGTATTCGGGCAGGGACTCGAGGAAAATCTTACCATACTGCATGCGGCGTATGCGGTTATCGAGGATGGACAGAATGCCACGGTCGGTCTTCGAACGAATCAGCCTCCCGAAGCCCTGCTTCAGCGCCAGCACCGCCTCGGGCACCTGATATTCGGCGAAGGCGTTGCGGCCGTCTTCCTGGAGCGCACGAACGCGTGCAGCCACGATCGGATCGCTCGGCACGGCAAACGGCAGCTTGTCGATGATCACGCAGGAAAGTTGCGCGCCGGGCACGTCCACCCCCTGCCAGAAACTCGATGTGGCGAAGAGCACGGCGTTTGGAGTTGAGCGAAAGCGGTCGAGCAGGATCGATCGCGGCGCGGTTCCCTGGAGGGAAACAGGAAACGGCACTCGTCCCGAGACTCGTTCGTAGATGTCCCTCATTTGTGCATAGCTTGTAAAGAGGCAGAATGCGCGCCCCTGCGAAATTTCGAGCAGGCGTGCGATTTCGTCGGCTGCGAGCGCCGCAAACGACGGATGGCGAACGTCGGGCAGCGAAGGCGGTATATAAAGCAGCGCCTGCGTCGGGTAATCGAACTCCTNNGAACTCCTGCGGCAGGACGCTTTCATTCGCCGGCATCACGCCCAGGCGCTGCTTCAGATAATCGAACCGGCCGCCGACGGCAAGCGTCGCCGAAGTAAGTACAACTGTGTCGAATTGTTCGAACAGCTTTTCGCGCAGGATTTCGCTTACGTCAATCGGAGTTGCAGCGAGAAAAATTCCCCGGCCGCGACGTTCGTACCAGTAGACGTAAGTTTTCTCTTCTGTCTCCAGCAAAAATGCCAGCTCCCGGCGCATCTCAGCTGCGCGGCGCGCCATGGCAACTACTTCTTCCGGCTTCGGCGAGAGGGCGGAGAGTTCAGCCTCGAGTCGCTTTACGGCCGATGCCAGCTCGTCATATTCCTCTCGATTTTGATCGAGAAATGAATGCCGTTCCGCCGGCCCGAACGGGTAGCGTCCCTCGCGTTCGGGAAACCGCTCAAAGAAGCTGCGGGCGCGTTCGCGCACACGGGCCACATGCTTCCGCAGTGGTGGCGCTTCGATCCGCAGCACGCGAAGCATACTTTCCGTATCGCGCGCCAGCTCTTCGAATTTGTAGCTCGAAAGCTGCCTGCCGAAATAGTCGCTCGCGACGCCCTCGATTTCGTGGGCTTCGTCGAATACCACCGCGGAGTATTCGGGTAGGATCGAGCCGAAATCGTCCTGGCGAATCGCGAGATCGGCAAAGAAAAGATGGTGATTGACGATGATGAGGTCCGCTTCCTGCGCTCGTTGGTGCATCGCCGTGATAAAGCAGCGCTGGAATTCGGGACAGCTCTGCCCCGTGCACAGGTCGCTGCGCGCGTCAATGCGGTTCCATAGCTCCGCATCGTCGGGAAGAAACGTAAGCTCGCTGCGATCGCCCGTTTCGGTCAACTTTCCCCAATCTTTTATCTGCGCGAACCAGTCGATCTCATCAATTCCTTTCAGGACCGACTGCCCCTCCATCTGGTGAACTTTTTGCCGGCAGAGAAAATTCGCTCGTCCCTTCATGAGAGCGACTTTCAGGTTCGGAGCGAAATGCTTTTGAAGGAACGGCACGTCTTTCTGGAACAGCTGTTCTTGGAGAGACTTAGTTGCGGTCGATATCACCACGCGGCGGCCGCTGCGAATCGCGGGAATCAGATAGGCGAGCGTCTTTCCAGTGCCCGTGCCTGCTTCGATCACGGTGTGCTGGTGCTTTTGAAAGGCGTCGTCGGCCATCTTCGCCATCGCGAGCTGCGACGGCCGGAATTCATATCCCGGATGGCTCCTTTCGAGCAGCCCGCCAGGGCCAAAAATGCCTTCGACGGTGATTTCCTCGGATTTGGTCGCGGCGGCTTTTTTCGGCATGGTTGCTTCAGTTCGCAAACCCGGAGAAGCAGAAAACTAAAATATCATACCACTCGGCAGAATGATGCCTGGGTCGGGCTGCGGCAAAAAATGTCCTCGCTCAGCTCCGCTTGGATTGGTCGAGGCTCTTCGCCCAGTGCGACAGATGATCGAGCGACGGCCCGTGCGTTCGATCGACTTCGAGCGGCGTGATGGAAATGGCGCCGTCGCGAATCGCCGCGTGGTCGGTGCCCGGTTCGATCCCTTCGCTGAACTGCTGCTCGCTAAGCCAGTAATAGCGCCGGCCGCGCGGGTCGCTGCCGGGCTGAAGCAAATTGCGCGTGATCTTGGACGACTGCTGAGTGAAACGGATTTCTCCGCCCCAGTTCTGCGGCACATTCACATTGAGCATCACGCCAGGCAGCAGCCCCTCGCGGAGAACCAGTGGCGCGAGGATGCGGATGAAGTCGGCCGCGGGCGCAAAATCGAACTCTCTGCCGCCATAGACTACCGAAACCGCGATGGCCGGAATGCGATTGATTGCTGCTTCCATCGCCGCGCCCACCGTCCCGGAGTAATAGACGTTCTCGCCGACGTTGCCGCCGCGGTTGATTCCAGAGATCACCAGGTCGGGCTTCTGCTTGAGCAGCGTGTGCAACGCCAGGATCATCGCGTCCGCCGGCGTGCCTTCGATTGCATGCTCGCGCTCGGCAATCTTATCGCAGTAGATCGGCTGACGCAGAGTTAGCGATTGCGCTGCGGCGCTCCAATCACGCGATGGAGCGACGACCGTGATCGTCGCGACATCCTGCAGCGCTTCCACCAGCGCGCGCAGGCCGGGCGCGTGAATCCCGTCATCATTCGTGATCAGAATATTCGGCATGGAAATTTCACTGCGGGTGAAGCGCCAACCGAAAAACCTGCGTTTCGCGCGGAGAGAAGAGATGGTCGGGACGACTGGATTTGAACCAGCGACCTCCTGCTCCCGAAGCAGGCGCGCTACCGGGCTACGCTACGCCCCGAATACGACTATACGCCCCTCGACCCGAGGGACGCTGACACATGTTAACACGCGCGGGCGCCCGACGGGAGCCCGGGAATTCGAGCGTGTCGCAGTGTGCAACAGCTCTCGCATTTCGCCACGAACCGGTCAATAAGCGCATATTTGTGATATATCTAAGTGTCGATGCAACAGATACTTAGCTACGCTGGCTGGACCCAAAATCATCGCGCTTTTTGCGTTGCTCGGACGGCACCCATCGCGTCTTATATGTAGAAAAGGACAGCCCGAACACTTTCAACCGCTGGCTGCCCAACACACAGTAAACCTTGGAGCAATTCGATGAGCGCGACCCGTTATCTTCTGGCCGCGATGGTGCTTGGATCAGCCATCAGCGCAACCCAGGCAAATGCGCAGTGCAGCGGCAACGCTGGTGGATGTCTTACCGTTAACACCGCCTCCGCGACCGTGAATGCGCTGGTCAAGCTCGGTATGAGCGGGACCACCAGCACCCTGAGCTCACCAACAGCTGACCAGGTCGAAATCGGCGCGTTACTCGCCGACGCAGGCCCGACCTTCACGATCAAGGCGAATCGCAGTTGGACGCTGAACATTCGCACCTCGAACGCAGCGACCTGGACCTATGTCGGATTGCTTGGCGGTGTCAAGCCGATCAGCGATCTGACTTGGTCGAACGCGTCAGCTGGAACCTACGTCGGCATCGCCAGCACGGATGCTCTGTTCCTTTCCGGAGCTTCTGCTTCCAACGGGTCCGCGGCGCAGGTTTTTTTCAAGACTGTGTGGGCGGCGGGTTTCACCCAGCCCAGCAACGCACCAGGTGTCTATAGCCTGCCAATTGTGTTCTCACTCTCGGCGCCGTAACTCACGACGCTGCTCAATAAACCAACCGCTTCCTTTCGAGGATTATCAATATCATGCGCAGCAAAAAGGGTTTTACACTTATCGAGCTTCTGATCGTGGTCGTCATCATCGGCATTCTTG